>VFJJ01000051.1 GCA_009886115.1 Actinomycetota bacterium
GAGCGGCGCGGGGTGGCGGGGTGTCGGGGCTTCCGTGCCGGTCAGCGGGCGGCGCTGAGGCGGAGGTCGGGATGGGAACGGGGGGTCTCGGGGTGCGACGTCGACGTGCTGGGCCGATCGTCGAGGGCCCAACCGGTGAGCAGCGCCCCGAGGAGCCGCTCGGGATCGTCGTCGGTCGCGAACCAGGTGATGCGGGGATCACGCCTGAACCACATGCGCTGGCGTCGGGCCAGAGCGCGGGTACGAGCGACGATCTCCGGGAGCACGTCGACGGGCGCCCGGCCTGACAGGAGCTCTTTGTAGCCGATGGCCTGCGCTGCGGTGCGCGACATTTCCGGGTGGCGCCGAGCCAACAGCGCGACCTCATCGGCCAGGCCGGCCGCCAGCATGCCCCGCGCCCGGCGTTCGATCCGAGCCGCCAGGACCGGCCGGGGCAGCCAGACGCCGGCGAGACGAACCGGGAACACGGGCTCGCCGTACGACGACATCCCCGGTCCGAACGACGAGAACGGTCGACCGGTCCCGTTGACCACCTCGAGGGCCCGCACCACGCGTCGGTGGTTCGTCGGCTCGATGCGGCGTGCCGCCTCGGGATCGAGCACGTCGAGCTCGGCGTGGAGGCGGGCCAAGCCTCCGGGGCTCGATGCTGCGACCTCCAGCCTGGCCCGGATCCCCGGGAAGTCGCCGGGCAGCGTCAATCCGTCGACGACGGCCTGCACGTAGAGCCCGGTGCCGCCCACGAGACAGGCACGGTGGCCACGCCCCTCGATCTCGGCCACCACCTCGGACACTGCCGACTGGGTTCGGGCGACCGACCACTCCTCGTTCGGCTCGACGACATCGAGGAGGTGATGGCGTACCCGCCGCTGCTCGGCCAGGGTCGCCTTGGCCGTCCCGAGGTCCATCCCCCGGTACACCTGCATCGAGTCGAGCGTCACGATCTCGACGTCACCGAGAACCTCGGCGACGGCCAGGGCCAGGCTCGACTTCCCCGAGGCCGTGGGCCCGACCAGCGCCAGATGGGTTCGCCCGCCGGGTCTGCTCGTTCTCTCGTTGCGACGCTCCGACAGGGGGACCTCGACGCGAGGGCCGGCCACGCCCGGACGGGAGCGGGCGCTCGGGGCCTCAGCCGGCATCGAGGCTCAGGGCGATCGCCGCGGCGACGCCGGGCGCGGCCTCGCCATCCCGGACTGCATGGCCGCCGGCGCTGGACTCGGCGCGGTCGAGGTGGGCCGAGACCGGGATGCGGATGCGGGCCCGACGCGGGACGCTCGTCACCTTGACCAGACGCCCGGCGAGATGATGGGGCGCCGCCGCGGTGATCTCGACCTCGGCGTAGGAACCGGCTCGCAGGTCGGCCGCGAAGTGGACGAGCTTGTTCTGCCTGGTGCGGGCCGAGAGCATCGCGGCGTCCTTCTTCGACGGACCCTCGACCAGGACCTCCTCGACCCGCCCGATCCGCGCTCGGGCCCGCTCGAGGGCACTCGCTTCGACGACCTCGACGAGACGCCGCATCCGCTGACGCGCCACCGCATCGGGGACGAACTCGTCGGCCATCAACGCCGCCTCGGTGCCGGGCCGGGGCGAGAACACGAACGTGTAGGTGCTGTCGTAGTTCGCCTCGCGGGCCACCTCGAGCGTGCGCTCGAAGTCGTCGTCGGTCTCGCCGGGGAACCCCACGATGATGTCGGTGGTCACGGCCAGGTCGTCGACCGCGGCACGGGCCATGGCCAGGCGCTCGAGGTACCGCTCGGCCGTGTAGCCCCGATGCATCCGCGCCAGGATCCGATCGCTCCCCGACTGCAACGGCAGATGCAGATGCTCGCACACCGACCGGCACTCGGCCATGGCGCTGGCCGTCTCCGGACGCAGGTCCTTCGGATGCGGCGACGTGTACCTGACCCGCCGGATGCCGGGAATCGCGTCGACCGCACGCAACAGATCGGCGAAGAGGGGTCGCCACTGTCCGGCCCCGAGATCGCGCCCGTACGAGTTGACGTTCTGGCCGAGGAGGGTGATCTCGGTGACGCCGTCGGCCGCGAGGCCCTCGACCTCGTGCACGATGTCGCCCAGGCGTCGACTGATCTCCTTGCCGCGCACCGCGGGAACGATGCAGAAGGCGCACGAGTTGTCGCAGCCGATCTGGATCGTCACCCACGCTGCGTGCTCGACGTCGCGCCGGGCCGGCAGTGCCGACGGGAACGTCTCGGACTCCTCGAGGATCTCCACGACCGGGCCCGAGCGTCGAG
The DNA here is from genome assembly GCA_009886115.1 of Actinomycetota bacterium. GTDB lineage: Bacteria > Actinomycetota > Acidimicrobiia > IMCC26256 > VFJJ01 > VFJJ01. The sequence continues at coordinate 2,250 of VFJJ01000051.1, forward strand.
CCTGGTCGAGCAGCACTGCCGCGCGGTCGAGGTTGTGGGTTCCGAACACGACGTCGACGTGGGGCGCTCGCATCTGGATCGCCTCGCGGTCCTTCTGGGCGAGACACCCCGCGACGGCGATCTGAACATCGGGGCGGACGGCCTTCAACGACGCCAGGTGGCCGAGATGGCCGTACAGCTTGTTGTCGGCGTTCTCCCGGATGCAGCAGGTGTTGAGGACCACCACGTCGGCCGCTTCGACGTCGGTGGTGGCCTCCATGCCGTCGGCCGCGAGCAGGCCCGCGATGCGCTCGGAATCGTGTTCGTTCATCTGGCACCCGAAGGTGCGGATGTGGAAGCGGCGGGTCACGGGGGAAGTGTACGGGCCCGTTGGCGCCGGACGACCCTCAATCGATGTCGACCTCGGCCAGATCGATCTCGTCGACCGAAACGATGCTGTCGGAACTGTCGGGTGTGAGACCCACGGTCTGCTTTATCTTCTCGCTGAGCTCGACCATGAGCTCGGGGCTCTCGATGAGGAACGTCTTGACGTTCTCGCGTCCCTGACCGAGCTGCTCACCGTCGTAGGTGTACCAGGCCCCGGACTTCTTGACGATGGCCAGATCGACGGCCATGTCGAGCACCGAGCCCTCGCGGCTGATGCCCTTGCCGTACATGATGTCGAACTCGGCCTGCTTGAACGGCGAGCTCACCTTGTTCTTGACGACCTTGACCCGGGTGCGGTTGCCCACGACCTCGGGGCCGTCCTTGATCGACTCGATGCGACGGATGTCGAGCCGAACCGAGGAGTAGAACTTGAGCGCCCTCCCACCCGGGGTGGTCTCGGGGCTGCCGAACATCACGCCGATCTTCTCACGGAGCTGGTTGATGAACACGGCGATCGTGTTCGACTTGTGCAGGTTCCCGGCCAGCTTGCGCAGGGCTTGCGACATGAGGCGGGCCTGGAGACCCACGTGCGTGTCGCCCATCTCGCCCTCGATCTCGGCTCGGGGCACGAGCGCGGCGACCGAGTCGATGACGACCACGTCGAGCGCACCCGAGCGCACCAGCATGTCGACGATCTCGAGGCCCTGCTCGCCGGTGTCGGGCTGCGAGATGAACAGCTCGTCGACGTTGACGCCGATCGCCTGGGCGTACACCGGGTCCATGGCGTGCTCGGCGTCGATGTATGCGCACGTGCCCCCGTTGCGCTGGGCCTCGGCGACCACGTGCAGTGCCAGGGTGGACTTCCCCGATGACTCGGGGCCGAAGATCTCGACGATGCGCCCCCGGGGCAGGCCGCCGATACCGAGCGCCACGTCGAGGGCCAGGGCCCCCGTGGACACGGCGTCGATCTCGACGTGGGGCTTGTCGCCCAGCTTCATGATCGAGCCCTTACCGAACTGCTTCTCGATCTGGCTCAGCGCCATGTCGAGGGACTTGGAACGGTCCACCGGATCCTCCTAGAGCGGTTGCACATCGTCGACAGGTCGTGGTCAGAACCCCGAACAGACATTCGAGAGGCTCATGCGGAGGAGGATACGCACGGGGTGTGACACAAACCCCGGACCCCGATGTCGAGTGCAGCTTCGGCATCGAGAACACGGCGAGCAGGTCGAACCACCGGCGTGGAGTTCCACCGATGGGATTCAACCTATCAGCGAACGTTCGTTCGATCAAGCATTCTCGCCCGAAACGCCGCTCGGGCCGAGTTGGGCGCCAGAGGCGCCACGGCCAGCGGCACGTACCGGTTCCCGATCCCGTCGGGCACGCTCTCGAACAACACCAGCTCGGTCACGGCGAATCGGGGCCCGACCGTCTTGCCGGCCAGGTCGTTGAGCAGCAGCCGGACGTCGGCTTCGTCCGTCAGCTGGCACACGGTGAGATGCGAGAGGTGGGGCCGCCGATCGGTGGCGAAGCCCATCCGTTCGAGGGGGCCGCTCAGGCCCCGTGCCGCCGTCTCGATCCGATGACCGCCCTGGGCCACCCCGAGCCACACCGTCGAGGCTCGCATCGGTGACGGAAACGCCCCGAAGCCCCCGAACTGCATCGAGAACTGCGAGATGCGGGCGGTGGCCGCCGCCATGGCGAGCGCCACCGATCGGGCCTCGTCGGTCATTCCGAGGAAGCGCAGGGTCACGTGCCACTGCTCGCGCCGCGACCACCGGAGGATGTCGCGCTGGGTCCGGCGCGGTCCGAGATGCTGCTCGATCGCGAGGATGACCGGATCAGGCGGTCGAATGCCGATGAACAGGCGACGAGAGCGGCCATAGAGGTCGGGCATGACTGTGCTCCTCGCGCCTAGCTGTGGCCGAGCGCCAGCAGGCGCATGCGCAAGAGGTTGAGGACCGAGATGCTCGAGAACTGGCGGATCCGGTCTCGATCGCCCGGCAGCCGGGTCGAGACGGCTTCGAGCGGCACGCCCGGGATCGCCAGGCCCATCCAGACCGTACCCACCGGATGACCGTCGAGCGGGTCGGGGCCGGCGACACCGGTCGTCGAGATCCCGACATCGGCGCCGAGCACCCGACGGACGTTGTCGGCCATCTCGCGAGCGCACTGGGCCGAGACCACCTCGGGCGCCTGCACCCCGAGCACCGAGCGCTTGACGTCGGTGGCGTACGAGACCACGCCGCCCCGGAACACCTCGGACGCCCCCGGCACCGAGCAGATGCGCGACGCCACCAGCCCGCCCGTGACCGACTCGGCCACGGCGAGGGTCCAGCCCCGCTTCCGACAGAGGTCGAGGACGGTGTGCTCCATCGTCTCGTCGTCGACGGCGAACACGAGATCGCCGACCAGCGCACGCAGGGTGGCTTCCTCGGGCTCGATGAGCGCATCGGCCTCCTCGGCCGAGGGGGCCTTGGCGGTCATGCGGATGCAGATGCCCTCGATCCCCCGAGCCAGGAAGGCGATGGTCGGGTTGCTCTGGGCCTGCACCCGAGCGTCGATCATCTCGGCCAGACCCGATTCCGAAGCACCCCAGGTCTTGAGCGTGCGCGACACGATGACCGCGCGCTCACCCATGCGGTCGAGGAGATCGGGGAGCACCTGTTCAGTGATCATGCGGGTCATCTCGTAGGGAACGCCGGGCACGGCGTACACGACCTTTTGACGCTGCTCGAAAGTATCGGGCGGGCCGATCGGGCACTTGAGGCCTGGGGCGGTCCCGATGGGGTTCCAGAGGACCGCTGCGCCCTCGGGCACATCGGCCTGGCGCAGGTTGTTGGCCGGGAAGTCGCGTCCTCGGGCGGCGAACATCCCTGCGATGTGCTCGACGATGCGTTCGTCGCGCACGAGTGGGGCCGGCGTCGACGAGGAGACGGCGTGGTCGAGGCGACCGAGATGATCGAGGCCGTCGCGGGCTCGACCCATCACCGTGGCGATGCACTCCCGGGTCACGTCATCGGGCGTGGGGCCGAGGCCGCCGCAGACGATCACGGCGTCGGCGCCGGCGAGCAGACGTTCGAGCGCCGCCACGATCCGGTCCTCGTTGTCGCCGATCTTCACGTGCTCGACGGTGTCGATCCCGTGCTCGGCCAGACGTTCACCGATCCAGGCGCTGTTCGTGTCGACGATCTGGCCGAGCAACAGCTCGGTCCCGATGGCCAGGACCTCGCATCTCATCGATCTGCGCTCCTTCGCCCGAACGGGCTCCTGGGTCGGCTCGTCGCGAAGACGTGCCGACGGTCATGACGGGTCGAGGTTCGCCACCGGCTCTCCGGGGCGGGGCCGGGTGGCTCTGAACACGATCTGTGCGCCCGACCACACGGTGAACCCGCAGGCCACCCAGAGCCCGAGGTCGAGCAGCCAGCGCTCGTCGACCAGGACGGGGGTGATGGCCAACAAGACCGCGCCCATCTGCACGTTGGTCTTGACCTTGCCGAGCATCGTGGCTGGCAGCGAGACGCCGCGCCGGCCGAGCACCGACCGGTAGACCTGGATGCCCACCTCGCGGCCGGTGACCACCAGTACCGGGAGCCAGGCGAACAGGTCGTCGGCCGCGAGGGTGATGAAGGCGCCCACGGTGAAGAACTTGTCGGCAAGAGGATCGAGGAACGCCCCCGAGCGCGTTGCACCGTCGCGGCGGGCCAACCAGCCGTCGAACCCGTCGGATGCGCTCAGCACGAACCAAGCCCCGACCGCGAGCCACGAGGCACCGTCGGTGGCGACCAGCCACAACCACGGGACCGTCAGGACGATCCGAGCGGCGGTCACCGCGTTGGCCGGGGTCATGATCGCCCTGTCGTTGAAGCGCCTGATTGCGGGGACGCTCACCGCATGCGCCGGGACCGGGACCGGAGCCGGAGCCGGCACGGAGGCCGGTCCCGGCGGCGGCCCGAGCGGTTCGCTCACAGGGCCGCTCCGACCGCCGAGATCGGGCCGGTCGTGGCCGGAGCAGTCGCCGGCGTCACCGCTGCGAGGGCGACAGCCTCGAGATCGGCGCCCATCGCGCCGGTGACCAGGGCCCGGACGATGGATCCGGGACGACCAGCGAGACACCCGCTGACGGTGACGACACCATCGATCTCGGGCGCTTCGCGATGGGTTCGGCCCACCGCAACTCCAGCAGCCGCAGCGGAGGCGGCACCAGTGGGGGCGGCGCCAGCGCCATCGGCTTCGGCATCCCGCTCGAACCGGTCGATGAGCACCTCGACGGTAGTGCCGATCAGGGCGTCGCGACGTGACGCGGTGATGGGATCCTGGAGCGCCGCGCACTCGCGCAGCCGTTCGGCCACCAGCTCGGGATCGGGGGCACCGTCCATCGACGCCGCGGCCGTTCCGTCCTCGCGTGAGAACGCGAAGAACCCCGCCCAGTCGAGCTCGACATCGGCGAGAAAGCCCAAGAGTGCGTCGTGGTCGTCCTCGGTCTCGCCCGGGAAGCCGACGATGAACGACGAGCGGAACGCCGCCTCGGGTCGCCGGTCACGGATGCCGTCGATCATCGAGCGGAAGCGGTCGCCGTCACCCCAGCGGGCCATGCGGCGCAACAGCGGCCGGGATGCGTGCTGGAGCGAGAGGTCGAAGTACGGGACGACCGTCGGCAACTCGACCATCGTCGACACCAGCGGGTCGCGTACCTCCGACGGGTAGAGGTACAGCAGGCGGACGCGCTGGAGCCCGTCGACCGCCAGCTCGTCGAGGCGCCTGAGGAGCGGGGCCAGCGACCCGGGCTCACCCACGTCGCGGCCGTACCACGCCAGATCCTGGGCGACGAGGACGAGCTCGGCGACACCGCCGTGGACGAGGGAGCGGGCCTCGGCCAGGATCGACTCGGGGGTGCGCGACCGCTGGGCGCCGCGGAACGACGGGATGGCGCAGAAGGCGCAGGCCCGGTCGCAGCCCTCGGCCACCTTCAGGTACGCCCACGGTGCGCTCGGCGCCGCCCGCGGCAGTTCGAGCAGGTCACGGACACCCTTGGGCTTGCGCTTGAGGGCGATGGCGGTGGGCACGAGGAATCCGGCGACCGCGGCGATCGAGCCCTCACCCGCGAACCCCACCACGGCGTGCACCTCGGGGAGGGCCTCGGCCAGCTCGGCCCCGTACCGCTCGGCCATGCAGCCCGTCACCACCACGCGTGCACCTTCGGGGGCGGCGTCGGTCAGGGCCAGCGTGACCTCGATCGACTCGACCCGGGCGGCCTCGACGAAGGCGCACGTGTTCACCACGACCAGGTCGGCGTGGGCGGCGTCGACCGCGGGCACCAGCCCGTCGGCGATGAGCGAGGCCCTCACCTTGTCGGAGTCGACCGCGTTCTTGGGGCAGCCGAGGGTCTCGACATGAAATCGGCGAACCGGACTCGACATCTCCCAAGCCTACCGGCCCCACCCCGGCTCGACCGGGGTGCCGACAGGTAGTGTGCGCCCCATGCCGCTCTTTCGCCCGCTCCGGCCATCGGACGACGCCGACGACGAAGCATCTGAGGAGGAGGACGACGACTACCAGTACGACCCCGAGGGCGTCCCTCCCATGGTGGAGATCGGGCGGTTCCCCAAGTTGGCGACGATCATCCTGCGACGTCGTTTGGAGACCGTCGGCATCACGGTGATGGTCGAGTGGACCGATCCCGGCGCCGACGCCGTGGGGACGCTCCTCGTTCCCGAGCCCTCAGCGGAGTTCGCCGAGGCCGTCGTCAACGAGCTCGACATCGCCGACGAGGTTCCCGACACGTCGCCGTCGGCGTACCTGGGCCGGATCGAGGAGCACCTCAGCGCGATCGGCGGGCTCCTCGAGGAGCTCCGGGCCCGGGTCGAGCTCATCGAAGCCGGCGAGGGCGACGACTCCTAGCGTCCTCAGCTCTGCTTGGATCGAGCGGCCTCGGACGAGAAGGCGCCGTCATCTCGTCCAGCGATGGCGCCGAGCGTGCCGGGCCACCAGGTCTGCGAGCCGGGCGGCTACGGTCGGATCGACGCGCACGAATCGACAGTGGATCCGATACGTGCCATCGCCGCCCAGGCGCGGAGACTCGGTGCGCACGACCACCGCGTCGGTCGAGGCGGGACCATCGGCGAGCGTGAGAGGTATCGGCCCCCGAAGCTCGAACTTGACCCAGCGCCAGCTGCACCGGGAACGGCACGGGTCGACCCGTCCCGGCACCTACGAGCGCAGGGCGAGGCTCTGCTCGTACTCGTCGACGGTCATCAGGACGGTCCGGGCCTTCGACCCTTCGGACGGTCCCACGACGCCCCGCTGCTCGAGCAGATCCATGATGCGCCCGGCCCGGGCGAAGCCCACCCGCAGCTTGCGCTGGAGCATGCTGGTCGAGCCGAGCTGGGACCGCACGATCATCTCCATCGCCGCCACGATCAGGTCGTCGTCGACGTCGTCGGCGGTACCACCCCCGCCCGTCGAACCGCCGGTGGCGTCAGGCCCGCCCGGGCCCCCCTCGGCGATCCCGTCGACGTACGACAGCTCCTCGACCTGGCGCTTCCAGTGGATCGAGACCTTGCGGATGTCGGCCTCGTCGATCCACGCGCCCTGGATGCGCTGCGCCGTCCCCGACGAGGCCGCCAGCAGGAGCATGTCACCCTTGCCGATGAGCTTCTCCGCCCCGGCCTGATCGAGGATGACTCGGGAGTCGGCGATCGACGACACCGAGAACGCCAGGCGCGACGGCACGTTGGCCTTGATCACGCCGGTGATGACATCGACGGATGGCCGCTGCGTGGCGATCACGAGGTGGATGCCGACCGCCCGGGCCATCTGGGCGATCCGGCAGATGCTCGTCTCGACGTCTCGGGCGGCGACCATCATGAGGTCGTTGAGCTCGTCGACCACGATGAGGATGAACGGCAGCCGCTCGTAGCGCGGCTCGCCGGTGGTGGTCTCGCTCGGTGCGCCGTTGATGGCTGCCAGCTCGCCCCGGTCGTAGGCCGCGTTGTAGCCGGTGATGTCGCGGACGCCGACCTCGGACAGCACGTCGTAGCGCCGCTCCATCTCGCGCACCGCCCAATCGAGGGCGTTGGCCGCCTTCTTGGGGTCGACCACGACCGCCGTGAGCAGGTGGGGCAGGTCGTTGTAGGCGGTCAACTCGACCCGCTTGGGGTCGATGAGGATCATCCGCACCTGGTCGGGCGTGGCCCGCATCAGGATCGACGTGATGATCGAGTTGATGCAGCTCGACTTGCCGGCACCGGTCGCGCCAGCGATCAGCACGTGCGGCATCGTCGCCATGTTGGCGGTCACGGGGCGACCGGCGATATCGCGTCCGATGCCGACCTCGAGCGGATGGACGGCCGCGGCAGCCTCGGGCGAGCTGAGGATCCCTCCGAGCGAGACCAGCTGCCGCTGGCGGTTCGGCACCTCGACCCCGATGGCCGAACGCCCGGGGATGGGCGCCAGGATGCGCACGTCGGCCGACGCCATGGCGTAGGAGATGTCCTTGGTCAGCGAGGTCACCTTGTTGACCTTCACGCCGGCGGCGAGCTCGAGCTCGTACCGGGTGACGGTGGGCCCCACGGTCATCCCGACCAGGCTGGCTTCGACGCCGAACTGGTGGAGCGTGGCCTCGAGCGTCCGGCCGCCCTCCTCGACGAGCTTGCGGTCGATCGGCCGGGCGGCGCCGTTCGACAACAGGCCCAACGGTGGCAGCTTCCAGTGCCCGGTCGGCTGCTCGGCGCCGAGGCGCATGGCCAGCTGCTCGCCGTCGACGGGGGGTGCGTCGTCGACCGGGGCGGTCCGAGGTCGCGTTCGGCGCCCGGCGGCCTCGACGCTCGGGCCGGCGGGAGTCGCGGGAGTCGATGGGGCGGACCCCGCGACCTCCACGGGGTGCTCGGGTGCCGGGGCCGCATCGTGGACCTGGTCACCATGGTCACCCTGGTCGTACAGGCTGAGCACGACTCGAGCGTCGCGGGCCCGGTCCCGTCGAGCGCGATCACCCCCACGGGAGCGGGGCGCGTCGGTGCCGAGATCGAGCATCGCATCGACAGGATCGTCGGCATCGTCGGCATAGACGGCGTCGACGGGTGCCCGTCGTGACGGGCGCGAGTACTCTTCGAGGGAGCCCAGGGCCCGGATCGAGCTGATCATCGAACCCATGGCCCACCGGATGCTGACGCCGCAACCCCGGAGGACCCGGCGGACCGAGATGCCGCTGGCCACGATGAAGCCCAACGTGGCGATGCAGATCAGGACCGAGGCCGCGCCCCAGCGGGCCAACCCGGCCTCGAGCGTGCCGCCGACGAGAGCCCCGAGCAGCCCCCCGGCGCGACGCAGCGAGTCGAGGGTCCCGTCACCGACGGGAGCGTCGCTGAAGATGTGGAGCAAGCCGATCCACGCGCCGAACAAGATCGGCAGCCCGACAGCGACGCGCACCACCGGGGAGGCCGGACGCTCCCCTGTCGGGGAGCCCGGTGTCCGCACCAACCCGGTCGAGCTGTCCGAGCCCGTGAGCAACACGCCGCCGACGAGCACCGCGACCACCGGCAGCACGTAGCGGCCCAGCCCGACCAGGGCGCCCGACGCCAGCCGGATCGACCGGCCCAACGGGCCCGACTGGTCGACGTAGACGCCCAGCGCGACGACGATCCCGAGCGAGACCGAGGCCAGGCCCCAAACGTCACGACGGTGGTACCGCAGGACCCGGGCCGCGGCGGCCGTTGCTCGCGACGGCTCGCGTTCACGCCGACGAGCGGGAACCGACCGGTCGTGACGGGACGGTCGTCGACCAGCACGGGCGCCGGCAGCGGGACGGGCCCGGCTGGCGTCACCGGGCCGGGGCTTGGCCCGAGCCACCGGCCGAGCGCGGGGAGTTGGTTGCTGACGCCCGCGCGACGGTGTGCTCTTGCGTGTCGATGATCCACTCACGCCCCAACCGTAACATCAGCAACAGGGCGCGACCGGGCTTTCACGACCGGGCCGGCACCGCTGCACTCTCCCGGCCGGGGTCGAAGCGACGCCGGGGATCGACGTCGCTCACACCTCCATGATCACCGGCACCACGATGGGGCGGCGCTTGGTGGCCTTGGTGATGTAGCGCTGGAGCGCGAGACGGATCCGGTTCTCGAGGGCCTCGATCGCGACGAGCCCGTCCATGAACGGCGGATCGGACAGCGCAGCCTCGGCGACGGCCTCGGCGCCGACGAGCAGGTCCTCGGAGTCGGGCATGTAGATCCAACCCCGGGTGACGATCTCGGGCCCGCTCACGAGCGCTCCGGTCTGGGTGTCGATGGAGGCGACGACCACGACCATCCCCTCCTCGGAGAGCACGCGCCGATCGCGCAGCACGCCCCGGCCGATGTCGCCCACGATCCCGTCGACGAACAGGTACCCCGACGACACCGCCGAACGCTCGACCGACACGCCGCCGTTGGTGAGCACCACGGCGTCGCCGTCCTGGCAGATCATCACGCGGTCCTCGGGCATGCCGACGGCCCGGGCCAGGCGGGTGTGGTGCACGAGATGGCGGTACTCGCCGTGGATCGGCACGAAGTACTCGGGCTGCACGATGCGCAGCAGGCGCTTGAGATCCTCGGCCGAGGCATGCCCCGAGACGTGCACCGGGTGAATGCCACCGTGCACGACATCGGCGCCACGGCGGTGGAACCCGTTGATCGTGCGATGGACGTTGTGCTCGTTGCCGGGGATGGGCGTGGCCGAGAAGATGACGAGGTCGTCGGCTCCGACCTTGAGCCACTTCGACTGACCGGCCGCCATGAGCGACAGGGCCGACATGGGCTCGCCCTGCGAGCCGGTGCAGATGATGCAGATCTCCGACGGCTGGTACCGGTCGATCTCCTCGATCGGGATCACCGACGATGCAGGTACGGGGAACAGACCCATCTGGCGCGCCAGCGAGACGTTGTTGCCCATCGAGCGACCGAGGAACGCGATGCGCCGATGCTCGGACACCGCGGCCTCGGCGATCTGCTGCACCCGGTGCAGGTGCGACGAGAAGCAGGCGCTGATGATGCGCTTGCCTCGGTTCTCGGCGAACACGCGCCGCAACTCGGGACCGACGCTCGACTCCGATCCGGTGTGGCCGGGCTCTTCGGCGTTGGTCGAGTCGGACAGCAGCAGCCTGATGCCGTCTTTGGCGATCGACTCGATCAGCGCCAGATCGGTGAATCGGCCGTCGACGGGCGCCTCGTCGAGCTTGAAGTCGCCCGAGTGCAAGATGGTGCCCTGGGGCGTGAAGAACGCAATCGCGTTGGCGTGCGGTACCGAGTGGGTGACCGGGATGAACTGCACGTCGATGGGACCGACGCGCACACGCTGGCCGTCGGGCACCGGACGGAGCTCGGTGCGGTGCATCACCCCGTGCTCTTCGAGACGGCCCTTGGCCATCCGGAGGGTGAGCTCGGCGCCGTACATGGGGACCTGGAGATCGGCGAGCAGGTGGGCCATGCCGCCCACGTGGTCCTCGTGCCCGTGGGTCAGGAGGACGGCGTCGACCCGGTCGGCGTTGTCGCGCAGGTACGTGAAGTCGGGGAGCACGAAGTCGACCCCGGGCATGGCGTGGTCGGGGAACATCAGGCCGAAGTCGACGACCAGGATCCGTCCGTTCACCTCGATGCAGGCGCAGTTGCGACCGATCTCGCCCAGCCCGCCGAGGAAGATGACCCGGACCGAGTCGTCGCTGGCCTCTCTGGTCGAGGTTCGCGATCGCTTCTCTGGATTGGCCACGGGGCGAACCTACCAGTTGCAGCGGGTTCGGCACCGTGGTCAGGGCGTGACCGGGCTGCCTGCCCGGCCACGTGTGCGAGCCGCGTGTCGGGGTACGTCCGGGGGGTGCCCGAGGGCTCGTACCGGGCCCGATAGGGTGGCGCCAACGAGGAGGTGCCCCGTGGCCCAGTGTCGGACGTGCGGGAATTCGGTCAGCGAGCAGAGCCCCTATTGCAGTCGGTGCGGAACGCCCGACCCGGCTCAGGCCGTGGGCCCGCCCCCTCCGCCGGCGCCAGCTGCGCCCCCGGCCTGGCTCGCGGGCGCCGGTCAGCCGCCCGCACCGGGACAGCCGGGCAGCTGGGGTCCGGGCCCGGCTCCGGGCGGACCGCCGCCGCCGACGCCGGTCGTGAAGAAGAGGTCACCAGCCAACAAGGCGGTCAGGATCGTCGCCGGGATCGTCGCCGCGTTCCTGGTCGTCGTCATCGTCATCGCCGCCACCAGCTCCAACGGCGACGACGAGCCGGCGGCGGGCGACGTCGTCACCGACGGCACGACCAGGTTCCCCGACGACGTGTTCGAGGAGGTGATCGGCGCGTGCGTCACCGGCGTGGGCTCCGACAGTCCTGGCGCCACCCCGAGCCAGATCCGCAGCTTCTGCGAGTGCACCTGGAACGAGGCCCAGCGCAGCGGCATCCCGTTCTCGCGGTTCACCGGCCAGGAGAAGGCATCGGCGTCAGGCACCTCGACGACGAGATCTCCGTCCGCCGCCACGCCAGACGATGTTCAAGCGGTCTTCGACACCTGCCAGGAGGAGCTCGCCGAAGCCTGATGGCCTCACAGCCTGTACGGCACCGCCCGAGAGGCGTCAGCCCAGCTCGCTGCCCACGATGGCCACGAAGCTCACGCAGGCACCGGGGCGTCCACCCAGGTTGTGGGTCAGGGCCAGGTTCTTGCCGGCGGCCACCGACGGGATCTGGCGGGCCCCGGCTTCGCCGCGGAGTTGCATCCAGCACTCGAAGAGCATCCGCAGGCCCGATGCCCCGATGGGATGGCCGAACGACTTGAGGCCACCGTCAGGGTTGACGGGCAGCTCACCGTCGAGGTCGAACACCCCTGCCAGCACGTCCTTCCAGCCCAGACCCCGCTCCGAGAAACCCAGGTCCTCCATGAGCACGAGCTCGGTGGGCGTGAAGCAGTCGTGCACCTCGGCCATCGCCAGTTGCGCGCGCGGGTTCGTGACCCCGGCCTGGCGGTAGGCGTCCTCGGCCGAGCGCACGACCTCGAGGAACGTCGTGTAGTCGTAGTCGGGGTCGATCGGACCCGACGCCGGACCGGCCACGAACGAGAGCGCCTTGACGTACAACGGGTTCGGGCAGTACCGGTGGGCGTCCTCGGCCCGCACGATGATGGCCGCCGCGGAACCGTCGGAGACGCCCGAGCAGTCGAACACACCGAGTTGGCCAGCCACCAAGGGTGCCGCGGCGATGGTCTCGCACGACACCTCCTTGCGGAACTGCGCCCGGGCGTTGAGCGCCCCGTTCTTGTGGTTCTTCCATGCGATTCGGGTGATGACGTCCTTGAGCTCCTGGGCATCGAGCCCGTAGCGATTCGCGTAGGCCGGTGCCAGGTACGAGAACGCGGCGGGGGCTGCGATGCCGATGGCGCTGCCGTCGTTGGTGGGGTTGGGCGTGACCAGACCCGAGTAGCCGGAGTCCTTCAGCTTCTCGACGCCGATGGCCATGGCCGTGTCGTAGGCGCCCGAGGCGATGGCGTAGCAGGCGTTCCGGAACGCCTCCGAGCCCGTCGCGCAGTAGTTCTCAATGCGCGTCACGGGCTTGTAGTCGAGCTGGAGGGGTCGCGACAGCGTGAGGCCGCTCACACCCGAGCCCATGGTGCCGACCCAGAATGCGTCGACGTCGTCGATGCCCAGCCCGGCCGAGGCCAGCGCGTCGGCCGATGACGAGAGCAGCAGGTCGTCGACCGACTGGTCCCAGTGCTCGCCGAAGGGCGTGCACCCCATCCCGATGATCGCCACCCGGTCGCGAATCCCGTTCGACGCCATCGTTTCGCTCCCCACATCTCGAAATTTGTGCAGAAATCGTCGCCTGGCGACGATTTCTGCACAAATTTGGGCTGGTGCTGTCAGCCCCGGATGGGGCGGGCTTTCCAGAAGTAGTTGTGCACCGTACCGAGCGGCGAGGTGTAGAGCCGCCGGAAGGTCATTTCGACGCGCTGGCCGATCGCCACCTCGGCGGCCACGCAGTCGGTCAGCTCCACGTTGAACCGGCCTCCGCCGTCGAAGTCGATGATCGCCGCCACGAGAGGAGGCGACGGCGAGTAGGCCAGACGGTCGATCGTGTACGTGACGATCGTGGCTCTCCGGTCGGCCATGGGGATTGCCTCGAAGCGGTCGACCGTCCGGCACTTGGGGCAGACCCGCTGCGGTGGCAACGTGATCGCCGAGCACGCCAGGCACCGGTTGCCGACGAACGCGTACTTCCACGATTCGTTGCGCAGCCCGGGCGGGGCCATGGGCCGCTCGGGATCGGGCCGGCGAGGCGGGTCGCGATCGAGGAAACCTCGCCAGGTGAGGAAGTCGGTGTACGGGAGCCCGCCGCGGCCCGAAGAGGCCAGCTCAGCGACCGTGGCCGTCGGCCGGTAGGCAACCAGGGCTTCGGTGGTGCGCCACACGAGGGCGTCGGCTCCGTCGGCTAGAACCACCTGGAGGATGGTCTGGGCCGGCGCGGCCCGATCGAGCGCCGAGGCGAGCAACAGGTTGGGCGCCGCCGCTCCCGTGTTGCCGATGGTGGAAACGAAGTCGTCGACGAGGGCTTCCTTGCGGGCGCCGATCCGGGCCCGCACGACGCCGACGGCACGGGCGTGCAGGCCGGCCACGACGAGATGGTCGACCTCGTCGATCGTGATGCCCGCCGCCTTCAAGGCATCGGTGACCGCCGCCTCCGCGAGCGGCACGTACGCATGCTCGCCGAAGCGGTCCTCCCAGGTCCTCGATGCCGGCTCACCCGGGGTGCGCCACCGGTCGAGGAACTCGGTCGTAGCACTGGCTCGTCCGAGCAGCTCACAGATCACCGGCGCCTCCGGGGTGCCCTCGCCCAGGAGCACCGCGACCGCACCATCACCGCCGTCGCGCTCGTCGGCTGAGGACGGCAGACCGGTCCGAACGTCGGAGGTGACGACGAGCGTCGCCCCGGGACCGCCCTGTCGTACCCCGGCCAGCGTCGCGGCCACGCCCGAGCGCACCGACCCGGCCATGTCGGCGGCCAGCACCGAATGGTCGAGCCGGAGTGCGGCGTGCACGCCGACGGCGTTGGTCTTGTCGGCATACGCCGGAACGGTCGTCGAGAGCCACAACTGGTCGGGACGAACGCCCGGGGTCGCCCCCAGCGCGGCGCGCCCGGCCTCGACGGCCATCGAGGTGCTGTCCTCGTCGTACGACGCGACGCTGCGCGTGCCCCGTCCGCCTCCGCTTCCCAGCGCCGCACCGATGGCTGACCGATCGAGCCGCCAGTACGGCACGTACACGCCGTACCCCAGCACTCCCCTGCTCATGGTCCTCCTTGTCGACGGGCGACGCCGCGATGAGCAACCTGGCACCCGCGCTGGAACCCATGGCGCCAGCGCGGGTCTCGGTGATGGAAGCTCAACCCGCGAACACGTACTCCTTGGCGAAGGGTGACTCGACGACCTCCTGCAGGGCCAGGAGGTTCCGGTCGGTCTTGGCCGGGTCGAACCTGAAGATCGCGCTCTCGATCGGCGGCACCCGCTCGTCGGGCGGGCCGTAGGTGTAGTTCCCGGCCAGGCCCTCGAAGTCGACCTCACCGAGCTGCTGGACGGCGTTCACGAGCCCTTCGTGGCTCAGGTCACCCAGGGCGACGGCCTTCTCGAGCGCGGCGTGGGCCGCCAGGGTTGCCGTGTAGCCGGTGAGCAGGAACGTGCTCGGCGCTGCTCCGTCCCCGTACTTCTCGACCCGGTCGAGGAAGTTCTTCATGCCCGGGATCTCCGGATCGCCGAACTCGCCGCCGTCTCCCACGAGATAGAAGTTGGCGAACGCGGCGCCGTTGTCGCCGCCGGCGAGCAACGACAGGAAGCTCGGCAGCGTGCCGATGAAGACGGGCTCGAAACCGAGTGACCGGGCTCCGGTCATGAGGCCGGTCTGCTCCCTCGGCGTCGACACCGAGAACACCACTTCGCAGCCTGCGTCGGCGAGCTCGGTCACCTGGGCGGTGAAGTCGGTGTCGCCTGAGTTGTACGTGGTGTCGGCTGCGAACTCGAAGCCGTACTTCTCGGCGGCGAACTCCAGCCCGGTCAGGCCCGACTCGCCGTACGAATCGTTCTGCGCGAACGTGCACGCGGTCTGGCCCGCCCCCTCGAGGTTGGTCTGCCAGAACTCGACGCCGTTGATCATCTCGATCTCGTACGGAGCCGAGTACGGGAGGAAGTTCGGGTTGCGCACCCACTCCCCGGCCAACGAGCCGGGGATGGCGAGGATGTTGTCCTCGACGAGGAACTCGGCCATGGCCTTGGTCACCGGCGTTCCCAGGATGTTGGTGAACATCACCACGTCACCCTTGATCTGCTGGTACGCCTGCACCGCGACCGGCGCCTCGTTCTTGGAGTCGGCGACCTTGATCTCGACCTTGTACTTGCCCGCGATGCCGCCGAGCTCCTCGTTCACGAAGTCCCAGTACGTCTGGGCACCCACGAGCAGGTCGGTGCCCACGAAGGCCAGGGGCCCGGTCTGGTCGAGCACCGCACCCACGGTGATCGTCTCGCCATCGAAACCGTCGACCTCTTCAGGATCGCCGACCGGGGCCGGCACCGTGGTCGTGGCGTCAGGTGGGGGTTCGGTGCTCTCGGTCGAATCGCCGCTCGTCGTGGTGTCACCCGGGCCCGCCGTGGTCGCGGCCGTCGTGTCGCCGCTCGGGGCTGTGGTTTCACCGGTGGCCGGAGTCGTCGCGTCGTCATCGTCGTCGCCGCACGCGGCAGCGACGAGACCGAGCGCCAGGAGTCCGGCGACGAGACGCACGAGTCGCCGTGTCCGAGCGGGGTGGTGCACGTGCTGGTTCATGATTCGCTCTCCCATGGTGTGAGCCGGGCGACGCATCGCCTCAGGGCGTCGACCGGGCGGTACGGAAACGGGCCTTGGCCCGCAGCCACAGGGCAGCGAGGCCCCGGGGCTCGAACAACAGGAACACGATCAGGAGAGCTCCGAAGAGCATCTCGTTGAACGCCGCGATCGACACGATGCCGCCCTCGCCCTTGACCTCGTAGAGGAACGGCAGCTTGTCGCTGTACTTCTCGACGATCTCGGGCAACGGACCGAGGAACAACGCTCCGAGGACCGCTCCCGACACCATACCCACGCCGCCGACGATGATGATGGCGACGTACTGGATCGACAGGAAGATGTTCCAGCTCGTCGGGCCCACGAACTGCTGCTGCACACCCAGCATGGCCCCGGCCATGGCCGCCATCGAGCTCGAGATCACGAAGGCGCCGATCTTGTACCGCGGCAACGAGATGCCGACCACCTCGGCGGCGACGTCGCGGTCGCGAACCGCCTGCAGGGCCCGACCCGGACGCGAGCGCACGATGTTGGCCGACACCAGGACGAACAGGCCGGCGAGGATCCACACGAGGTAGTAGAGACCCTGCAGCTCGCTGAAGTCCTTGCCCGGTATCGAGAAACTCCGGAAATCGGTGAACCCCAACGAGAGCTCGGCCTGGCTCGTGGACGTGCCGTTGGTGCCGCCGGTGACCCGATCCCAGTTCTCGAAGATGTGGATGCCGATGAACACCAGGCCCAACGTGACCACGACGAGGTAGTTGCCCTTGAGCCGTAACGCGAAGGGGCCGACGATGCCACCGATGACGCCGCCGATCACTCCCGCGGCCAGGAGCCACAGCGGCAGGGGCCAGCCCCGGGCGGCGCCGAGGTACGCGGCGGTGTACGCGCCGCACCCGAGGAAGAACGCGTGCCCGAGCGACACCTGGCCGGTGAAACCGGTGAGCACGTTGAGCCCCACCGCTCCCATGGCGAAGATGCCGGCCGACACGAGCACGGTCATCCAGAAGTCGCCACTCACGACGAAGGGCACGAGAACACCGACCGCGACGACGAGCCCGATCGAGACGCGCGAGAAGCGTGTGGGAAGCAGTCGGAGTGCCGTGTCGTCGGTGGCCATCACACTCGCTCCACGGCGCGGCTGCCGAACAGGCCCGTCGGCTTGAGCACCAGGATCGCGATCATCACGACGAAGGGCATCACCGAGTGGAACCCCTGGCCCAGCCACTCGGCGTTGGGCTCGATGTAGCCGGTGGTCATGACCTCGGTGACACCGATGACCACGCCACCGACGATTGCGCCGAGCGGCGAGTCGAGGCCGCCCAGGATCATCGCCGGGAAGGCCCGCAACGCCGAGAAGCTCAGCGTGGAGTTGACCGATGCCGAGTCGGCGCCGAGCATGACGCCGGCCACCACGGCCACGACGCCAGCGATGGCCCACGAGATGGCGAACACGCGAGCGACGCTGATCCCCTGAGCCAGGGCGGCCTCCTGGTCGATCGCCGCGGCCCGCATGGCAACGCCCCATGCACTGAAGCGGAAGAACAGGAAGAACCCGAGCACCACGATCGCAGCGAAGAGCACGGTGAAGAACCGCACCTGGGTGATGACGACCCCACCGAGCTCCCACTGGTCGGTGCCCCAGGGATCGTCGAGGAGCACCTCGGTGCTCCAGATCGACTGCTGCACCTGTTGGATCAGGATCAACAGGCCGAGGGTGACCATGATCACGGTGAACGCCGGCTGGCCCACGAGCTTGCGCAGCACGAGTCGTTCGAGGATCACCGCCAGGATTGCCATGGTCGCCATGGCCATCAGCATCGCCACGATGAACGGCAGGTCCCAGGTGACCGAGTAGTTGTACGTGAGGTACGCGCCGAGCAGCACGAAGCCGCCGTGAGCGAAGTTGATCGTGCCCGTCGACTTGAACACCACCACGAAACCCAGCGCCACCAAGGCGTAGATCGACCCGAGCGCCGTGCCGGCGACGAGCAGGTTCAGGAACTTGTCCATGGCAT
The DNA here is from genome assembly GCA_009886115.1 of Actinomycetota bacterium. Taxonomy (GTDB): domain Bacteria; phylum Actinomycetota; class Acidimicrobiia; order IMCC26256; family VFJJ01; genus VFJJ01. The sequence continues at coordinate 20,436 of VFJJ01000051.1, forward strand.
CAGCTCGCTTCGCCGAGATAGGCGCGGATCACGTTGGGGTCGTTGGCGATCTGCTCCGGAGTGCCGACGGCGATCACCTGGCCGAACTCCAGGACCAGGAGCCGATCGGCCAGGTCCATCACGAAATGCATGTCGTGCTCGACGAGGACCATCGCCACCCCCAGCTCGTCACGGATGTCGAGGATGTAGCGGGCCATGCCTTCGGTCTCCTCGAGGTTCATCCCGGCCACCGGCTCGTCGAGCAACAGCACCTTGGGGTCCATGGCCAGGGCCCGTCCGAGCTCGATGCGCTTCTGGATCCCGTAGGGCAGGGTGCCGATGGGCTGACGGCGGTAGGGGGTGAGCTCGAGGAGCTCGACGATCTCCTCGCAGCGACGGCGGTGCACGATCTCCTCACGCTTGGCTCGCCCCACCCAGAGTGCCCCGGCGATGAACCCCGTCTTCATGAGGTGGTGCCGGCCGAGCATCAGGTTCGAGATCACGTCGAGATTCGAGAACAGGGCAAGATTCTGGAACGTTCGGGCAATCCCGAGCGAAGCGATCTTCGACGGCGGAAGGCCCGTGAGCTCAAGACCCTCGAGCTTGATCGAGCCTCTCGGCTCGTACACCCCGTTGAGGCAGTTGAAGATCGAGGTCTTGCCCGCGCCGTTGGGACCGATGACCGCGAACAGCTCACCCGCCTCGACATCGAAGGTGACGTCGGAGATCGCTCGCACGCCGCCGAAGCTGAGGGAGATCTCGCGGACCTCGAGCAGGCTCATGCGTCGCCCACCTGTGCAGCACCAGCACGTGCAGCCGCCGCCGCGTTCGTCGCCTTGTAGTGCTCGCGGGCGTCGCGGTACGACCGGCGTCCGGCGGTTCCCATGCCCAGATAGAGGTCCTTGATCTTCTCGTCGTTGCGCAACTCGTCGGCCGAGCCCTCGCGCGCCACCCGGCCGTTCTCGAGCACCACGGCCCGGTGCGCGATCGACAGCGCCATCGAGGCGTTCTGCTCGACCAGGAGCACGCTCGTGCCTTCCGCGTTGATGTCGACGATGATCTGGCGGATCTGCTCGACGACCATCGGGGCCAGGCCCAGCGAGGGCTCATCGAGCACGAGGAGCCGAGGTTGGGCCATGAGCGCCCTGCCGATGGCCACCATCTGCTGCTCGCCCCCCGAGAAGAACCCGGCCCGCTGGCCTCGACGCTCGGCGATCTTCGGGAACCAGCCCATGACCTTGGCATGCGTGGCTGCCGTCGCCGCCTTGTCCCGAACGGTGAAGCCGCCGGTGCGGAGGTTCTCGTCGACGGTGAGCTCACCGAAGATCCGCCGACCTTCCATGACCTGCGCTATGCCCGCCCTGACGATGGCGGTCGACGACTGCCCGTCGATCCGACGCCCGTCGAGCACGATCTGGCCTCGCGTGATCTTCGCCCGGTGCACGGGCAGCAGCCCGGTGACGGCCCGCAAGAGGGTGGTCTTGCCCGCCCCGTTGGCGCCGAGGATCGCCACGATGGAGCCCCGCGCGACCTCGAGCGACACGCCGCTCAGGCCCACGATCACATCCTGGTAACGCACCTCGAGATCGTCGACCCGGAGGATCGGCTCGGTCGTCGCGTCGTCGTCAGCGTGTTCCACCATCCCCCCCCAAAGAGACTGGCAGTTCGACCATGGTAACCCGCATCGTCGCCGTATGGGTGGGTGGCACGATCGGCGTCGAACTGCTGCCGTTCGCGCCTAGAGGTCGAGCATGGCATCGAGACCCAGCGTGAGTCCTGGGCGCGACATCACCTGACGGACGGCCAGCAACACGCCAGGCATGAACGACGTGCGGTCGTAGCTGTCGTGGCGGATCGAGAGCGTCTGGCCGGCCGTACCGAGCAGAACCTCCTCGTGAGCCACCATCCCTCGCAATCGCACGGAGTGGACCCGGATCCCCCCTGCGCCTTCGCCGCCTCGAGCGCCTTCCAGGACGTACGTGGTCGTGGGATCGGCCGCCCACGCAGACGACGCCGCGGCCATGCGTTCGGCGGTCATCATGGCCGTGCCCGACGGAGCGTCGATCTTGGCGTCGTGGTGAAGCTCGATGATCTCGGCCGTCTCGAAGAACGGCGCCGCCAGCTCGGCGAAGCGCATCAACAAGATCGCGCCGATGGCGAAGTTGGGTGCGATCACGGCGTTGCACGGTGCCTGGCTGAACAACGCGGTGAGCTCGGCGATGTCGGTGGCACTGAAGCCGGTCGTGCCGACCACGGCGTGGATTCCCTGCTCGGCGAGCCACGTCAAGTTGTCGCGCGCTGCGTCGAGCTCGGTGAAGTCGATGGCCACCTGCACTCCAGCGGCGATGAACGCGTCACGGCGCCCGCTGATCTCGAGCCCCGTTCCGCTGATGCCGAGCTGATGGATGTCGATGCCGGCATGGTACGGATCGACGGCGGCCACCAACTCGACGTCGTCGGCCTCGCTCACAGCCTGGCAGACCGTCGAACCCATGCGGCCACCAGCTCCGAGAACTCCGACCCGTATCACCATCGGCGGAGGCTACCCGCTGCTGTCACGATGCTCTCAGGCGATCGTGCTCAGGCGACGCGATCGGCGAAGGCGTCCTCGGTGAACGGCCCGACGACAGCCAGCACCGGCGATGAACCAACGAAGAGGCGCTCGACCACCCGGCCGATGTCGTCGAGGCTGACCGCGTCGAACTCCGCGACCATCTCGTCGATCGACGGCAGCTCGCCCAGGGTCAGCTCGCTGCGCCCCAATCGCGTCATCCGCGACGACGAGCTCTCGAGTCCCAACGCGATGCCACCCTTCATGGAGCCCTTGGCGTTGGCCAGCTCCCGGGCCGTGATCGAGCCGTCGCGTACGAGACGGTCGACCTCGACGCCGATGAGGTCGAGCACCTGGCTGGCTTGGTCGGGCGACGTGCCCGCATAGATGGCGAGCGCGCCGGTCTCGACGTACGCCGCCCGGTAGGAGTACACCGAGTACGCCAGCCCGCGCTTCTCGCGGATCTCCTGGAAGAGCCTCGACGCCATACCCCCGCCGAGCACGTGGTTCAGCAACGAGATGGCGTGACGGTCGACATCGGTCCGGGAGACGCACGGGACGCCCCACACGATGTGGGCCTGCTCGGTCGGGCGCTCGTACACGTACAACCGTCGAGGCTCGGCCAGCGCCGGCAGCTCTCGGTCGGGACGATCTCCGACCACGCCCCGCTGACCGGCGACGACCCGCTCGACGAACGCGTCGTGATCGAGACGGCCGGCCGCCGCCACGACGATCGAGCGGGGTCGGTAGTGCGCGCCGTGGTAGTCGGCGATGGTCGACCGGTCCATACCCTCAATCGTGTCCTCGGTGCCGAGCACCTCGCGGCCCAAGGGGTGCGACGGGTAGAGGGCTTCCGCGAAGAGCTCGTGAACGAGATCGTCGGGCGTGTCGTCACGCATGTGGATCTCTTCGAGGATGACCTGGCGCTCCGACTCGATCTCGTCCGGGCGAAAAGCCGGGGCCCAGATGATGTCGGAGAGGATGTCGAGCGCCATCTCGAGGCTCTCGTCGAGCACGCGCACGTAGAACGCCGTGTACTCCTTGGTGGTGAAGGCGTTCATCTCCCCACCCACCGACTCGACCGCCTCCGCGATCTCGAGCGCCGTACGCGTCTCGGTCCCCTTGAACAACAGATGCTCGAGGAAGTGCGACGCCCCCTGCTCGGCCGGGGCCTCGTCGCGCGATCCCGCATCGACCCAAAAGCCGACCGACACCGACCGCAGCTCGGGCATGGCCTCGGTGACGACCCGCAGGCCGTCACCGAGCACCGAACGTCGCACCGCGTCGGTCGTCACGAGTGAGCACCGATGTCGACGAGCCAGAGCACCGGGACGACGACCCGTTGGTCGTCACCCGGCGCGAAATCCCTGACATCCCACGCTGTGGTCACGAAGGGAGCCGAAGCCGCTAGCGCCGGCGCGGGCCACCGCGACGGGGACCCCCGCGTCCACCCGGACCGCTCCGCCCACCGGGGCCGCCGCGATCGCCGCCACCACCGCCACCGCCGGCGCCACGTTCTTCGGCCGGACCCAGGTCGCCGAAGAGCTCCTTGGCCTGATCGTCCCAGGATTCCTCGAACGAGACCCGGTCGGCCGGGTTCTGCACACCCTCGCCGACGGCACCGTTGGAGCTCTCGCCCCGGTCGCCGCCGCTGTCGCGATCGTCGTCGGAGCCCGAGCGACCGCCACCGCCGCCGCCGCCACCGCCGCCGCTGCTGCTGGTGCTCGGGGCTGCGGTCGCCGCGTCACCGGCCAACGACAGCGACAACTTGCCGTTGGGGTCGATGTCGTCGACCCGCACCGTGACGGAGTCGCCGAGGTTGAGCACGTCCTCGACCCGGTCGATGCGCTTGCCGCCACCGAGCTTGGAGATGTGGACCAGGCCGTCACGGCCCGGGAGGATGTTGATGAACGCACCGAACTTGGTGACGTTGACCACGGTGCCCTGGTACTCGGCACCCACCTCGGCCTGCGGCGGGTTGATGATCGACTCGATCATGCGCCGGGCGGCGTCCATCTGGGCGCTGTCGCGAGCCCCGATGGTGACCGTACCGAACGCGCCGTCGCCGTCGACCGAGACCTCGGCCCCGGTCTCCTGCTCGATGGCGCGGATCGTCTTGCCCTTGGGCCCGATGATCTCGCCGACCTTGTCGCCGGGCACCTCGATCGAGATGATCTTCGGCGCCGTGGCCCCGACCTCTTCCCGAGGCCGCGAGATGGCGTCGAGCATCACGTCGAGGATGGCCATCCGAGCGTCACGGGCCTGCCCGAGGGCCTGCTTGAGGACGTCGGCGGGGATGCCGTCGATCTTGGTGTCGAGCTGGAGGGCCGTCACGAAGTCACCGGTCCCGGCGACCTTGAAGTCCATGTCGCCGAAGGCGTCCTCGACACCGAGGATGTCGGTGAGGGTCGTGTACTTGCCGTCCTGGAAGATGAGGCCCATGGCGATCCCGGCCACCGGGGCCTTGATCGGCACGCCGGCGTCCATGAGCGACAGGGTCGAGCCGCACACCGAGCCCATCGACGTTGAACCGTTCGACGAGAGCACGTCGGAGACGACCCTCAGCGTGTACGGGAACTCCTCCGAGGTCGGGATGACCGGGATGAGCGCCCGCTCGGCGAGGGCGCCGTGGCCGATCTCGCGACGCTTGGGCGAGCCCACCCGTCCCGTCTCGCCCGTGGAGTACGGAGGCATGTTGTAGTGGTGCATGTAGCGCTTGGACGTGTCGCCGCCGATGGTGTCGAGCATCTGCTCCATCTTGGGCATGCCCAGCGTGGTCACCGACAACACCTGGGTCTCGCCCCGCTGGAAGAGCCCCGTGCCGTGCGCGGTCGGGATCACCCCGACGTCGCTCGAGATCTTGCGCAGGTCGCGGGGTCCACGACCGTCGATGCGCAGACCCTCGTTGACCGCACGCGACCGGCTGATCTCCTTCTGGAGCCCCCGGGCCGCGGCCTTGACCTCACGGCCGCGGCCGGCGAGCGCTCCGGGTGCGTCGCTCGTGCCGACGAGCTTGGCGGCCAGGTCGGCCTCGATCTCGGCCAGCCGGGCGTTGCGGGCGGCCTTGTCGGCGATGGTCATGGCCTCGGCGAGCTGGTCGCCGGCGGCGGCCTTCACCGCAGCCTTCACGTCGTCGGCGTAGTCGACGAACAGCGTGTAGGGCATGGTCACGATGGGACCCCGCTCGGCCTCGACGCGGGCCTTGAGCTGGAGCTGGAGGTCGATCGACTGGCCGATCGGGCCCTTCGAGAACTCGAGGCCCTCGGCGATGACCTCCTCGGTGACCTTGGGGGCGCCGGCTTCGTAGAGCTCCCACGAGGCTTCGGTGCCGCCGGCTTCCACCATCATGATGGCGATGTCGCCAGCGTCGGTGCGTCGACCGGCGACCACGATCTCGAACGTCGATGCGGCACGCTCGTCGAACGTGGGGTGCGCGAGCCACTGGCCGTCGTGATGGGCCAGGCGGACGGCGCCGATGGGGCCGTCGAACGGGATCCCCGAGATCGTCAACGCCGCCGAGGCCCCGTTGAGCAGGGCGATGTCGTACGGGTTGACCATGTCGACGCCGAGCACGGTGCCGACCACCTGGACCTCGTTGCGGAACCCTTCGGGGAACGCAGGACGCAGGGGTCGGTCGGTGAGACGGCAGACGAGGATCGCCGACTCGCTCGGACGGCCTTCCCGGCGGAAGAACGAGCCGGGGATCTTGCCCACGGCGTACATGCGCTCTTCGACGTCGATCGTGAGCGGGAAGAAGTCCATCCCCTCACGCACGTTGCGGGCGGCGACTGCGGTCACGAGGACCGAGGTGTCGCCGATGGAGACGAGGACCGCGCCATCGGATTGCTGGGCGAGGACGCCCGTCTCGAAGGACAGGATTCGGGGAGCCTCCGCGGTCGGTCCACTGACGGGACCCTCACTGCGGATGGCGGAAACGGCGGCAATGGTCATGCCGCGCTCCTTTCTGGTGACGACCGTGCCCGGCCGGTTCCCAGTGGTCATCCCCCGGCGAAGGCCGGCCCGACACGAGCGCGGCACCAGCGCTCGGCGCACGGGCGGCGGGGTCGGGAGATCACGACTGACAACCGACGATGACATCGGTCGAGTGAGACGTCGACCGGCATTCCCGGCCGACGATGATGCTAGGCGCGCCACGAGGGGCTCGAGCGCGTTGACGGTTGCGGTCCCGGCCAGCGGGTGGACGCACCATCGGGGGAGAGGGGGTTACCGGCGGAGGCCCAACTTGGCGATGAGCGCCCGGTACCGGTCGACGTCGGTCCGGCGCAGATAGTCGAGGAGACGGCGACGCCGCCCGACGAGCATCAGCAGCCCGCGACGTGAGTGGTGGTCCTTCTTGTGCACCTTCAGGTGCTCGGTGAGATGGGAGATACGCTCGGAGAGGAGCGCCACCTGAACCTCGGTCGAGCCGGTGTCGGTCTCGTGGGTCCGGTGGGCCGCGATCGTTGCGGAAGGGTCAGGCATCAGCGCAGGACGTCCCTGTGTTCGTGTCGTTCGTAAGCTGGCACCGTAGCAGGTCGGCGCCACCGAGCCCGGGATCGACCCCGTATGGCCCGCACGGCCGTTCCAGGCCGCCATCACTCCAGGCCGCGATCACTCCAGGCGCTGGAGGAATCGGACCCGGGCCTCACCCGAGAACCGGGCCGGTGGGCCGTCGACGCCGTGCACGCGCATGAGCACGTCACCGAGCGGCGTCGACATCCCCGACACGGCGATCGTGACCGGGTGCCCGACCCCGTCGATGTCGCCCAGGTACTCCCCCGCGGCCGGCAGGCAGAACTCGGGCCAGACGGCCACGCGCAGCTCGTGGCCGGCTGGCGCCACGAACACGCCGCGCGCCTCGTGGGCCCGCCCGAGCAGCATGGCCGCTCCCGCGACATCGCCCCCGGCGAGCAGGCCCCGGATACGGGTCGACGAGTACACCGCAGCCGAGTCGGCGACGAGGTCGAGAGCGACCACGTCGAAGCCCAAGCCGCGGCCCATCTCCTGGAGCAGCGCCACGTTGCCCTTGCGCTGGTATCCGAAGTGGAAGTCGGCGCCCACGCACACCGTCTTGGCCCGGGCCCGCTCGACGAGGACCTCGAGAACGAACTCCTCGGCGGTCTCGGTACGCCGGTGCTCGTCGAAGGTGACGACCCAGACCGCATCGAGCAGGCCCGTGCGCTCGAGCAGCTCGAGGCGGTGGGGCAACGAGGTGAGCAGCCGGGGCGCCGACTCCGGGCGCACCACGCGGGCCGGGTGCCGATCGAACGTGACGAGCCCGGCGGCGAGGCCGCGCTCGTCGGCCAGACGGCGCACCTCACGGATGAGGGCCTGGTGACCGAGGTGCACGCCGTCGTAGGCTCCGATCGTCACCGCAGATCCGCGCGACGACACGGCGGCGACGATGGGGTCGGCGTCGCGAAAGACCTGCATCAGGTGTCGATCCCCACGACGACGAGCGGGCGGGCCTCAGCCCCGGCCATCGCATACACGGCGAGCAGCTCACCGGCCTCACCGAAGACCGCGAACGATCCCGAGCCGCCTGCGCCGGGAAGCGACCGCCCTCGACGCACGTCGACCTCGAGCGGGCCCGAGACGGTCAGGTGCGCCATGCCCCGGACGGCCTCGGACGGAGGGAGCAGCGCGGCCAACGGTTCGGCGGCGATGACGTCGAGCGAACGGGCGTCGCCGTCGGTGAACGCCCCGACGGCCGTGCGTCGCAGCCGGCCGAGATGGGCGTGACCGCCGAGCGCCTCGCCCAGGTCGGCGGCCAGCACCCTGACGTAGGTCCCCGACGAGCACTCGACGAGCACGGTGGCCGTGGGGGCGGCACGGCCCTCGAGGTCGGGCGCCTCACCGAAGTCCTCGACCTCGAAGCGAGCGATGGTGACGGGCCGGGGCGCCCGCTCGACCTCGATGCCCTCGCGGGCGAGCTCGTGGAGCCGCCGACCCCCGACCTTCACGGCCGAGACCATCGGCGGCGTCTGCATGATGTCGCCGATCGAAGCCGCCGCGGCGGCCTCGACCTGCTCGCGCTGCAGCCCGTCCATGGCGGTACGGGCCGTGACGGTCCCCGAGGCATCGAGCGTGGTGGTTGCCGTCCCGAACACCACGACGCCGCGATACACCTTCGTGGTGTCCTGGAGGAAGCGCAGCAGGCGCGTCGCCCGTCCGATCCCGACGAGCAGGACCCCGGTGGCGTCGGGATCGAGGGTACCCGCGTGGCCCACCCGTCGCAGCCCGTAGATCCGGCGGAGGACGGCGACCACGTCGTGGGAGGTCATCCCCGGCGGCTTGTCGACGACGACGATCCCGTGCACGTCGGCATCGGTGGGGCGGGCGCGGCGGGCCACGACGATCAGCGCCGACGGCTCGGCCCGGCCGGGCTCGGACGGGTCACAGGGTCGAGACGATGCGGGCGATGGTGTCGGCTACGCCGGCCGACGACGTGAACCCGGCAGCGAAGCGGTGACCGCCACCCCCGTTGAGCTGGGCGATGTGGGCGACGTCGGTCTCGCCCACCGAACGCAGGCTGACGCGCCAGGTGCCGTCGACGGCTTCCTTGAGGATGCAGGCCACCTCGGCCTCCCGGGTTCGGCGCAGGAGGTCGATGAGGCCCTCGAGCTCGTCGAAGGTGACACCGTGACGCTCGAGGTCGGCTCGAGACACCGCGGCCCACACGAACGACCGCTCGACATCGAGGGTGGCTCGTCCGAGCACGTCCGAGACGAGCTGCAGGTAGGCGAACCGGTGCTCCTCGAACAGGCAGCGCGACAACTCGGCGATGGGGAGGTCGAACCGGGAGAGCTCACTGGCGATCGAGAACACCTCGGCCGTCGTGCACTCGTAGGTGAAGCGCCCGGTGTCGCAGACGATGCCGGCGTAGAGGCAGGTGGCGACGTCGCGGGTGAGGGGCAGTCCCAGACGCTGGATCAGTCGGTACACGATGACCGCGGACGCCGCGGCGGCGGGGTCGACGACGTTGATGGTGCCGTAGCAGTCGTTCGAGACGTGGTGGTCGACGACCACGAGCTCGCGGGCGGCCTTGGCCGAGACGGCCAGCTCGCCGAGTCGATCGAGCGAGCCGCAGTCGAAGGTGATCATGCACTCCGGGGTCGTCGGGAAGCCCTGGGGAGGCGTCAGCAACTCGAGGCCGGGGAGCAGGCGGTAGTGCGGGCCGATCACGAACGGCTCAGGGAACGAAGCGATCGTCTCGCGGCCCGATGCCCGGAGCGCGTGGTGCAGGGCCAGGGTGGAGCCGAGGGCATCGCCGTCGGGGTTCACGTGGCACGCCAGGCTGATCGACGAGGCCGATCGGAGGACCAGCACGGCCCGCTCGAACGGCTGGTCGGGATCGTCGTCTGTCATCGCTGCCCCTCCTCCGTCACGGGCCTCACGTCGTCGAGACCGCCGAGCCCCGCATCGACACCATCGTCATCGACCACATCGACCACATCGGCATCGGGCCCATCGTCATCGTCGATTTCTTCGAGGTCATCGTCGTCGTCGTCCTCGACGTCATCGTCATCGAGACGAGCTCGCGGAACCCGATAGTTCGACTCGTCGACGGCGACCTCGTGGTCGGCCCCGTCCCAGCTCCTGAGGATGTCGTCGATCCGGGATCCGACAGCCGGGGCCAGGTCCTCGGAGAAGGTCAGGTGAGGAACGTACCGCAGACGCAGCCGCTGGCCCAAGGCTTCCTTGACGCGGGGTACCAGCCGTACCAAGGCCGCACTGGTGTCGAGCCGCTCGGACGGCTCCGGATCGCGCAGCCGCCCCTCGTCCTGGCGCGCGCTGGTGTAGTACGCCGTCGCTTCCCGAAGATCGCCGGTGACGTCGACCCCGGTGACCGTAAACCATCCGAGTCGGGGGTCGTCGAGCAGCTCGAGCTCCTCGGCGATGACCTCTCGGATCGCTTCGGAGACCCTGGCCGTGCGGGTGCCCTTCTTCATGGCTCATCCAGCTCTGCATAGGTGGTCGAGATCTCCAAGACCTCGACATCGGGCGCGGTGTCCACGAATCGTTCCATGACGGCGAGCTGATCCTCCAAGTGGCCGTGCGTCGCCGAAACCAAGGCCACCCCGATTGTGGCCCTCTGCCACAGATCGTGATGGTCGACCTCGGCCACCGACCAGTGGAAACGGTGCCGCAACCCTTCGACGATCGGTCGGAGCACGGCCCGTTTCGCCTTGAGGGAACGGGCCTCGGGGATGTGCAGCTCGATGCGGACCGTCGCCGCGTGCAGAGGCATCGTGGTGGCCCGCGTCACCGTCGGCGCCGGCGGGCACGGCCGGCCACGGCCTGCGACTCGGCCGAGATCTCGGCGCTCAGCTTGCCGTGATTCGCCCATCGATCGGGGTCGAGACGACCGGCCCCGATCGCCCGGGCGATGGCGCACCCCGGCTCGCCGTTGTGGCGGCAATCGTGGAAGCGGCACTGGACGACCAACGCGGCGATGTCGGGAAAGGCCTCGGCCAGCGCCGAGTCGCTCATCATGGCCACGTTGCGCAGGCCCGGCGTGTCGATGAGCGCTCCCCCGCCGGGCAGCTCGACGAGTTGACGGACCGATGTGGTGTGGCGGCCCCGCCGGTCGCCGGAGCGGACATCGCCGATGGCCTGCACGTCGCGACCCACCAGGGCGTTGGTGAGCGTCGACTTCCCGGCGCCCGACGGGCCCAGGAGCACCGAGGTGAGACCGGCGAGGCGGGCCTTCAGCTCGGCCACTCCCACACCGGTGGTGGCGCTGACCGCCATCACCTCGACCCTCGCACCTCCGAGGCGTCGCGTGAGCAGCGCGACCGCTCTGGCCGTGGGGTCGACGACTCCATCGTCGGCCCGCTGAGCGCTCCCGCCGCGGCTCGCGATCGCGCTCGCCGAGGCGGCGCCGGAGACGAACAGATCGGACTTGGTGAGCAACACCAGGGGCTCGGCGCCGCTGCTCTTGACGATCACCAACTCGCGTTCGACGCGGTTGGCGTTGATCGGACGGTCGAGACCGTGGATCAGCACCACGACGTCGACATTGGCCGCCAGCACCTGGACCGCACCGTCGAGGCGCGGGTCCTGGCGCACGAGCGCCGACCGGCGTGCGGCGATGGCCACGAGTCGCCGGTCGACGACCGACACCCGGTCGCCGACCGCCGGCAGCACGTTCTCGAATCGAGCCCTCACCTCGTCACCGCCGTCGAACGCAACGGTGCAATCGATGCGCTCGACCCTCACCACCCGGCCTTCACGAAGGTCGGGCGGTGAGGCGGCTCGGCTGCGATCGGGATCGATGCCGGCCCGGGAGCCCGGAGTCAGGTCCGCGGGATCTCCCGCATCGTGTAGGTCTCGATGAGGTCGCCGCCCTTGAGGTCCTGGAAGTTCTCGAGGCCGACACCGCACTCGAAGCCCGACTGGACCTCGCGCACGTCGTCCTTGAACCGGCGCAGCGATGCGATCTCGCCCTTCCAGATGATGACGCCCTCACGGAGGAAGCGGACCAACGAGCCTCGGGTGATGGTGCCGTGGCGCACCATGCAGCCGGCGACCCGACCGACACGGGGGATCGCGAAGATCTCGCGGACCTCGGCCTCGCCCGTGACGACTTCCTCGAACTCCGGCTGGAGCAGACCCAGCATGGCGTTCTGGATGTCTTCAATCACCTGGTAGATGACTTCGTAGAGGCGAACCTCGACATCCTCGTGGGCGGCCAGGTCGCGAGCGATCCGGTCGGGCCGCACGTTGAACCCGATGATCGTGGCGTTCGACGCCATCGCCAGCTGGATGTCGTTCTCGGTGATGCCGCCCACGCCGCGGTGCACGAAGGCCAGCTTCACATCGTCGCGCTCGAGCTTGCGGAGCGACTCGACGATGGCTTCCAGCGAGCCCTGCACGTCGGCCTTGACGATGAGGTTGAGCGTGGCCACCTCGCCCCGCTGGATGTGGGCGAAGATGTCTTCGAGCTTGGTGCCGCCGTGGCCGACCGCGGCCGAGCCGATGAGCTCGGCCTGGCGACGCCGACGCGACCGGGCCTGGGCGATGGTCCGGGCGATCTTGTCGTCGGGAGCGACCCGGAGATCGTCACCGGCCGATGGCACCTCGTCGAAGCCCAGCACCTGCACCGGCGTCGACGGTCCGGCCTCGGTGAGACGGTTTCCGTGCTCGTCGAGCATGGCCCGCACCCGGCCCCAGGCGCCACCGGCAACCACGGGATCACCGATGCGCAGCGTTCCGCGTTGGATGAGCGCCGTGGCGACGGGGCCCCGCCCGATGTCGAGGTGTCCTTCGAGCACCACGCCCCGGGCGGGGGCGACGGGGCTGGCCTGGAGCTCGGCGAGAAGCTCCTCGTCGTTGTCGGCCATGAGCAAGATGGCCTCGAGCAGGTCGTCGACACCGAGGTTCTGCAGGGCCGAGAGCTCGACCATCATGGTCGTGCCGCCCCACTCCTCGGGGATCAGACCGTGCTCGGAGAGCTGCTGACGCACCCGGGTCGGGTCGGCGTCCTCCTTGTCGATCTTGTTGATCGCGACGATGATCGGGACCTCGGCCGCCTTGGCGTGGTTGAGCGCCTCGATCGTCTGCGGCATCACCCCGTCGTCGGCGGCGACGACGAGCACCGCGATGTCGGTGGCCTGGGCGCCACGGGCGCGCATCGCGGTGAATGCCTCGTGTCCGGGGGTGTCGATGAACGTGATCTTCCGGCCGTCCTGATCGACCTGGTAGGCCCCGATGTGCTGGGTGATCCCACCGGCCTCCGAGGCGACGACGTTCGCCTCTCGGATGCGGTCGAGCAACTTGGTCTTGCCGTGGTCGACGTGACCCATGACCGTCACCACGGGGGGACGGATCACGAGATCTTCTTCAGCGTCTTCGAGCTCGTCGTCGGCGAACAGCGCCTGGAGCTCGTGCTCCTCCTCGGAGCCCGGGTCGACCAGGATGAGCTGGTCTGCGATGCCGAAGTCTTCGAAGACGAGCTCGATCATCTCGTCGGTGAGCGACTGGGTGCCCGTGACCATCTCGCCGGCGTTGAACAAGATCCGGACGAGGTCGGCGGCCGTGCGGCTGAGCCGGGCGCCGAGCACCTGGCACGACGTGCCGCGGGGGACGACGATGTCGCCGTCGGGCAACGGGGCGTCCTTGGGCGTGTACGACATCTGCTGGGGGGTCAGCTCGTCGAGCTGGCGACGCCCCTTCTTCTTCTTGGGCCGCCGCTGCTGGGGCTGAGGGCCCCGCCCGCGCCCACCCGGACCACCGCCGGGACCACCGCCGGGACCACCGCCACCAGGACGGGCGAAACCGCCGGGACCACCACCGCCAGGAGCACCGCCGCCAGGGCGGGCGAAGCCACCGCCACCACCAGGAGCACCGCCGCCAGGACGGGCGAAGCCACCGCCACCACCAGGACGGGGACCGCTGGTTTGACCACCACGACCGGCTCCGAAACCACCGCCACCCGGCCCCGCAGGCCGGCCCATACCGGGCGGAGGAGGCGGACGCTTTCCCATGCCGGGCGGGGGCGGAACGGTCTTGCCCGACGGAGCGCGAGGCGGCGACGGACGGCTGGGTGCCGCACCGTCGACCGGCGCACCGGGTGCAACTGGAGCTGTCGGGGCTGCTGCGGCCACCGCGGGACGCATCACGGCGCCAGGAACCGGCGTCGGGAGCTCGATGTTCGGAAGGCCTTCCGGCCGACGAACGTCATGACGCTCGCCCGGCACGATCGGGGCGACCGGGCGCTCGACGGGGACCGGAGGCGGGGGGCTCGACCGGACGATGGAGCGTCCCTCGGTCGAGCGCACGATGCGGTGCGTGCCGGCGTCGACGGGTGCCGCCGACGCCGCTACGGGCTGGCGCGCCGGGTCGACGGGCAACCCCGTTGCCACCGTTGCCACCGTTGCCACCGTCACGACCGGGGCATCGACCGCTGCCGCGACCCGTCGCTCGGGCGGGGCGGGAGCCTCGATCGCCTCGCGAGCGACGGGCTCGAGCGCGGCAGCAGTCGCCGTCTCGACGAGTGTCGCCACTTCGGCCACGGCCACGACCACGGCCGCGGGCTCGGCGGCCGTCTCGGCAGGCCCGGCAGCGCTCATGGCCCGACCCTTCGCCGGCGCCGGCTCCTCGGGGGGAGCCTGCTCGGGAGGACGGGTCAGACCGTCGGCGTGCGCCTTGCGGGCGACGCGATCGGCCAATGCCTGGTCGATCGAGGCCGAATGGCTCTTGACGCCGGCCTTGTAGCGCTCCATGACGTCGAGCATCTCCGCGTTGGAGAGCCCCAGCTCACGCGCCAGCTCGTAGACCCTGATCTTCTTGGGTGCCAAGTGTTGTGTTCCCGCTCGTCGTCTCGTCCCGCCGGGCGCCTGTCGCCCCCGTCGTTCCTGCTACTCGGTTGTGGCGCTCACCAGCTCGTGCGGGCCGGCCTCATCGTTTCCCTGATCAGCAGCACCAAACAGTCTCGCACGCAGCGCGGTCAATGCTTCAGTCGAAACCGGTGAACGTAGTGCCCGCGTGAATTGTTGTCGATCGGAAGCCCGATCGAAGCACGCAGCCGACCCTGCGCACAACCAGGCACCCCGCCCCGGCGCCCGGCGGTCGTCGGTGAGACGCCCGTCGGATCCGAGTGCCATCCGTACGAGGTGCTCCGGTGTCGTGACCCGCCGGCACCCGATGCAGGTGCGCCGCGGGCCCTCGTCGTTCACCCTGGATTCGCTCCTTCGTCGACACCTTCGACTTCATCGACGGCGACGGCGACGGCCGCTTCGCTGTCGTCCGCCGTCTCCACGGCCGCGTCGCCCACGGCAACTTCGCCCACGGCGGCTTCCACCACGGCGACTTCCACCGGATCACCCGCGGGTGCTCCTGCTTCGGATTCGTCGTGCGGCGTCGTCGCCACGGTCGAGGCGTTCCCAGCTGCTTCTTCGTAGCCGAGCTGCGCAGCGGGGATCGCCTCGCCCCCGTCGGCCGGCTGGAACATGAGTGCGCCTTCGTCGTTGCGGAACCACTCACCCTCGGCGTAGTCGTCCTCGGGCTCGTCGACGGCGGTGGCGAGCTGCGTCTCGCTCTTGATGTTGATCTGCCAGCCGGTGAGGCGGTACGCGAGCCGGGCGTTCTGGCCTTCCTTGCCGATCGCCAGCGAGAGCTGCGAGTCGGGCACGATCACCAGCGCCACCCCGGTCTCGGGGTTGAGCTGGACTTCCTTGACCTTGGCCGGCGACAGCGCCCGCATCACGAACTCGGCCGGGTCGGGCGAGTAGGGAACGATGTCGACCTTCTCGCCGCGCAGCTCGTTCACGACCATGCGCACCCGCGAGCCTCGGGCCCCCACGCATGCGCCGACCGGGTCGACGTTGTTGTTGTTCGAGTGGACCGCGATCTTCGAGCGGTGCCCGGGCTCTCGGGCCAGGGCCTTGACGACGACCACGTTGTCGGAGATCTCGGGGACCTCGAGTTCGAACAACCGCTTGACCAGCCCGGGGTGCGTACGGGACACGACGATCTGGGGGCCCTTGGACGTGCGCCGCACCTCGACGATGTACGCCTTGAGTCGCGAGCCGTGCTCGTAGCGCTCCTGCGGGACCTGCTCGGCCTGCGGCAGCAGCGCCTCGACCCGTCCCAGGTCGAGCAGCGTGTACCGCTGGTCGGTCTGCTGGATGATCCCCGTGACGATGTCGCCCTCGCGTCCGGCGTACTCCTCGTACTTCATCTCCCGCTCGGCCTCGCGGATCCGCTGCATGATGACCTGCTTGGCCGTCTGCGCTGCGATGCGTCCGAAGTCCTTGGGCGTGTCGTCCCACTCGCGGGTGATGTTGCCGTCCTCGTCGACCTCTTGGGCGAACACGGCGATCTCGCCCGTCTCGGCGTCGATCTCGACGATCGCCTCTTCAGCCGCTCCCTGGAGCCGCTTGTAGGCCATCACCAGTGCGTTGGCGAGTGCTTCGAGGAGGATCTCGACGTCGATCCCCTTCTCGCGCTCGATGACCTTGAGCGCCTCGATGAGCTCGGCGTTGGCCGCCATCATCGCCCCCTTGTCGTGGTGGAAGGTGCAGTTGGGCGAGTGGGTCGGGGTGCCGGACCCCACTCGAAGACCGTGTGGGCGCTGGCGATCTGGTCGTACCCGATGCGCCGGAGCTCGTCGCCGACGAGCACGTCGACACCTTCGTCATCGCTGCCATGGAGCGTTCCCTGATGGCGGCGCTGGCCGGAGACGAGGCCGGTCGTCTTGACGGCGATGGTGGTTCCGCGGGCCCGCTCGAAGTGCAACGGGCGGCGGAGGGGCCGCTCGAGGCCGGGGCTCGAGACCTCGAGGGTGTACCGACCGGCGAAGAGCGCTCCCCGATCGCCGTCGAGCTCGTCGAGGACCGGGTTGACCGCCCTGGTGACCTCCGTGATGGCGTCGAGATCGACGCCGCCCTCACGGTCGATGAGTACCCGCAGGATCGTGGACGTGCCCGTGGTGACCAGCTCCACGTCGTAGAGCTCGGTCCCGAGCTCGTCGAGGAGAGGAGCGATACGGCTGCGGATGCGTTCGATCTTGTCGACCGCCATGCGGCTCCTCCTTCTCGGTCGCTCGGTCTGGTTCGGGCCAACAAAAAGACGTGGGCCAGCGCCCACGTCCAGGTCGTTCCCCTTGCGGGCCACCCGTCGGACATCCCGGGCGGCTCCGGCAGGTTACCACAGGAGGGCGCAGAGGCCAGGCACCGGCGTCAGGGCCGGACGCCACCCAGCACGCCGGCTGCGTCGGCCAGGGGGAGCTCGTCGCGCGTCCCCGTCGCCCTGATCTTGCGCTCGACCACGCCCCGTCCGACCCCCTTGGCTCCCACGATGACCTGCACCGGGATCCCGAGCAGGTCGGCGTCGGCGAACTTCACCCCCGGGCTCGCTTCACGATCGTCGAAGAGCACGTCGACACCCGCCGCCACCAGATCGGCGTAGAGCTGCTCGGCCGCTGCAGCCGCCGTCACCGCGGCCTCGCCCTTGCCAGCCAGCGCGAGCAGGTGCACGTCGAACGGCGCCAGCTCGGCGGGCCATTTCAGACCCTGCTCGTCGTGGTGCTCCTCGGTGACGGCTGCGACGACCCGCGAAACGCCGATGCCGTAGCAGCCCATCACCATCGGGTGTTGCGCTCCGTCGGCGTCGGTGTACTCCGCCCCCAGCGCCGTCGAGTACTTGGTGCCGAGTTGGAAGGTGTGGCCGACCTCGATCCCGCGGTCGACTCGCAGCGGCGATCGGCACAGCGGACACGAATCGCCGGTCACCACCGCGGCGACCGGGGCCCATGTGTCGACGCGGAAGTCGCGTCCGAGCACCGCGTCGCGAACGTGGTGCTCGGCCCGGTTGGCGCCGGTGACCCAGCTCGCCCTGTCGCGTACCGCGGGATCGGCGATGATCAGGGCCACGTCGGGATGATGTGGCCCGATGTAGCCCCGGGGCAGATCGGGGCGGGCGGCGAAGGCCTCGTCGTCGAGCGGGACGGCCTTGGCCGGTGCGACCACCCCGGCCAGGGCGTACTCGTTGACGGTCCGGTCGCCTGGCACCAGTGCCAGCCCGAGGCGCCCGTCGAGCGCGCCGCCGGCGAAGCTGAACGCGAAGCACTTGAGCGTGACGCCGGCGTCGATGCCGAGCTGCTCGGCCACGGCGGCGATCGTCGCCGCATCGGGCGTGTGGACGGGCGTCATCGCGGGAACGCCGTCACCAAGAGGCGCGAGCGACGGCGTCGCCGTCGGAGCCAGCTCGCCGTCGGCATCGACGGCGGAGCTGGTGTGACGGATCGCCCGGGTGGCGGCTTCCACGTTGGCGGCGTAGGTGCAGGCCTGACACCAGACGAAGTCGTCCTCCCCCACCGCGGCCACGGCCATGAACTCGTGGTTCACGTCGCCGCCGATCTCGCCCGACTGGGCCACGACCGGACGGAACGTCAGGCCGCAGCGCTCGAACACCCGGTGGTAGGCGTCGAACATGAGCTGATAGTTGGCCCGGAGGCCATCGACGTCGACGTCGAAGGAGTACCCGTCCTTCATCAGGAACTCGCGCCCCCGGAGCAGGCCGAACCGGGGCCGGAGCTCGTCGCGGTACTTCCAGCCGATCTGGTAGAGGTTCACGGGCAGGTCTCGGTACGACGAGAGCTCGCCGGCCACGAGCGAGGTGACGACCTCTTCGGCCGTGGGAGCGAGGCAGAACTCCGACTCCTTGCGGTCCTGGAGCTTGAACATCAACGGCCCGTACGCCTGGTCGCGCCCGGTCTGGGCCCACAGCTCGAGGGGCTGGATCTGGGGAAGCAGCACCTCCTGGGCCCCAGCGGCGTCCATCTCCTCCCTCACGATCTGCTCGACCTTGCGCAACACCCGGTAGCCCAACGGGAGCCAGGAGTAGATGCCGGCGGCGACCTTGCGGATGTAGCCCGCCCGCACGAGCAGCTTGTGACTCTCGACCTCGGCGTCGGAGGGGTCGTCGCGCAGCGTGCGCAGGAACAGCCGGCTCATTCGCATGGCCGGGGAGGTTACGCGCCACTGCATGCCGACCAGGAGTGAGTTGAGCCCGGCAGGTCCCGGACAACTCACTCCTGGTCGGCTGGGGGCGGGCCTGGGGGCGGGCCTGGGGCGGGCTGGGGGCGGGGGCCTGGGGGCCGGGCCAGCGGTTCTGCTGGCCTACCGTGGGGTCGTGACCGGCCTGCACCACACAGCAGCGGTCGGCTTCGAACGGGCGGCCGAGGCGTACGAACGGGGGCGTCCGTCGTACCCGACGACGGCCATCGCCGCGCTGGTGCGGGCCACGGGCGCCGACCACCGCTCGACCGTGCTCGACGTCGCGGCGGGCACCGGCAAGCTCACACGGCTCCTGAGCGCCACGGGCCTCGGACGGTTGATCGCCGTCGAGCCGGTCGAGGCCATGCGGCGGACCTGTTCGGCAGCCGTCCCCCGGGTGCCCGTCGTCGCGGGGCTGGCCCAGGCGCTCCCGCTGCGCGACGGCGTGGCCGACGTGATCACCGTCGGCCAGGCCTTCCACTGGTTCGCCGGACCCGAGGCCCTCGCCGAGCTGCACCGGGTGCTGAAGCCCAAGGGGTGCTTGGCTCTCGTGTGGAACGTGCCCGATACGAGCCTCGGTCAAGACGGCTGGGTGGCCGCCCTCGAGGTGATCGCCGACCGTCACCTCGGCGACACGCCGAACCAGCGGAGCGGCAACTGGCGGACCGCGTTCGACGACCAGCCGTGGTTCGGGCCCTTGTCACACCAGGCGTTCACGTCGCTCCAGCACCTCTCGCCCGAGGCTGTCGTCGACCGGATCGCTTCGGTGAGCGTCATCGCCGCCCTACCCGACGCCGAGCACCGCTCCGTGCGGGCCGAGCTGGCCGAGCTCGTCGCCACCCATCCCGACACCGCCGGCCGAGCAGAGATCGCGCTCCCCCACCAGACCGATCTCTACGTGGCCCGACGCCTCCCCCTCTGAGCGGTCACGCTGAGCTTCGCCTGGAGCGCACAACGACGCTCACCCCGCTCGGCCACTACCCTCCGTACACTTGGCATTTCACGGGGGGAACCATGCATCGACGTCAATTTCTTCGGCGGGGTATCGCCGGGGTCGGGGCGGGCGTCGTCGTACCCTCGATCTCGATGCTCCATGCCCGGGCTCAGGTGGCGCCGACCGCGCCGGGGATCAGCCCCTACGGGCCGTTGTCGGAGACCCCGGACGACAACGGGCTGTTGCTTCCTGAGGGGTTCAGCTCACGGGTGATCGCCGTGGCCGGGGAACCCGTGGGCGACACCGGGTACGCCTGGCACGCCTACCCCGACGGCACCGCGACCTTCGACGACGGCGAAGGCGGTTGGTACTACGTGTGCAACAGCGAGGTGTTCGACTTCCTCGTGCCCGAGTCGGGGGGCGCGTCGGCCATCCACTTCGGACCCGATGGCGAGATCCTCGACGCGTACCGGATCCTCGAAGGGAGCAACTCCAACTGCGCCGGCGGCCCGACCCCGTGGGGAACCTGGCTGAGCTGTGAGGAGAACTTCGGCGAGACCGGGAGGGTGTTCGAATGCGACCCGACTGGCGTGAAGCCGGCGGTGGTCCACGAGGCCCTGGGCCGGTGGGCGCACGAAGCGGTCGCCGTCGATCCCGACGACGAGATCCTGTACCTGACCCAGGACCACCCCGAAGGTCTGCTCTACCGGTTCAGCCCCAATGCCTACCCGGACCTGTCGGCCGGCGTGCTCGAGGCGTGCATCGTCGTGTTCGGCGGCGCGGTCACATGGGGTCCGGTGGTCGACCCGTCGGGCGTGAGCGCGCCGACGCGGACCCAGGTTCCCGGGGCGACCGTCTTCACCGGCAACGAGGGGATCTGGTACCACGAGGGCTGGATCTACTTCACGACCAAGTACGACCACTCGGTGCACGGCATCGACCTCCGGGCCCAGATCTATCAGCTGATCTGGAAGGGCGATCCCGAAGGGCTCGGAGTCGAGGGCGCTGTGTTGTCGGGCGTCGACAACATCACCGTCGACGCGGGGACCGGTGATCTCGTCGTGGCCGAGGACGGCGGCAACATGGAGCTTGTGATCATCACGCCCGAGGGCGTGCTGGCGCCACTCGTCCGGGTGATGGGCCAGGATGGCTCCGAGGTGACGGGTCCGGTCTTCAACCCAACGCGCGACCGGCTCTACTTCTCGTCTCAGCGAGCCCCGGCGCTCAAGCCGTTGCGAGAGATCGTGCCCGGCCTCGACTCCGATGATCTCACGGCCGGCGTGACCTACGAGATCACCGGACCGTTCCGGGGGCGCGTCGAGCCGCCGCCGCCGCCCACGACCACCACGACCGCGCCAGCCACGACCACCACCACGACGGCGACGACAACGACCACGACGGTCCCGTCACCGATCACCACCCTCACAGCGGCGCGCGACGCCGCAGCGGCCGCAAGCAGCGATGACGACGGCGACGACGGTTCCAGCGCGGCGCCCATCGCCATCGCCGGCGTGATCGTCGTCGCGGCCGTTGGCGGTGCGATTGCGCTTCGCCGCCGTAAGCAGGGACCTGACGACGCCAGCCCTGACGGGCTCGACGGGTGACGCCAGGCGGCGTGAGCGTGTTGCACGACTGAAGGCGCCGTCTCCGACCCGACCCACTGCGTGTCGCGCCTATCGTCAGCTGTCGTAGCGGCGTTTGATCTCGACGATGCGGTCTTGGGCGTGGTTGGCGTCGTCGCCTTGGCTGGCGAGGAGCTGGTCGCGGTCGCGGCGGGCCTCGCGCTCGGCGATGGTGGTGTCGGCCCGGGCGATGGCGGCGTCGGTGCCGTGCTCGTGGATGAACTCGGCCCACTCCACGAGGGCCTCGACCATCTCCGACTCGGCGACCACGGCGACGTTGCGGCCCTTGACGAACAGGTGCCCCCGCTTGTTGCCCGCGGCGATCCCCAGATCGGCCTCTCGGGCCTCGCCCGGCCCGTTGACGACGCAGCCCATCACCGCGACCTGCAGCGGCAGCTCGCGCTCACCGAAGGCGGCCATGGCCCGCTGCGCCACGTCGATCACGTCGACCTCAGCCCGTCCGCACGAGGGGCAGGCGATGAGGTCGACGCTCTTGCGTTCCCGTAGCCCCATGGCCTCGAGCAGCTGGCGGCCGGCCCTCACCTCCTCGACCGGGTCGGCGGTGAGCGAGTAGCGGATGGTGTCGCCGATGCCCTCGGCGAGGAGCGTCGCGATGCCGGCCGTCGACTTGATCAGCCCGGCGGGCGGTGGACCGGCCTCGGTGACACCGAGGTGCAGCGGATGATCGGTGACGTCGGCCAGCATCCGGTAGGCCTCGATCATGAGCATCACGTTCGACGCCTTGACCGAGATCTTCACATCGTCGAAGCCGACCTCGGCGAAGTAGGCCAGTTCCTGCTGGGCCGACTCGACCATGGCCTCGGGCGTGACCCGTCCGCCGTGCTTGGCGTAGAGCGCAGGGTCGAGCGAACCGCCGTTCACCCCGATGCGGATGGGCACGTTGCGGTCGCGGCATTCCTGGGCCACGAGCTTGATGTGCTCGGGGCGACGGATGTTGCCGGGGTTGAGGCGCAGGCAGGCCACGCCAGCGTCGAGCGCAGCCAGGGCCATCTTGTACTGGTGGTGGATGTCGGCCACGATCGGGACGGGCGAGCGGGGCACGATCTGCGCCAGGCCCTCGGCCGCTTCGATCTCGTTGCAGGTGCAGCGCACGATGTCGGCGCCGGCAGCGGCCAACGCGTAGATCTGCTGGAGGGTCCCCTCGACGTCGGCCGTCTTGGTGATCGTCATCGACTGCACGGTGATCGGCGAGCCACCGCCGACCGGTACCGTCCCGACGTGCAGGAGGCGGGTGATCCGGCGCGGGTGGGTGGTCGAGCTGTTGGCGTCCATCAGCGCGAACTCATCGGAGGAAGGCCATCAGGAGGACGGCCATCAGAACGGGTTCTGCTGACCGCGCACGAGATCGAGATAGATCGAGGTGATGGCGATGAAGGCCACCATCACCAGCACGGCGCCGGCCAAGGGCATGATCTTGTTCATGTCGGCCTGAACCCGACGGCGGCGGACGGTCGATGCCACCTTCTCGTAGGTGGCGATGGCGATCAAGCCACCGTCGAACGGAGGCAGCGGCAGCAGGTTGAAGATCGCCAGGGCCAGGTTGATGATCGCCATGACGATCAGCACGCTGCGGATGCCGTCGCGCGCTGCGTCGCCGCCGAGGTCGTAGAGGCCCACGACCGAGACGAACCGGTTCTCGTCGGCCTTGTCCTGCACCTGCTCGTCGTCGGTGAACAGGCCCTGCACGTAGCCGTCGAGGTTGCCGAAGAAGCCGCCGAACGCACTGATCGTGCCCGTCGTCTGACGCCAGATGTCGCCGACCGAGGTGGTCAAGGACTCGACGGGACCCAGCCGGTCGTACCGGCCCTCGGGACTGATGCCGAGACGGCCGACGCCTTCGACGCTCTCGGGCGTGGCCGTCACCGAGCGGGGCTCCTCCCCCGGCCGCTGGTACACCACTGTGACCGCCTGCCCGGCCAGCGGCTGCACGATCTCGGGCACGTCGGCCCACTCCTCGACCGGCGTGCCGTCGATGGAGAGGATCGTGTCGCCGGGCTGGAGGCCCACGGCCGCGGCAGGTGTCCCTTCGCCGACGACGTTGACCACGGTGGTCGCCCGAGCCACGCCGAAGCCCGCGTACACGACGAACAACAACACGAAGGCCAGGAGCACGTTCATGAACGGGCCCGCGAAGGCGACGATGAAGCGCGACCGGTAGCGCTTCGAGCGGTAGGTGCGGTCCTCGTCGGCCGGATCGACCTCCTCGAGGTTGTTCATGCCGATGATCTTCACGTAGCCCCCGAGGGGGAGGGCCTTGAAGCCGTACTCGGTCTCGCCCCGGCGGAACGACCAGATGCGGGGACCGAAGCCGGCGAAGAACTCGGTGACCTTCATGCCCGACCACTTGGCCGCGGCGAAGTGCCCGAACTCGTGCACGACGATGAACACGACCAGTCCGCCGAGCACGCCCAGCAGGTTGACGGCCGAGGCCGGCCGGATGATCGTGAACAGCACGAGGGCCACGACCACCAGCACGACGTTTCGCACCGTGGTCTTGCGGTCGAGCTGCTGCTCTTCGAAGACGTCTCGCATCCTGCTCCTGTCAGCGCCGACGCTGCGTCACCCGTTCGTCGGCGGCGGGCTCCACGGATGCAGGCCCGCTACGACGATCGAGCATCGCTCATGCGCCACGGCGGCGATCGATGATCTGGGTGGCTCGGGCGCGTCCGCGAGCATCGGCGTCGAGCACAGCACCGAGCGTACCGGCCGGACCGGCGGTCTCCGACGCGAGCACCTCGCCGATCGTCTCGTCGATCGCCAGCCAGGAGACCTCGCCGGCCAGGAACGCCTCGACGGCGACCTCGTTGGCCGCGTTGAGCAGCGCCGGGGCCAGCCCGCCGACCCGGGCGGCCTCATAGGCATGGGCCAGGCAGCGGAACGTCTCGAGATCGGCGGTCTCGAACGTGAGTTGCGACAGCCGGGTCCAGTCGATGACCCCGACGGCCTGCGGGACCCGACCCGGGTCGGCCATCGCATAGCCGATCGGCCCGCGCATGTCGGGCATCGAGAGCTGGGCGATGGTGGCGCCGTCGCAGAACTCGACCATCCCATGGATGATCGACTGGGGGTGGATCACCACCTCGATCTGGTCGAGCGAAACCTCGAAGAGCTCCTTGGCTTCGATGACCTCCAGGCCCTTGTTCATGAGCGTCGACGAGTCGATGGTGATCTTGGGGCCCATCGACCACGTCGGGTGCTTGAGCGCCTCCTCGACCCGCACGTCGGCCAGCGCGGCCCGCGTGCGGCCGCGGAACGGCCCGCCGCTGCCGGTGATGAGCAGACGCCGGACCTCGGCCGGCGATCCGGCCCGCATCGCTTGGTACAAGGCCGAATGCTCGGAGTCGACGGGAACGATGACGCCGCCGCCGTCCATGCGGGCCTTGGCCACGACCGGCCCGGCGGCGATGAGGCTCTCCTTGTTGGCCAAGCCGAGCCGCTTGCCCGACTCCAGCGCCGCCAGTGTGGCCGGCAACCCGGCGAAGCCCACGACGGCGTTGATGACGATGTCGACGTCGTCGAGGCTGGCCAGACCGGCGAGAGCCGACGGATCATCGCCGCAGATCCGAGCCTTCCCCGCGGCGACGCCGAACTCGAGCGCCTGGGCGGCGAGCAGGTCGACGTTTCGCCCCGAGGCCAGCGCCACCACGCGGTAGCGCTCGGGGTTGGCGCGCACGACGTCGAGGCTCTGCGTGCCGACCGAGCCGGTCGAGCCGAGCACCGCCACCCCGAGTCGATCAGTCCTCATGCCGTCTCCAAGTCGCCTGCGGCGACGTCGCCGGCGACTCCGGGACCTCGCTGCGCTCGGCGAAAATCAACGGCACATCCTCACTGTGTTCCAATCGGCAGTTGTCGACCTGAGACCGAGGTGCCGGCAGCACCCGGTCCGGAGAATCCCGCACTCACCCCGCTCGCTCCGATGAGAGCTCGAAACCGGAAGATCCACGTAACCCTGTGAGCTCTCAACCGATGTCGAGCACGATCGTGAGGTAGTACGCGAAGGGCATCGAGAACAACAGACCGTCGAACCGGTCGAACACGCCGCCGTGACCGGGAAGGAGCCCGCCGAAGTCCTTGATCCCCAGATCGCGCTTGATCATCGACTCGGCGAGATCGCCGATCGGTGCCGCCAGGCCGACCACGAGACCCAACCAGAGGCAGTGGACCCGGCTCGTGTCCCACGGAGCGATCTCGTGCACACCCAGCACGGCCACGGCGATGGAGCCGGCGACACCGGCGAAGAACCCGGCCCAGGTCTTGTTGGGCGAGATGTGCGGGGCCAGGCGCTGATGGCCGATGTGGCTGCCGACGAGGTAGGCCGCGATGTCGTTGACCACGACGCACAGCGCGACGCCGATCACGAGACCCACGCCGTCGACTGACCGGCCGAGGAGCAGCCCCACGAAGCCGGCGAGCATCCCGATGTAGCCGAACCCGAGGTAGGTCATCCCCAGGTTGGCCACGGGTCTGGCCCGCACGGCACCTGTGAGGTACCACAGCATCGTGAACACGATGATGATCCCGATGACGAGGGGGAACGCCTCGGGGCCGCGCTTGAACGCGATCGCCGGCATGGCGGCGGCGCCGATCATCCCGAGCAGGGCAGCTGGGCGATAGCCCTGCGATCGCGATCCGGCGTAGAGCTCGGCCGTGGCCAGTGCGCCGATCACCGACGCCAGCGCGGCCACCCAACCCCGACCCAGGTTGAACGCCAGGAGGGCCACGATGCCCATGGCCACACCGACGACGATCCGCACCACGAGGT
Organism: Actinomycetota bacterium; assembly: GCA_009886115.1. Classification (GTDB taxonomy): domain Bacteria; phylum Actinomycetota; class Acidimicrobiia; order IMCC26256; family VFJJ01; genus VFJJ01. Next base: position 46,807 of record VFJJ01000051.1, read on the forward strand.
CGTCGGGTCGGGAAGGCTCGTTAAACATCTCGGGCGGTCCGAAGTCGGGCTCGGCACGCAGCTGTCCGGTCCCCAGGCCCGGCCCGCCCCCGAGGAGGGGTCCCTCGGCGTCGGCGTCGTCGTCGATCGCACCCGGCTGCACGCTGCTCGGACCTCCGCGGGCGGTGCGACGGCCCGCACCGCCACCCGGGCGACGCTCGGCTCCCCGCGCCCGACGCTCCTGCACCTGGCGGGCGAAGACATCGTCCTCGTCGACATCGGGTTCGTCGTCGGACAGCGCCCCGAGGGCGTCGTCGTCCTTGATGAGCTCGTCCGGATGGAAGTCGGGCTCGGCCCAGTCGCCCGAGTGATGGCGAAAACGGGGTGCCGACACCTTCGACCAGGCGTCGCCCTCGTCGTCGTCGGGCTCGTCTCCGAAGATCCTCGGCATCTGTCCGGTTGCCGGCTCGGTCCAATGCGGCAGGCGCGTCGAAGCTTCAGCCCGGCCCGGATCCGGCTGAGCGTCGGCTTGGGCTCGCAGCGCCCGTTCATCCAGGGCCCGCTCGGCCCGCTCGGCCTCAGCCCGCTGTGCCCGCTCGGCCCGGGCCCGCTCGGCCTGCTCGGCCTGGGCCGCCTGGGCGCGCTCGGCCTGGGTCTGCGCCAGGCGCTCGTCGGCTCCGATGACCCGGCGGGGCCCAGCTGCGGCCACGGGCGCCGAAGCGCCGGTACCACGGACAGAGCGTTCGATGCCACGCGCGTCGGCGAGCTCGTCGCCGTCATCGTCATCGGCGTCGTCATCGGCGTCGCCGAACGACGAGCCACCGAGACGCATCGATGGCGCGAACCGGGGATCCGGTCCCGGGCCTCCCGGCGTGGGCGCACCAGCTCGCCCGACGCTCTGCCCGCGTTCCATCGCCAGGCGCGCCTCGTCGGCACCGATGATGCGCACGCGCTCGCTCGGCGCGGCGGAGCGGTCAGGAAGCTGGTCGTCGCCGTGATCGTCCACGCTGGTGTTTCCTCCCGGGTGCGAGACGCTCTCGTACCACCTGCAACGCGCCACGGTACCCCAGGGGACCGTCGGGACGATGGTTTCGGGCGAAGTGTCCGCCGCTCGAGCAAATGCTCGGTCGGCACGTCCGATCAAACCTCGAGCAGCTCGGCTTCTTTGTGCGAGAGCTTGGCGTCGATGATCTCCACGAACTCGTGGGTGATCTTCTCGAGTTCCTTCTCGGCCCGGGCGAGAGCATCCTCGGAGATCTCCCCCTCCTTCTCGAAGTCCTCGAGGTCGCCTCGGGCATGGCGCCGGACGTTGCGGATGGCCACGCGCGCGTCCTCGGCCTTGGTCTTGACGACCTTCACGAACTCCTTGCGTCGCTCCTCGGTGAGCGGCGGGAACGCCAGCCTGATCACGATCCCGTCATTGCCCGGGTTGATACCCAGATCGCTGCTGCGCAACGCCTTCTCGATGGCGGTGATCGTGGTCTTGTCGTAGGGCGAGATCACGAGCATCCGCGGCTCGGGCACGCTGAAACCCGCTATCTGCTGAAGTGCCATCTCCGAGCCGTAGACGTCGACCCGGAGCTTCTCGACGAGCCCCGAGTTGGCCCGTCCCGTGCGGACCCGGGAGAAGTCGTCGAGCAGATGCTCGACGGCCTTGGCCATCTTCTCCCTGGCGTCATCGAGGATTTCCTTCTCGATCATGGTGCTCTCCTCCTGGACTTGTCGCGAGACCCGGTCAGGACACGATGGAGCCGACACCGTCCTCGCCGAGGAGGACCCGTCGGATCGTGCCCGGCGTGATCACGTTGAACACGATGATCGGGAGCTTGTTCTCCATGCAGAACGTGATGGCGGTCGAATCCATCACCTGGATGTTCACGTCGTTGAGCGCGTCGTTGAACGCGACCCTGTCGAGCTTCTTGGCGTCGGGAAACTTGCGGGGGTCGCGGTCGTACACGCCGTCGACGCTGCCGTGGGTGCCCTTGAGGACGGCCTCGGCGCCGATCTCGGCCGCGCGGAGCGCAGCAGTCGTGTCGGTGGTGAAGTACGGGTTCCCGGTACCGGCCGCGAAGATCACGATGCGGCCCTTCTCGAGGTGGCGGATGGCCCGCCTCCTGATGTACGGCTCGGCCACCTGGGCCATGGCGATGGCGGTCTGCACCCGGCAGGGCTGGTCGAGCTTCTCGAGCGCATCCTGCAACGCCAAGGCGTTGATGACCGTGCCGAGCATCCCCATGTAGTCGGCGGTGCCCCGGTCCATGCCGCCGCGGGATCCCGAGAGCCCTCGGAAGATGTTGCCCCCGCCGACGACCACGGCGATCTCGACGTTGAGGTTCTCACGGGCCTCGACGATCTCGGCGGCGACCTGGTGCACGATCTCGGCGTCGATGCCGTACTTGATGCTCGTGTCGGCGAACGCCTCGCCGGAGAGCTTGAGGAGCACTCGGCCGTAACGGCTCTGCGCCATCACCTCTCCGATCGCCAATGCAGCCTGACTGGACGGGGCGCCAACGCTGCAACCCAGAGGACGCCCCCCATCGATCGAGGGCACCGGGCGATCAGGTTACTCCTCGCCGATCTTGACCCGGGCGTAGGCCGACACCGTGGCCTCAGCCCCCAGGCTCTTGACCAGCTGGGCGATCGAGACCTTCGTGTCCTTCACGAACGCCTGCTCGACGAGGCAGCGATCGCGGAAGAACCCGCCGAGGCGAGCCTCGACGATCTTGGGGATCGCCGCCTCGGGCTTGCCCTCGTTGCGCGTGATGTTCTCGTAGACCTCGCGCTCAGCGTCGATCACCGACTGCGGGACGTCTTCGCGTCGCAGCCAACCCGGCGCGGCCGACGCCGCGTGCAGCGCGACATCGTGGGCGATCTCCTGGGCCTGCGGGTTCGAGGGGTCGACGCCGCTGAGTACGACGATGACGCCGACCGTGCCGCGACCGTCCTGACGGTGCACGTAGGTGTCGATGAGCCCGGCCCCGGCGTCGAGGCGCACGACCCGTCCCAGCGAGATGTTCTCGCCCAGTCGGGCAGCGAGCTCCTTCACCGCGGTGTCGACCGACTCGCCGGTGCCGGCGAAGGTTTGCGACGCCAGGTCGGACGCGTCGCTCGCAGCCTGGCCGGCCAGCGTCGTGACTGCGGCCTTGAAATCGTCACCCTTGGCGACGAAGTCCGTCTCGCTGTTCAGCTCGACGATGGCCCCGATCGAACCTGCGACCGCGATGTCGATCGCCCCCTGATCGGCGGCACGATCCCTGCGCTTGTCCACACCGGCGAGGCCCTTCTCGCGAAGCCACTTCTTGGCCTCATCGAAGTCGCCACCGGTGGCTTCGAGTGCGCGCTTGCAGTCCATCATGCCGGCGCCCGTGGCCTTGCGGAGGGCGGCGACGTCCTTGGCCGAGATCTCAGCCATCACATCTCCTGGGGAATCGAATGGTCGAATGACGAAAACGGAAGGAGGAGCTGGCGTTCAGCCGGCATCGGCCGCGGGGGCGGCATCGGCCGCGGGGGCGTCGTCGGTCACCGCCGGCTCGGCCGCGGGGGCCTCGGCGGCCGGAGCCTCGGGCTCGGTAACCGGCGACGACGCCTCCTCGGTGGCGACGGCCGCAGCGACCGGGGCCTCCTCGGCTGCTTCGGCTGCTTCGGCCGGAGCGTTCTTGGCGGCCTCCTTGGCCTCCTTGGCAGCCTCCTGGGCGGCGAGCAGACGCTCCTCGCGGGCCCGCTGTGCGGCAGCGGCCTCGGCCTTGGCCCGGGCCTGCTCGGCGGCCCGGCGACGGGCCTCCTCGGGGTCGAGTTGACGCGGCGCCGGGGCGGCTGCTGGGGTCTCGGCCGAGCTGGCGCTCGCGGCCGGACGGGGATCGCGGGCCGCAGCGATGCGCCGACCCTCGTCGACGGCGTCGGCGATGATGCGGCACATCAACTCGGCCGAGCGGATCGCGTCGTCGTTGCCCGGGATCACGTACTCGATGAGGTCGGGATCGCAGTTGGTGTCGACGACCGCCACGATCGGCAGCCCGAGCTTGTTGGCTTCGGTGACCGCGATGTGCTCCTTCTTGGTGTCGACGATGAACACCGCGTTCGGAGCCCGGTCGAGGCCGACGATGCCTGCGAGGTACCGCTGGAGCTTGATGAGCTCACGACGGTTGCGGAGCGCTTCCTTCTTGGGCATGGCCTCGAACTCGCCGCTGCGCTCTTGACGCTCGAGCTCGCGCATCTTGGCGACGCGCCCATGGATCGTGGTGAAGTTGGTGAGCATGCCGCCGAGCCAACGCTCGTTGATGTACGGCATGCCGCAGCGGGTGGCGTGCTTGCGGACGGGCTCCTGCGCCTGCTTCTTGGTGGCGATGAACAGGATCGTGCCGCCTCGCGCCGTGAGATCGCGAACGAACTGGTAGGCCTCGTCGATCCGCACCAGCGACTGCTGCAGGTCGATGATGTAGATCCCGTTGCGCTCGCCGAAGATGAACCGCTTCATCTTCGGGTTCCAACGGCGGGTCTGGTGGCCGAAATGGACGCCGGCCTCGAGCAACTGTCGCATGGTGACGACGGGCATGGTTGACGCTCCCTGGGTTGATCATCCGCCCGTTGTGCGTGTCGGCTCCGGTGAGCGAAGTGTCGCTCGAGCCTTCACGACCGAGGGTGCACGGGCGTGCGAGATGGCATGACGTAGGTGGGGCGGGACGGTGCCGGGGGTCTGGCACCTGTGCCGACCGTGGGTGCGGTGTGGCTCGCGCGGTGCGTGCTGTGGCTTGTGTGCACCTGGTTCGGCCGGCTCGACAGTGTACCCGGCGCCGCGACGTCATCCGAGTTCGGTATCGAGCCTGACCACGTCGGCGGGGACGATCCGGCGCAACAGCAGGCGCGGGTCACGGTAGGCGCCGTCGACCCGGAGGCCGAAGTGCACCACGGCGCCTTCGTGGCCCGAGCCCATCGCCCCCGAGGCCCCGACGGTCTGGCCTCGCCGGACCCGCTCGCCTCGGGCCACCGAAACCTCGGCCAGGTACGAGTAGGTCGTGACGACACCATCGCCGTGATCGACGGTGACGTACTCCGCTTCGCCGATCCGGCCGGCGAAGATCACCACGCCAGCACCGGCTACCTGCACTGGCGTCGACGGCTCGGCCGCGAAGTCGAGACCCCGGTGTCCGGGTCCGTACCGGTGCGAGGGCTCGCGGAACTCGGCCACGATCGCCCCCTCGACGGGGGCGCTCCAACGCAGCGGCGTGGGCCGGGCCACCTGCGCCGACGCTTCGTCTTGAACGAGTGCCGTCACGGACGACGCCGTGACCACCATCGCCAGCCCCAACCTCGACACGATCGACGCCACCATCGACGACACCCGCATGTCTGCCTCCCCGTTCCGGACGGTTCGATCGGACGCGCTGGCGCTCCGACGAATCGAGACGGGGGAGGTGAGGCGGGGAAGGCGAGGAGCAGGCTACCGCTCCTGCGACGCTCAGCTACTGCTGCGCTCGGGCTCGGTGAGACGCGAGCGGAGCTGCAGGATGGCCTTGGTGTGGATCTGGCAGACCCGGCTCTCGGTGACGCCGAGCACATCGCCGATCTCGGCGAGGGTGAGCCCCTCGTAGTAGTAGAGGGTCAGCACCAGGCGCTCGCGCTCGGGCATGCGGTTGATGGCATCGGCCAGGATCCGCTTGGTCTCCTCGACCTCGTAGGCCTCGAGGGGATCTCCGGCCCGGTCGGCGATGGTGTCGCCGAGCGTCGAACCGTCGCCACGCTCGCCGGTGATGGCCTCGTCGAGGGCGATGATCCCCACGAAGGAGATCTGCGAGAGGGTGCTGGCGAGCTCCTCCTCACTCAGGTCGAGCTCCTCGGCCAGCTCCTTGTCGGTGGGTGAGCGGCGCAGCTCGTTCTCGAGCTTCGAGTAGGCCCGTTCGATGGAGCGGGCCTTGGCCCGGATCGAGCGGGGGACCCAGTCGTAGGAGCGGAGCTCGTCGATGATCGCACCGCGGATACGGGCGATGGCGTAGGTCTCGAACTTGAAGCCCCGCTGGGGCTCGAACTTCTCGATGGCGTCGATGAGCCCGAACACCCCGTACGACACCAGGTCGGCCTGGTCGACGCTCTGCGGGAGACCGACGCCGACACGACCGGCCACGAACTTCACGAGCGGCGCGTAGTGCAGGATCAGCCGGTCGCGCGCCTCACGCAAGCCCGACTGTTTGTAGCCCGTCCAGAGTGCTTCGATACCGGGGTCTTGGTCCATCAGGCGTCCGCGATTCCAGGAGTCGGGCGGGGGGTCAGGCCCGGGGATGGGTGTCGTCGTACACCGCACGCACCCGGTCGATCGTCAGGTGGGTGTAGATCTGCGTGGTGCCCACGTCGGCGTGTCCGAGCAGTTCTTGCACACTTCTGAGGTCTGCGCCCCCTTCGAGCAGATGCGTAGCGTATGCGTGCCGCAGAGCGTGCGGGTGCAACCGCCGACCGTCGTCGACTCGGCAGCGTTCGACGATCCGTCGCGCGTCACGGGGCGTGAGGCGATGACCCCGCAGATTCACGAAGAGTGCCTCCGGCGGGGTCGCGGGGTTCGCCAACGCCGACCGCGCACGCTCGCGATAGTCGGCGACGGCGCCGATCACGGTCGGGGGAACCGGAATCCGCCTGACCTTGGCCCGCTTGCCGAGGACGGTGATGGTGCACGCCGTCCTGTCGACGTCGTCGAGATCCATCCCACACAGCTCGGACACCCGGACCCCGGCGCCGTAGAGCACCTCGACGACGGCCCGGTCGCGCAATGCTCGGGCTCCGTCGACCGAGCGCGCCTCGAGGTCGTCGAGCAGGGCGACGGTGTCGGCGGCCCGAGGGACACGCGGGAGTCGGGACGGCCCGGCCGGGGTCCGGAGCGTGAGCGTGGGGTCGGTGGCCGTGATACCGCGCCGCACGGCCCACCGGAAGTACGAACGCAGCGCCGATCCCGAGCGGGCGACGGTCGAACGCGCCAGCCCACGTGTCGAGAGGAAGGCCACGTACCGCCGAACGAGCCGATGGTCGACCTCGCCCGGGCCGGTGACACCAGCGCGTCCGGCCCAGGTGACGAAGGCACCCACGTCGTGGTGGTAGGCCGCGCCCGTCGACGGCGCCCGGCCGGCCAGCGCCGACCACCAGGCGGCCAGCTCCCACGGCGATCCGTCACTCGACGCGATCGGCGGCTCCCCGACGGTGGCGGGTGCGCCTGAGACAGCGTGAGCGGTCGGAGACCGTTCGACCACCAGCACACCTCAGCTCGTCGGACGTTGCCCCTGCATCGTACGCCACCCGTGGGGACCCCCCGGACGAGCGCCCGCGCTGGGCGACGTTGGTCGGAGTTGGTCGGAGTTGGTTGGCGTTGAGAGGCGCTGAGAGGCGCTGGGCGGTGTTGGACGGTGTTGGACGGCGTTTCGGGCGTCCCACCTGTGCGCCCGGTGTGCTCTCATGCGATCCGTTCGTGAGCCCGGCGGTGGAGGCGGTAGGCCGCGACACGCCAGGTGCCCCCGTCGCGCTTGAGGTAGAGCTCGTTGCGCAGCTCGCCCGGGGTGCCATCGCTGGCGTCGGCACCGTCGGTGCCCTCGCTGGTGGCGCGGTTGTCGCTGGGGCCGCGGTTGTCCGCTCTGTTGCGGTCGCGGCCGACTCGGGTGGCCCGGTCGGCCAGCACGAGTCGGGTCCGCACGACCGCCTGCAGCCGTCCGGCGTCCATCGACTCCACCACCACCTGCTCGACGAGCCCGACGTACTCGGCCTGGCGATCTCCGTAGGCCGAGACCTTGTCGGCGACGAAGTCGAGCTGGCCCCGGCCGTCACGCAGCGACGGGGCCGAGAGCTCCCAGAGCATCGGGAAGTCGAGCCGGTCCCAGGCCCACTCGTACGCCAGAGCGGTCTCCTCGGGCGACGGCCCGCGCTGCAGGAACACCGCGACGATCATCCAGATGCCCACACCGACGATGAGGACGCCCACGAGCACGATCGGCACGATCGTCGGGCTGCCCCCGTCGGGCTTCACGTCGGCGCCGACGATCGCACCGGTCACGGTGGTGAGGCCGCGGACGATCACTTCCCGGCTCCCGACGCCGCGAGCGCGTTCGCGGCCGGCGCCGAGCCGTGTCGGGACCGGGACGGGGATTGCAGGTCGAGGACTGCGGCCGCGGCCTCCTCGAGCTCGACGGTCCAGTCGGCGGGCTCGTCGAAGGGCACGAGCACGAACTTCGAGAACCCCACGTCGATGAAGCGGCCGAGGAACCGCCGCACCTCCGCGAAGCCGATGGGGATCACCTCTGCCGGATCGATGCCGTAGCGCTGCACGAGCCCGCTCACGAGCGGGTTGTCGACGGCCTCGTGGGCGTAGCCGAGGAGCAGTCCGTAGTGCTCGGGATCGATGCGACGCCCGGAGCGCTCGGCCTCAGCCTCGACGCTGAGGCGCCCGTCCTCACAGAGCTGCGGCGTGGCGAACGACGGCAGCCAACCGTCGCCCAGGCGCCCCACCCGCCGCAGCTCGGACGGAGCCCGTCCCCCGAGCCACACGTCGGGCGGCTGTTGGACGGGCTTGGGGCCGATGGTCACGTCGTCGAGGTGGAAGTGCTGCCCGTGGTGGGTGACGCCGTCCTCGGTCCACAAGCGGCGCATGAGCGGCAGGGCCTCGTCGAACCAGCTGGCCCGATCGCTCCGGTCGATGCCGAACACCTGCTGCTCTGTGGTGTCGACCACGCCGAGCCCGAAGGCCGGTAGCGTGCGTCCGCCCGAGAGCCGGTCGAGCGTGGCCCATTCCTTGGCGAGGAGCACGGGGTTGCGGCCCGAGAGCACCTGCACGCTCGTGCCCAGCTTGAGCCGCGACGACCGTCCGGCTGCGATCGCCAGGCCGACGATGGGGTCGATGCGGTCCGAGGTGATGCGCTCGGGCAGCCACAGCGAGTCGAACCCCAACCGGTCGAGCTCGTCGACCATGAGCCCGAACTGCGCGGCGTCGTCGCCCGGGCCCCGGCCCCCACCAGCACCTGCATCGCGGCTTCGCGAGAGGCCCAGGCCGAATCCGATGCGCACCTTCATGACCGGTCTCCTCCAGATGTCAACCCGATGTCAACCCGCGGTCGAGCGTACGACCGCGTGCGCCACCCGCCACACTCGGCGCCCCCTCGAAGCGTTTCGCAGTTCCCGCGAACCGTTCGCCGAGATCGCGACGCGCCGAGCGCGCAGGCACGGCTGTCGTACCCCCCAGGTACGGTGACACCACCGAACGAGTGGCCACGGCTGCACCCCGTCGAGGGTGCGAGACAGGCCCTCCTCGCCGGCGCCCGCCCGGGCGTCGGCTGGTTGCGCCGAGCGCGCACACGGGGAGGGGAACGCCATGCTCGCGTCGGTCGTGAGTGCGTTGTTGTGCGGGATCGACGGTCAGCTGGTCACCGTCGAAGTTCACGTCTCGGGAGGGATCCCGAGCTACACGGTGGTCGGGCTCCCCGACACCGCAGTGCGGGAGTCGAGGGAACGCATCCGCGCCGCATTGTTGTCGTCGCAGCTGCCGTGGCCGATGAAGCGGGTCACGGTCAACCTGGCGCCCAGCGGGATCAAGAAGAGCGGCGCCGGTCTCGACCTGCCCACGGCGGTGGGGCTGCTCCTGGCGATCGACGAGCTCCCGGCCGGGTGCCTCGACGGCGTGGGTGTCGTCGGCGAGGTCGGCCTCGACGGCACGATCCGGGGGGTGCCCGGGGTTCTCGCCATCGTCGAGGCGCTGCGCGACTCCGGTCTCGACATCGTCGTGGTGCCGGTCGCCAATGCCGCCGAGGCCGAGCTCGTGGCTGGCATCACCGTGCGCCCGGCGCGAACGCTGGGCGAGCTGCGCGGCTGCCTCAAGGGAGAAGATGCCTGGCCGTCGATCCCCGATCCCGGCCCCAGCTCGGGCTGGAGCGGTGGGATCGGCGACCTCGACGCCGACGGCGACGGCGCCGATCTGGCCGACGTGCGTGGGCTGCCGATGGCCCGTCGGGCGCTCGAGATCGCTGCCGCCGGAGGCCATCACCTCCTCATGGCCGGCCCACCCGGGATCGGCAAGACCATGCTGGCACGACGACTCCACACGATCCTGCCGCCCCTCGAGCCGCAGGAGGCCCTCGAGGTCACCCGCATCCATTCGGCGGCCGGTCGACGCATCGGTGGCGGTCTGGCGCGGCGACGCCCCTTCGAGGCCCCTCACCACTCAGCGACGGCGCCGGCGCTCATAGGCGGCGGCAGCGGCCGGCTCCGACCGGGAGCGGTCACGCTCGCGCACCGGGGTGTGTTGTTCCTCGACGAGCTCGGCGAGTTCCCGCCAATCGCCCTCGAAGCGCTGCGCGAGCCCCTCGAGCAGGGCGAGGTGAGCATCTTCCGCTCGGCCGCGTCGATGGTGTTCCCGGCGGCGTTCACGCTGATCGCCTGTACCAACCCCTGCCCGTGCGGACGAGGCGCCATCTCGTGCCGGTGCAGCGACCAGGCCCGGGCCCGATACGCCCGGCGCCTGTCGCAGCCGCTGCTCGATCGCTTCGACCTCCGGCTGGCGCTCACCCCACCGGCATCCGGCGATCCGCCCGGCGAGTCGTCGCGGGTTGTACGCGAGCGCGTGATGGAGGCCGTCGCGCGGCAGCAGGCCCGCTACCTCAACCGACCGTGGCAACGCAACGCCCAGATTCCCAGCGGGATCGTGGTGCGCGAGCTCCCGGTCTCGCCCCAGTGCGCCGACGCCCTCCGGCTGATCGGCAGCCAGGGCCGCGTGAGCGCTCGGGGCCTCATGGCCATCCGCCGCGTCGCCCAAACCCTGGCCGACCTCGACGGCCGGGCGACGCCGTCGGTCGACGATCTCCTGCTGGCGGCCGAGCTCAGGGTCGACGTCATATGACCGCCGAAGCCGCCCCCGCTTTCCCCGCCGCTGCTTCGGGGGTCCATCGCAGCATGCAGCCCGAGGCTGGCGTAGCGGGCGTCGAGCCGTCGCCCCACGTCGCCGTAGCGGCGCTCCTGGCTCTGCGGGGCATGGGCCGGACCCAGCTCCGGGCCATCCTCGACCGGTGGCCCGCTCCCGCTGACGCCCTGCGGGCCGTCCGCCGAGGCGATGCTGCCCGGTTCCTGGCGGCGCGCTCCACGCACCCGGTGGCTCACGTCGAGACCTGGCCCGAGCGGCTCGACCCCGCTGGTGTCGCCCGACGCCTGGCCGATCGCGGCACACGGGTCGTGCTGCGCAACGATCCCGAGTTCCCGTTCGAACCTGAGCTCGACGAGTGTCCCGCTGTGCTGCTCGCCGAGGGCGACCGACCCGATGCTCTCGAGCGGCCCCGGGTGGCCATCGTCGGGACGCGTGCGGCAACGCCGCACGGGCTCGCCGATGCCCGCGATCTGGCGATGTCCTTGGCCGCCTTGGGGATCACCATCGTGAGCGGGCTGGCGATCGGGATCGATGCCGCGGCCCACGAGGGCGCGCTGGCCGCGCCCGGGGGCACCACCATCGGCGTCGTAGCGACCGGGCTCGACGTGGTGTACCCGCGACGCCACGCTGCGCTCACAGCGGCGGTCCGCCAGCGCGGGCTCGTCATCAGCGAGCACTGGTTCGGCACCGCACCCGAACGGCATCGCTTCCCGGTCCGCAACCGGATCATCGCGGCGCTCGCCGATGTCGTCGTCATCGTCGAGGCCACCGCCAAGGGCGGGGCGCTCAACACCGCCGACTGGGCGAGCAAGTACCACCGCGACGTGCTCGTCCCGCCGGGCTCTCGTCGCAACCCCGCGGCCGAGGGCACGAACCGGCTGCTGCGAGAGTTCGCCACGCCTTTGCTCGAACCGGGCGACGTCTTGCAGGCCCTGTCGTTCAGCGCCGGCTACGGCCGTGGCGGAGCGACCGTCTGGAAAGGAGCCCCGTCGTGGCCGACAGCCCGGGCAATGCGCCCGAGCGAGCTCGCAATCGAGATCCTCTCGGCCTTCGCCGGCGATCCCGCAACCATCGACCAGCTCGCCTCGCGCACCGGGCGCGAGCTGTCGGAGGTGACCCGAGCGGCCACCGAGCTCGAAGGGTTGGGCGCCGTCACTCGGCGGCGAGGCTTCCTGTGGCCGAGCTGAACCGCTGTGCGGTCATGGCAGCGACGAGCGGGCAGCCCGAGCGAGTCGAGGCCTCACCTCCGGCGGCGACGGAACGCCGACTCTCGATCCGTGCGCTCTCTGTCCCAGCATCGGGCGTGCCAATGCCGCCGGGCCGACGGATCTTCCTGGGGGACGACCACGACGTGGGCGAGACCGGCGACGATCTCATGGTCGCAGCCCGGGCACCGGTACACCTTCGTGGCCTGATGCCGTGCGATCGTCCTGATCTCGATCGCACCCTCAGGATGCTCACCGGAGTCGAGCACGAGCGGGAGCTTCCGGGGGGCAGCCACGGGCGGCTCGGCGCGGGCGGCCTCGTGGGCGCGGCGGCTGCGGCGGGGCACGGGACGCTCGCTACCTGGGTACCAGGGCCCACATCACCAGGAGTATGGCCACGACGATCGACGCGCCGAGGAAGACGACATCGGTACGGCGCTTCACTCGGCGGCGATGCGGGTTGTAGCCCATGTCCCCAGGCTACCGAGACGCACCGGCGGGGACGGGACCCACCCGGGGCAGACGCCGCGACGTTCGCAAGGTAACAGCCGTGATCAGAACGCGGCCTCGAAGACCTCGATCACGGGCTCGCCGTCGCGGGGCCACAGCACCGAGGCCACATCGAAGCGGACGTCCGACCATGACGCGGCCCGTTCCTCGAGCCAGGTCGCGGCCAACACCCGCAATCTATGCTGTTTGGCTCTCCCGACCGCCTCGACGGGGGCGCCAAAGGCCTCGCTGCGGCGGGTCTTGACCTCGCAGAACACCACGGTCCTGGCCTGTGAAAGCACGATGTCGAGTTCGCCGGCCCGCACCCGCCAGTTGCGTGCCAGCACCTGGTAGCCGCGCTCCTCGTACCACCCGACCACCAGGCCCTCACCCGCAGCGCCCAGATCGATGCGCGAACGGTCGCCTGTCCCGGAACCATCGCCCCGACGCGTCATCGCACGCTCCTCGCCGAAACGGAGGGCTCGACGCTCGACGCTCGGCGCTCGGCGCCGGCGGCGGGCTCAGAGCTCTTTGCCGACCAGCTCTTCGATGTTGACGTCGTTGAACGTCACGATGTGGACCGAGGAGACGAACCGGGCTGGACGGTACATGTCCCAGACCCAGGCGTCGGTGAGACGCACGTCGAAATAGACCCGACCGCCGATGTTCAACGGGTCGATCTGGACGCCGTTGGCGAGGTAGAACCGTCGCTCGGTCTCGACGACGTACCTGAACATCGGCAGGACGTCGCGGTACTCCTTGTAGAGCTGGAGCTCGATCTCGGTCTCGTACCGCTCCAGGTCTTCAGCGCTCATGAGTCATTGGTTCGTTCGCCTGCGGCTCGTTCACGGCGGATCGGCGTCGCCACGACGCTTCACCCACGATTGTACGGGCCCGGAATCCGAGTCGGAACTCGGTTCACGACGCCTTCCGGGCGATCAGGTGCGCTTCTCTTTGATCTTGGCGGCTTTACCGATCCGGTCGCGCTGGTAGTACAGCTTGGCTCGGCGGACATCGCCCCGGGTCACGACCTCGATCTGCGCCACGATCGGCGAGTGCACCGGGAAGGTCCGCTCGACGCCGACGCCGTAGCTCACCTTGCGCACCGTGAAGGTCTCGCGCACGCCGCCGCCCTGACGCCGGATCACCGCACCCTGGAAGAGCTGGATGCGCTCCTTGTTGCCCTCGACCACTCGGACGTGCACCTTGAGGGTGTCGCCGGGGGCGAAGGACGGGATGTCGGACCTGAGGTTGGCCCGGTCGACGAGGTCTGTGACGTTCATGACGCAAGGACTCCTGGAACGGCGGGTGTGCGCGCGGCGGGGCGCTGAGTCTAGAGCGGCAGGTCGTCAGCCGGGAACTCGGCGAGGACGCGCAACTCGTCGGACGACAACTCCCGACCGGCCAGCAGGTCGGGGCGGCGCTGCAGCGTACGCCGCAGCGCCTCGGCGAGCCGCCATCGGGCGATGCGCTGGTGGTCGCCCGAGCGGAGGATCTCGGGGACCGCCCAGCCCCGGAACTCGGCCGGGCGGGTGTAGTGCGGGTACTCGAGGAGGTCGGCGGTGAACGACTCCTCGCCCGCCGAGGTCTCATTCCCGAGGACGCCCGGAACGAGGCGGGCCACGGCCTCGATCACCACCACGGCGGCGGCCTCGCCACCGGCGAGCACGAACGATCCGATCGACAGGACGTCGTCGCACAGGTGCTCAGCGACACGCTCGTCGACACCTTCGTAACGGCCGCAGATGAGCGAGAACCCGTCGAGGCCGGCGAGCTCCCGGGCCATGGCCTGATCGAAGATCCTTCCTCCTGCGCCGAGAAGCAGGAGCGGCCGCGGGGGCTCGACGGCCTCGACGGCAGCGAAGAGCGGCTCAGCCATGAGCACCATGCCCGCTCCCCCGCCGAACGGGGTGTCGTCGACGGTGCGGTGACGGTCGGTCGTGGTGTCACGGGGATCGTGGAGCCGCAGGTCGAGGAGACCGCGCTCGCGTGCTCGGCCGAGGATCGACAACCCGATCGGTCCGGCCACGGAGTCGGGAAAGAGCGTGAACACGTCGATGCGCACTGGGTCAGCCTCGACTCGCGGCGTTACCGGTAGAGATCGAGCAGACCGGCGGGTGGGTCGACGACGAGCCGCTCGCCCTCGCTCGAGGCCAGGAACACGATGGGGATCATGATCTGCCCGTCGATGACGAGGATCTCGTGAGCCGGGTTGTCGAGGACGTCGGTCACCCGGCCAAGAGGCTGACCGTCGATGTCGACCACCGTACGGCCGAAGAGCTCGTGCACCCAGACCTCGCCCTCATCGAGCGCGATGTCGAGGGGGTCACCGAGCAACATGAGTCCGCGAAGCGCCTCGGCCGGGGTGCGGTCGGACACGCCTTCGAACAGGACGAGCCGTCGTCCCTGGTGCTCGCGTGACGAGACCACCACGAACTCGCGATCACCCGAGTAGAGCAGCGAGCCCGGCGCGAAGCGCTCTTCCCGGTTCGAGATCGCCTCGACGACAACCTCGCCGCGGAGCCCGTGAGCCTTGATGATGCGCCCGATCTCGAGCCGGCCCCGTTGGTCGGTGCTCACCAGGGAAGCGGCTCAGTCGACGATGTCGACAGAGACCTTGACACCGTCGTTGGTTGCCGCGGCGCGAACGATCTGACGGATCGCCTGAGCGACACGCCCGCGCTTGCCGATGACGCGGCCCATGTCGCCCTGGGCGACGGTGAGGCGCAGCGTGATCTCGCCGTCGCGCGAGTCGTCGACGACGACCTGCACGCCGTCGGGATCGTCGACGATGGCTCGGGTCAGGTACACGAGGGTGGCGTGGGCCGTGACGGCCGACAGCGGGGAGCGGTCGTCGGTGTCGTCGGTGAGGTCGTCGGTCGCGTCGTCGCTCACGTTGCTGCCTTGGCGGTCGTGACGGTCTTGGGCGCCGCCGTGGGCTTCACGGCCTTGACGGCCTTGACGGTCTTGATCGGCCTCGCCGGCTTGACCGGACGACTGTCCTGGTAGATGGCCCAGGCGCCGGAGATCTGGAGCAGCTTGACGACCCGGTCGGTCGGCTGGGCGCCCTTGCGCAGCCACTCGAGCGCCTTGTCGTTGTCGATCTCGACGGTCGAAGGCTCGGTGCGGGGGTTGTACTTCCCGATGATCTCGACGAAACGGCCGTCGCGTGGCGAGCGACCGTCGGCGATGACGACTCGGTACGTGGGCTGCTTGGTCTTGCCCATCCGCATCAGACGGATCTTCACGGCCACGGCTGGTGTTTCCCTTCTGTGGTGCTGGTTCAGTTCGGTTGCGAGCTCACGATCGATGCTGGTTCAGATCGATCCGTACAGGCTCCGGAGCCTACTCACCGGCGGGGCGAGCCGGGGAACCCGCCTCCGGGGAAGCCGCCCCCTCCTCCCCCGCCAGCGCCGAGTCCAGGGAGTCCCGGGAGCCCGGGCATGCCCCGCCGCTTGCCGCCCGCCATGGCCCCCATCGATTTCATCATCTTCTGCATCTGCTGGAATTCCTTCAGCAGCTTGTTGACATCCTGGGTCTGGGTGCCACTGCCCTTGGCGATACGCAGCCGCCGGGATCCGTTGATCAGCTGGGGACTCCGGCGCTCGGCCGGCGTCATCGATCGGATGATCGCCTCGACCTTCTTGAGCTCGCCGTCGTTGATCTCGGCGTTGCGGGCCTCCTTGGGCAGACCCGGGATCATCTTGATGATCGACGACAGCGAGCCCATCTTCTTGACGGCTTGGAGCTGCTCCATGAAGTCCTCGAGCGTGAACTGGCCCTTGCGCAGCCGCTCCTCGGCCTTGGCCGCCTGCTCGACGTCGAAGACCTGCTCGGCCTTCTCGATCATCGTGAGCATGTCGCCCATCCCGAGGATCCGCTGTGCGAGGCGGTCAGGGTGGAACGGCTCGAACTCGTCGAGCTTCTCGCCGGTGCCGGCGAAGAGGATCGGCCGGCCGATGACCTCCTTGACCGACAAGGCAGCGCCGCCGCGGGCGTCGCCGTCGATCTTGGTGAGGATCACGCCGTCGATGGGCACCGCAGCGTGGAAGGCCTCGGCCACGTTCACGGCTTCCTGGCCGGTCATGGCGTCGATCACGAGCAGCACGTTGTGCGGCTGCACCGCGTCGCGTACGGCGACGAGCTCGTTCATCAGCTCGGTGTCGATCTGCAAGCGCCCCGCGGTGTCGACGATGACGATGGGCTTGCCCAGGCGAGCGGCTTCCTCCATGCCCTTGCGGGCCACGGTCACCGGGTCGGACGGTTCGGAGAAGACGGGGACGCCCACACGCTCACCGAGCACCCGGAGCTGCTGGACGGCCGCGGGACGCTGGAGGTCGGCGCCGACGAGGAGACAGTCGTGGCCCTGGCTCTTGAGCCACTTGGCGAGCTTGCCCGCCTGGGTCGTCTTGCCCGACCCCTGGAGCCCCGCCAGCAGGATGACCGTGGGCGGCTTGGGGCTCATGGTGAGCTTGCCGGTGGTGCCCCCGAGGGTCTCGACGAGCTCGTCGTGGACGATCTTGATGATCTGCTGCGCCGGCGTGAGCGACGTGTGGACCTTGGCGTCGATCGCTCGCTGCTCGACCCGGGTGACGAAGCGCTTGACGACCTGGAAGTTGACGTCGGCCTCGAGGAGGGCCAAGCGGATCTCGCGGCTGACCTCCTTGAGATCCTTCTCGTTGATCTTCCCGCGCTTGCGCAGCTTGGTGAAGATGACATCGAACCGATCGGACAACGCGTCGAACACTGAAGGCGCACCTCGAGGCCAGAGACGGCAGGAACAGCCGAGCCTACCCGTCCCCTCCGGGACCCTGGCGCCGACTCGGCGAGCTGGGCTCAGACCGCACCGGCAGTTGACTTTCGCCGAGCGAAGCGAGGTCCCAACGTTTCCGGCGACGGCGCCGCAGGCGCCTTGGAGCCGGAGCTAAAACAGGGCCTCGACGAAGTCGACGGGATCGAACTCGATCAGATCGCCGGCCGTCTCGCCGACGCCGACCGCCTTGACGGGGATGCCGAGCTCCTGCTGGATGGCGAGCACGATGCCGCCCTTGGCCGTGCCGTCGAGCTTGGTCAACACGACGCCGGTCACCCCGACCGACTCGCAGAACTGACGGGCCTGCTGCAGACCGTTCTGACCGGTGGTGGCGTCGAGCACGAGCAGCACCTCACGCAGGTGGGCCTGTGACTTGTCGACGATGATGCGTCGCACCTTCTCGAGCTCGTTCATCAGGTTGACCTTGGTGTGCAAGCGTCCGGCGGTGTCGACGAGCACGAGGTCGGCGCCCTTCGAGCGGGCTGATGCGACGGCGTCGAACACGATCGAGCCCGGGTCGGCACCCTCTTGGCCCCGGATCACGTCGACCCCCGTGCGCTGGGCCCACAGACCGAGCTGCTCGGCTGCCGCGGCCCGGAAGGTGTCGGCCGCGGCCAGGACGATCCGCCGGCCCGCGGCCTTCTCGCGCATGGCCAGCTTGCCGATCGTGGTGGTCTTGCCCACGCCGTTGACCCCGACGAACAGCCACACGTTGAGCTCGCCGGCGACGTACCCGAACGCCCGATCGGCGCTGCCGAGCATGTCGACGATCTCGCTCTTGACCAGGTCGACGAGCTCCTCGGGCGTCCGGGGCTTGACCTCCTTGGCCCGGGCCCGCACCCGGTCGAGCAGCGCCTGGGCGGTCGCGACGCCGACGTCGGCGCTGATGAGCGCCTCCTCGATGCCGTCCCAGACGTCGTCGTCGATCCGGTCGCGAAGGCGGATCTCGCCCAGGGTGGCAGCCAGCGCGGCTCGGGCCTTGCCCAGCCGATCTCGGAGCCGGGGGCGGCGTAGCAGGTCGAGCTCGGCGTCGAGGATCTCGGCTTCGGTGACCGCTTCGGCTTCGGGGCGCCGTGCGTCGGGCTCAGGCTCGACGTCGGGCTGCTCCACGGCGAGGGCATCGGACGCCGTCGGGTCGACGGCCACTCGGGGCGGCGGGCCGACCGGTGCGGACGAGGTCGTGGCCGCCGGCCCGGCCGGTGCCGGCGGGGGTTCGGCGATGTCGTCGAGCCCCGATCGCGAACGCAGGAGCGTCGCTACGCCGATGACGCCGGCGACGACGATGACAGCGACGACGAGCAGGATCAAGAGGACCATTGGGGGATGAGGGTACCCCACCCCGCAGCGCCATCCCGGCCCCGGCCGCGGCGCCAGGGCCCTCCCCGGACCGGTGGCCCAGGAGAGCGACAGCGGGGCACCCCGGCTGGATCAGACCGAGTGCTCGACGGCTTGGCTCACGAGCTTGGTCGAGCCGCCCGGTGCCATCGACACGCCGTGGAGGAAGTCGGCCGCCTCCATCGTCCGCTTCTGGTGGCTGACGATGAGCAGCTGAGCATCGCGCCGGAACACGTTGACCAGGTCGACGAAACGGCCCAGGTTCACGTCGTCGAGCGCCGCGTCGACCTCGTCGAGCAGGTAGAACGGCGACGGCCGGGCCCGGTACACCGCGAACAGGTACCCGAGCGCGGTGAGCGAGCGCTCACCACCCGAGAGCAGCGACAGGCGGCGGACGTTCTTTCCCGAGGGACGAGCCTCGATCTCGATGCCCGTGTTGAGGAGATCGTCGGGATCGGTCAGCGAGAGGCGTCCGGCCCCGCCGGGGAACAGGGTGACGAACAGCTCCTCGAAGTGCCGGGCGACGTCGGTGAACGCACTGGCGAAGAGCTGGGCGATCTCACGATCGACAGCCTGGATCACCTTGGTGAGCTCGCGACGCGATTCCCGAACGTCCTCGAGCTGCTGGTCGAGGAACTCCGATCGCTCCTTGATGCTGGTGAACTCCTCGAGCGCCAGCGGGTTGACCGGCCCGATGCGTCGCAGCTGCCGATCGAGCTCACGCTCGCGCTCGACGAGGTCGACACCCTCGGCGACCTCAGGGCGGGGGGCAGCGACCATCTCGTCGGGCGCCAGTCCGAACTCGCGCCGCGCCGTCTCGACGAGCGCCTCGAGCCGCATGCGGGTCTCGATGGCCTCGACCTCGCGGAGGCGCCGCCGCTCGGAGATCGCAGCCAGGGCCTGCTCGACGCCAGCCCGCTCATGGCGTACGTGCTCGACGGCGGCGGTGAGCGTTCGAACGGCATCGATGTGCTGCCGACGGCGGCTGTGGACCTGCTCGTGCACGCTGGCCACGGCCGCATGGGCTGCCGCGAGCTTGGCTGCGATCCGGTCGTACCGCTCGAGACCGTCGGTGAGGGCCTGGCGGCGCTGCTGGGACTGCAGCGATTGCTCGCCGAGTCGATCGAGACGCTCACCGACCTCGGCCAAGCGGCGCTTGAGCAGCGCACGCCGTTCCTCGACGCCGGCTGCCCGGACCTCGAGGTCGTGCCGGAGCGCCGCCGCGGCCTGGACCTGCTGGTCGAGCTCGCGCCGAGCGAGCCGGAACTCGTTGCGTCGTCGGTCGCGATCGGTCTCGACCAGCTCGGCCTGCGGGATCGCGGCGAGCAGCTCGGCGACCCGGGCCTCGTCGGGCCCGAGACGCTCCTCGAGCTCGCGCAGTTGCCCGGTGAACGCGGCCTCCTGCGCGGTGATCGAGGCTCGCTGCTCCTCCAGGCGTTCGAGGGCGTGGAGCGCCTGCTGGAGCTTCTCGTCGTTGAGGTCGAGCGCGTCGCCCCGAGCCACGTCGTCGGCGCGGGCGGCCCGCATCGCCTGACGGGCGGTCTCGACGTGGTGCCGGGCCCGGGTGAGCGCTTCGACGGCCCGCGCCAGCTCGGCATCGGCCTCGTCGAGCGCAGCTCGGGTGACGGCGGTCCCTCCCCCGCCGCCCGCCCGCCACGGGGCGCCACTGCGGAACCAGTCGCCCGCCGCGGTCACGACGCTCAGCTCGGGTCGGGACATCGCCAGGTCGATCGGGTCGGGCGCTCCCGGCCCGTCGCCGACGACCACCACGTCGCGCAGGAGCCGGTCGAGGAGCGCGTCGAGGCCGAGCACCCGGCCTCGCACGAGCGCCGTCAACGGACGGACGCCTTCGGGAACGAGCGGGAGGGGCTGGGCATCGCCGGTCGCCGCCCGGTCGAGCACGAGGAGGAGTGCCTGGCCCCCGTCGGCGTGGACCTGCCGGACTGCGGCCCGGGCGGTGGCGACGCCCGAGACGACCACGGCCCTGAGCGCTTCGCCGAGCCCGGCGGCGATGGCGGCCTCCTGGCCCGGGTCGACCTCGATGAGATCGACGAGGGGCCCGACGACGCCATCGAGCTGGGCGAGCCGCTCGGCGCCCGCGGCGGCCCGGGCTTCGTCGAGTGCCAGCGAGAGCGCATCGAAACGGGCCCGCCAACGCTGCTCGGCCGCCTGGGCCGATCGCAGGGACTCCTCGGCGGATTCGGCTGTCGCCTCGGCCTCGATCCGGGCGATCTCGGCGCGCTCGGACGCGGTGACGAGCGCCGGCTCGGCAGCGTGCGCGGCGCTGGCCTCGGCCCGCCGACGACCGGCCTCGATGTCGAGCTCGGAGGCCCGTCGGCGCTGCTGCGCGAGCCGCTCCTCGATGCGGGTCCGCTCGTGACGGGCCCGCTCCGACGAGGCCCGTCTGGTCGCCAGCTCGGCCCGCAGCGCCGCCGACGATACCGACGATACCGACGGCGCCCCAGGCGCACGATCGGTGATGGCCGCCGACGAGTGCCCGCCGTCGGACGGGTCGTTGCCGGGTTCCTCGGGTAGTGAACGTTCGAGATGGACCACACGCCGGTCGGCCGCCGCGACATCGTCGGCCATGGGGCCCAGCTTCTGAGCCTCCTCGCTGACGGCTTCGAGCTGGGCCCTGATCCGGCCGGCCTCGTCGGTGAGCGATGCGGCCACCGACTCGTCGGCCGCCGCAGCGAGCGCCCGCTCGACGCCTCGACGCTTCTCGGTCGCCAATGCTTGGAGGCCGCGCAGGCGCTCCCGTAAGGAATCGACCCGGGCGACCATCTCGGCGTGGTCGTCGTCGCGCCGGGCGCCGAGCTCGGTTTCCCGCTCGAGCAGGACCCGATCGTGGGTCGCCAGCTCGCTGCGCAGCTCGGCGTCACGAGCGCCGAGGGTCGCGTCGGTCACGGCGACCTCGGCCAGGGTCGCCTGGCGAGCCTGGAACTCCAGCCCGATGAGATAACGCCGGACGGTGGCGAGGTCGGCGACGAGGCCGTCGTGGATCCGGGCCGCTTCGGCCTGACGTTCGAGCGGGCGGAGCTGGCGACGCACCTCGCGCAACAGATCGGTGAGTCGGATCAGGTTGGCCTCGGTCGATTCGAGCCGACGCTCCGCCCGTTCCTTGCGGCGGCGGTACTTGAGGATGCCGGCCGCCTCTTCGACCACCGAGCGGCGGTCCTCGGGCCGGGAGTTGAGGATCGTGTCGAGCTGACCCTGCCCCACGATGACGTGCTGCGTGCGCCCGACCCCGGAATCGGAGAGGATCTCCTGGATGTCGGCGAGCCGGACCGACGTGCCGTTGAGCTGGTAGTCGGACTCGCCCGAGCGGAAGAGCGTCCTGGTGATGCGGACCTCGGAGAAGTCGACCGGCAGCAACCCCGACGAGTTGTCGATCACCAGATCGACCTCGGCTCGACCGAGCGGGGCTCGACTGGGGGTTCCGGCGAAGATGACGTCGTCCATCTTCCCGCCGCGCAAGGCTCGGGCTCCCTGGGCGCCGAGCACCCAGGCGACCGCGTCGACGAGGTTCGACTTCCCCGAGCCGTTGGGCCCGACGACGACGTTGACGCCGTGCTCGAATCCGAGCACGGTCTTGTCGGCGAAGGACTTGAAACCCTTCAAGGTCAACTGCTTGAGGTACACCCGCCTCCTGCTCTTGTGCCGGCTCCAGGGCGCCTCCGACGCCGTCGCCGGCAACGTCGGGACCTCGCTGCGCGAGGCGTTCGTCAACTCCCGGATCCTCGCATATCGGCTCGACCCATGCGCATCTGGCACGAGCGACGGCCCGCACCACCGGCTCGAACGGCGCTCACACCTGGCAGCGTCGGCAGAAGTACGTGGAGCGTCCGCCGACCTTGGCCCGTTCGATGGGTCGGCCGCAGCGGTGGCACGACTGGCCCGCCCGGGCGTGGACCCGGTGCAGGTGCTGGAAGGCCCCGGGCCGCCCATCGACGTCGACGTACTGCTCGTCGGCCAGCGAGGAGCCCCGGTGCTCGATGGCCTCTTCGAGCACCGTGACCAAGGCTTCGTGGAGGCGCCCGGCGGCCACGGCCGAGATGTCGCTCCCCGGCCGGTCCCACCGCAACCGGGCCCGATGGAGGATCTCGTCGCTGTAGATGTTGCCAACGCCGGCCACGATCCGCTGGTCCATGATGAGCATCTTCAGGCCGAGCCGCCGACGTCGGACGGCCGTCGCGAACGCTCGGCGATCGACTGCGAGGGCGTCGGGGCCGAGGCTGCCCAGACCCCCGATGGACGACCGGGGGGTGCCCGGAGCCACGGCGAACACC
Source organism: Actinomycetota bacterium (assembly GCA_009886115.1). Taxonomy (GTDB): domain Bacteria; phylum Actinomycetota; class Acidimicrobiia; order IMCC26256; family VFJJ01; genus VFJJ01. The sequence continues at coordinate 69,793 of VFJJ01000051.1, forward strand.
TCGCCGAAGGTCCGGGGGTCGACGAACCGGAGTTGGCGCCCGTCGTGCAGGTCGAGCACCACGTGGGTGTGCGCACGACGGGCGGCATCAGCCGAGGCTGCGATCAGGAGCTGCCCCGACATCCGGAGGTGCACCACGACGGTGGTCTCGTCGTCGAGCCCGAGCAGGAGGTACTTGCCGAGCCGATCGGCGCGCACGATGACGCGGCCCGTCACGGCGACACCGAGCTCGGAGGGGTCGACGTGGCGGCGCACCGACCGGCGCCCCGTGGCCTCGACCGCGGTGATCGCCTGGCCGAGCACGCTGGACGCGAGCCCCCGGCGCACCGTCTCGACCTCGGGCAGCTCAGGCATCCGGGGCCGATCCCCGGTGGTCCCATGCTGCCTCGTCGCCATCCCCCCCACCCGGCCCCGACCCGCCGGGTCCCGAGCCACCGGCCAGGCTCGCGCACGCCAGCCGGGCCGCCTCCTGCTCGGCCTCCTTCTTGGAGCGACCCTGACCCCGCCCTCGGACGACACCCCCGATCGTCACGGTCGCCTGGAAGTGCTTGGCATGGTCGGGTCCCTCGGCGACGACCTCGTAGTGGGGCGCGCCGTCGAGACGACGAGCGGCGAGCTCCTGCAACCTCGTCTTGAAGTCGTCGCGGCCCGGGACGGTCGACGCCCGATCGATGCGATCGCCGAGCAAGCGCAGCACCAGGGCCGACACCGGTTCCATCCCCCCGTCGAGGTAGACGGCCCCGATGACCGCCTCGAGCGCGTCGGCGAGGATCGAGGGCTTGGCTCGGCCGCCGGTCTGTTCCTCGCCGCGACCGACGCGCAGGGCGTCGCCGAGATCGAGCTCGTTGGCGACGTCGGCGAGCGTCACCGCGTTGACGACCCCCGCTCGGATCTTGGCCAGCTGGCCCTCGGTGAACGTGGGGAACCGCCGATAGGCGTGATCGGTCACCACCAGCCCCAGCACGGCGTCGCCGAGGAACTCCAGACGCTCGTTGGGGGGATCGGCCGCATGCTCGGAGCTCCACGACCGGTGGATGGTCGCCTGGGCGAGCAGCGCCCGGTCACCGAACTGGTACCCGAGACGCTCCTCGAGCGCGCCGAGACGATCGGTCATGATCCGGCGAGCGGCGCGCCGGTGGCGGAACCGGAACTGCCACCGGGCTCGGGCCGATCGACGCTGGTGCCGACGCCGGCGCCAACGCGATGGATCACGTAGTCGATGACGTCTCCGACGGTCTCGAGCTCGCCCAGATCCTCGTCGTCGATCGAGAAACCGACCGTCCGCTCACCGAGCTCCTGCTCGATCATCTCGGCCAGGTCCAGCAGCGCCATGTCGTCGGCGCCGAGGTCGCCCACCAGGGTGGCGCCGAGGTCGATCTCGTCGGTGTCGAGCCCGAGGATCTCGGCCAGGCGCTCGCGCACGAGGCGCCCGACCTCGTCGGGCTCGATCGGGCCCCGGTTCACGTGCGTCTCGGCGGGCACGACTCAGATCGTCCCGGTCTCGTCGGTCGAGCCGGTATCACGCAGCCGGACCGGGCGCTTGCGCGGACGGGGCTCGCGCGGCTCTCGATGCTCACGGTTGGCCGCCATCGCCGCAGCTCGCTGCTTGACGACCACGGCGAGGGGCTTGCGGTGGCGACCACCGGTGACGGCATCGCCGAGACGCTCGACGATGCCCTTGCGGACGTACTCCGATGCCAGTCCCACGGCCACCTCGATGGCCCGGGCCGACGATGAGCCGTGGGAGATGATGCACACGCCGTCGATGCCGAGCAGGAGCGCTCCACCGGTGTTGTCGGGGTCGTAGGCGCCGGCGATGCCGAGGAACCCGGGCATGAGGACCTTCGACGCCTCCCGGGTCTCGGGGCTGGCGTTCATCGTCTCACCGATGAGACGGATCATCTGGCGCAGCGTGCCTTCGAGCGTCTTGAGCGCCACGTTGCCCGTGAAGCCGTCGGTGACCATGACGTCGACGTGGTCGGAGAACAGGTCGCGGCCTTCCACGTTGCCCACGTAGCCGGGGACGGCCGATTCGAGCAGCGGCGCGGCGAGCTTCCTGAGCGCGTCGCCCTTCCCCGGTTCCTCGCCGTTGGAGAGCAGGCCGACCCGGGGCTCGTCGACGCCGAAGCACAAGCGGAAGAACTCCCGACCCATGAGGGCGAACTGCAGGAGCCACTCAGGATCGCAATCGGTGGTGGCGCCCGAGTCGACGAGCAACGTGGGATGAGCGTTGGGATTCGGGATGGGCGTGGCGATCGCGGGACGGGCGATCCCCGGGATACGGCCGATGCGAAACAGCGCCGCGGTCATGGCTGCGCCGGTGTTGCCTGCGCTCACCATCGCCGATGCCCGTCCGTCGCGCACGGCGTCGGCGCAGCGCACGAGCGACGACCCGGGACGACGACGAACGGCCAGCGCCGGATCTTCGCTCATGGCGATCACGTCGTCGGCGTGCTCGAAGCTCAGCCCGACGGGCAACACGCTCGGCAGCAGGGGCCGAACGTCGGGCTCGCGGCCGATGAGGTGGACACGGTGTCCGCTGGCGACGGCGGCGAGCACGCCGGCGACGATCTCACCCGGGGCCTTGTCGCCACCCATCGCATCGACCGCGACGACCGGCGCCTCGTCGCTCGGCGACGACGACGACGGCGACGGCGACGCGGTCACCGCTCGCGAACGGACCCGCGATGCGCCCGAGCCGACACCACCGCTCGTGGCTGCGCCCGCCCGGGCCGCCTTCTTGTTGACGGCCGCCTTCTTCTTGACGGCCGCCTTGGAGACCGCGGCCTTCGTGCTCGCAGCCTTCTTGCCCGCTGCTTTTTCGGCACCGGACCTGGTGGCCGCAGCCTTCTTCGCCGCGCTCTTCACCGTCCGCTTCGTCGCGCCTGCAGGCGCAGCGCGACGACCGCTGGCCCTGGGCTTGCGTGCCGCAGCGACCTCCTCGTCGGAGCCCTCGGGATCGGCGCGCACCGGGCGCGTTCGCGCACTCCGCCGGGAGGGGAACGCCTCGCGCTCGGTCACCGTGCGGTCAGACCCTCACGCTCCAGCCGACGGCACGAGACCCCGGTGGACGGCACGGGTCGGACGTCCTCAGACTTCGACGGCTTGACGGCCGTTGTACCACCCGCACGATCCGCAGACGATGTGGGGCTGCTTGACCTGGCTGCACCGGGGGCACAACGAGCGGGCCGGGGCGACGAGCGTCCAGTTGCTGGCTCGGCGGCTGCGGGTCTTGGACTTGCTGACTTTGCGCTTGGGAACGGCCATCGCTTGCTCTCTCCGTCGGGACTCGTCGTCGGGGCCTGGGTGCTGCGGCCTGGTACGGGTGCGCCGCGTGACCCGGCGTCAGGTGCTCGGGATGCTCAACGTGCTCGGGTTCGTCGGGTTCGTCGGGTGCTCAGGTGTCGGTGAACGTGAGCGAGCCGAGTGCCGCCCACCGGGGGTCGGGTTCGTCGGGGCGGCACTCGCAGCTGGTCTCGTTGCGGTCGACGCCGCAGGTCGCGCAGAGCCCGAGACATTCGAGCCGGCACAGCGGCACGACGGGGAGCTCGGGCAGGACGGTGTCGCGAACGATGGGCGTCAGGTCGATCTCGTCGCTTTGCAGCGGGTAGGTCTCGCCCTCGATCGGTCGTACCTCGAAGAACTCCCGGACGGGAAACGAGAAATCGTGGGCGACCTCGCTGAGGCAGCGGCTGCACTCGGCGGTGTAGCGGCCGCTGACCTCGACCGTCGCCACGACGCCCTCCAAGATGCCGTCGACGTGACCGACGACCGTGACATCACCGTCGACGCTGGCGGTGGCCGAGCGCAGTTCCGGCATGGGCGCGACGATGCAGACGTCGCGTCGGATCCCGGCGCGTCGAACGCAGTCGGCAACATTCAGGCGGAACGGATCGGGCACGGGGTATCCGGGGTGTTCGTGATGTGGGGCTCGGGCGTCACCGTCGAGACGGGACTGCGGATGTTAGCAGCGGGAACCGTCGACTACTCGAAGTCCTCGACGGCGGCGATCGCCGCCGCGCCGCCAAGATCCTGGTCGTAGGGCAGGAGGTCGTCGTCGTCATCGTCGTCGCCCGGGGGACGGGTGATCGTGAGCCCGAGCCGCTCCCGGCCGTTGGCCACGACGGCCAGGGTGCGCTCGAGGACGATCTCGAAGCTCGCCAGCCGCTGGTCGATGTAGTCCTCGGCCTCGTGGCGCATCTGCGACGACCGCTGCTGGGCGGTGTCGACGATGTCGCGGGCGACGCGTTCGGCCTCACGCACGATCTCGGTGCGCTGCACCATGCGCTCGGCCCTCGTGCGAGCCGCCTGGAGGATGTCCTCGGCCTCGCGTTGGGCCTTGGCCTGGACCTCCTCGGTGTCCTTGAGGAGCCACCGGGCCCGCTTGAGCTCCTCGGGCAGGCGGGTGAGCGTGAGGTCGAGTAGCTCGAGGAGCTCGTCGCGGTCGACGCGAACCGAGGCCGACAGCGGGACCGCCTTGGCGCTCTCGACGATCGCCCGGATCCGTTCGAGCAACAGCTGGACGTCGCGTGCCGCCGAGTTGGGTGCCATCACGAACCTCCGGTCTCGCGAGCGACGGCCTCGTCGTGAAAGCGCTCCTTGAGGCGCTGGTGCACGAGGTCGGGGACCATGCTCGAGACGTCGCCACCGAACTTGGCGACCTCACGAACGAGGCTCGACGAGAGGTACGACCACCGGGGGCTGGTGGTCAAGAAAAAGGTGTCGATCCCCGACAGGCGTTGGTTCATCTGGGCCATCTGGAGCTCGTAGTCGAAGTCGCTGACCGCCCTCAACCCCTTGACGATCGCGTCGGCGCCCTTGTCGCGGGCGAACTCGACGAGCAGGCCCTTGAAGAAGTCGATCTCGATGTTGGGGAGATGCCCGAGCACTTCACGCAGCAGGTTCTTGCGCTCGTCGAGGTCGAAGAGCGGGGTGGTCTTCTGCGGGTTGCGGATGACGGCCACGATGACGCGGTCGAAGTACTTGGCGGTCCGCTCGATGATGTCGATGTGACCGTTCGTGACCGGGTCGAACGACCCGGGGCACAGGGCTGTGGCCACGAGGTGCTCCCGCGGGATGGGACGGGTTCCGTCAGGTCGGATCGGCCTGCGTACCCGTGTGGGTCGCAACCTCGAGGCGAGCGTACAGCCGGGCGTCACGACTCGGGCGAACCATCCCGGTCGGCTCCACCGAGGTCTGCGCTGCCCCGGTCGGCGATCGCCGGGGTCAGCTCGGCCACGACGGCGTCGCCGTAGGAGCGCTGCCAGCTGATCACCCACGGCGGCGGCACCGTGCGGGCCAGGGCCCCGGGGCCCCCTCGGGTGCGTTCGGTCGAGCGGCGCACGACCACCCGGCCGCCATCGGCCAGCCAACCGCGTTCGTCGAGTCGGGAGATCACCGTCGTCACGATCTCGTCGTGAAGGTCGTAGGGCGGATCGGCGAACACGAGATCGAACGGACCCTCGGGGGCCATGAGCCCGCCGAGGAAGGCGATCACCTCGCCCCGATGGACCCGGGCCTGCGGCGCCAGCCGGGTCTTGGCCAGGTTGGCCTCGATCGTCGACAGCGCTCCCGGGTCGCGCTCGACGAGCACGGCCCGGTGCGCGCCGCGCGAGAGGGCCTCGATGGCCAGGGCGCCACTCCCGGCGAACAGGTCGAGCACGACCGCGCCAGGCAGCACCGGGCCGAGATGGGCGAACACCGACTCCTTGACCCGGTCGGTGATCGGCCGGGTCGTCGCCCCGGGCGGACCCTTGAGCGACAGGCCTCCGGCGCTTCCCGCGATCACGCGGAGTCCCTGTCCGGTCAGGGTGGTCGTCCTCGGTCGTCGCCTGGGCTCACGCACGCCGAGCACGATACGACGCCGGAGTCGGCCGACCCTTGGCAGACTGCGGTCATGGCCCATGCCTCCGACCCCGATGGCCCGTTTCCCCGTCCGGCGACGTGCTTCGGCTGCGGCGCCGAGAACCCCGCCGGGCTCGGCCTCGACGTGGAGTACTCCATCGAGGAGGGCTGGTGCCGGGCCCCCTTCACGCCGCGGGCAATCCACGTCGGCCCGCCCGGGCTGGTGCACGGTGGGATCGTCGCCACCGCCCTCGACGAGGCGATGGCGTGGCTGGCCACGCTGCTCGGCGCGGCGGTCGGGCCAGCGGTGACGGGCTCGCTCGAGATCCGCTACCGGCGGCCGCTGCGGATGATCGACGCGCCGTTCCTGGTGGAGGCCCGCCTGGTGCGCTCCTCGGGTCGACGCCACAAGATCTCGTCGACGATCACCCTGGCCGACGGAACCGTGGCCGCCGACGCCACGGGGCTCTTCCTCACGGTGCCGCTCGCGGCATGGCTGGCCCTGGGCTCCGGCTGACAGCGTCGGCCGCGCACCCGGGGCCCGTTCACCTCGGGTCGCTCATCAGTCGAGGCCGTACTGGGGGAGGCGGCCGGTGGGGAGCAGGGTGTGGCTGCCCGTTCCCCCATCGGCTCCGCCGATGGGGGCGGCTCCGCCGCCACTGCCGCCCGTGTCGCTCACCGTGACCCGCACGGGTTGGATGCGGTGGATGGGCTGGGTGAGGGCCTCGTCGCGCGCGATCACGTCGACGGGATGGCGCACGTCCCACACCTCGTGCTCGAGGTACTCCTCGCCCCGCCACACCCCGAGGCCGCGACCGTCGTTCCAGCCGCCGCTGTAGCCCAGGCCGGGCATGGCGATCGAAGGCCCCATCGCCTCGGACCGGATGCTCATCGCAGACCCGTCGTCGAGCGTGAGCGCCATGGTGGCGTTGGCGAATCGCCGGGTGCCGGGCTGGAGGTCGAGCGAGAGTGCAGCATCGACGACGCGGCGTTCGCGCCGGCCGTCGACGTCACGGATCAGGCCGGTCAGGTACTCACGGCGCTCGCCCCGCTCGGCGATCTGCACGTGGCCCGCCAGTCGCTCGGTCGAGAAGAACAAGAAGCTGAAGCAGTAGCCGTCGGCCCCGCCGGGCGGCGTCGGCCCGGTGACGGGCTCGGGGATGCCGGCGTTCTGACGGACGCCCCACGAGTGGTCGCGACAGGCCCACCACCGGTCGACGTCCATCCGGCGACCGTCGGCGAAGCTCACCGTGCCCGACACCTCGCCGATCTGGTCGTACCTCTGGTACTCCTCGGAGATCCGACCTCGCACCCGGTGAAAGTGAGGTCGCTCCTCCTCCGGGGCCATCGTCGCCTGCCAGAGGAGATCGACACCGACCGGACGGCCGTCACCCGGCTCGGCCACGAGACGCAAGCGGCGCAAGGGTTCGAGCACCTCCACCCGGAACGGTCCGACCTCGGTCGAGAACCGGGGCCGCAGGCTCCGCGATGCCCGAACGTTGTGCTGGCTGCCCTCGTGCACGACCACGAGGCCGGCGTCGCAGACGTTCATGTTGTTGTAGACGGCGAGCGTGAGCTGGATGGCACCACCCCCTGCCGGGTCGTAGGCCGCGAACCACCACCGGTCGAAGAAGCGCGGGTCGCTCGTGCCCACGTGGTCGAACGTGGACGGGATCTGGTGGAACAGGGATTCGTCGAGCGGGCTGAGCACGGGGTCTCCTGGCGGGAGGGCGGACGTCGAGGCGACGACGAGCGGCTGGCAGCTACCAGCGCTGGGCGTGCCGGAGCAACTGGGCGCGTACGTCGCCCGGCAACGACCCAGGGTCGGCGGCGCCGTCGAGCACGGGCACGACCTCAGCCACCAGCGCTCGCCACCGGAGGTTCAGGGCATGCGCCGCGGGGAACGTCGGCGCACGGGCGCCGGTCGCCGTCTCCGCGCTCAGGGCGTCGAGCGCCACGCCGAGGTCGTCGGGGAGCCGATTGCGCTCCGACGCCGACGCCGACGCCGATCCCGCTGGGCCGAGCAGCGCGGCCCAGTCGTCGCACTCGGCGTAGAGGTCGGCCACGACGGTCTCCCAGCGCTCGACGATCCACTCGAGCGCCGCGATCACCGACCGGAGGGGCTCGGCCGCGTACCGCCCGTCGACCTCGGGGAGCACGTCGGCGCCCAGCACCCGAACGGCTTGGTGGAGCTGCTCGGTGATCGTTGGTCGCATCGCTGCCTCGGCCTCGGTCTCAGTCGATCATCTGCAGCAGCAGACGCTGGATGCCCCGCGACGCCGTCCACACCCGATCGGCCCGTCCCTCGACCAACGAGCGCACACCGGTGAGCACGATGGCCGCCAGCTTGAAGTTGGCGAGCACGTTCCAGAAACGCACCGCGTCCTCGTTGACGATGAACCCGGTAGCGGCCTCGTACCGGGCGATCAGGTCGGCGCGTTCCCAGAGGCCGGGAATCAGGTGCTCACGCTGGCGCAGCGGATTGGTGACCCACCCGATGTCTTCGAGCGGATCGCCGAGATGCGCCGTCTCCCAATCGAGGGTGACGACGATCTCGCCGTCGGACACGAGCCAGTTCCCCGGCTTCCAGTCGCCGTGCACGATGACCGTCGTCTGCGCCTCGGGGGCGTTGCGCTTCAACCAGCACAGCACCGCTACGAGCTCAGGGTGCGGCTCGACGGCCTGGCGGGCCAGGTACGTCTCCCACTCGGCGATGGCCACCACAGCGCCGAGGCTGCCGGGGTCGGGGAGAGCCTGCGCGAGGGACGTGGGGCGCCAGTCGTGGATGTGGAGCCGCGCGAGGTGCTCGATGCCGCTGCGGGCAAGGGCCAAGCGGCGCTCGGGTGGGAGCTGGGACAGCCCACCCTCGAGCACGAAGGGGTCGCACAGACCGTCGTAGCGCTCCATCACCACCGCCGGCCGCCCGAGGTGCTCGCCCGTCGCGTCGAGCCAGAGGGCCCGCGGCGTGGGGATCGGCCCCCCGTGCAACCCTCGGAGCACCGCGTACTCCTGGGCCCGACTGGTCTCGAGCACGCTGCCGACGGGATCGCGCCGCAGGATCAAGCGCTCGTGCGCCGGGGCGCCGGTCGGCGGATCGGTCCATGTCGCGTCGAAGAGCCAGTTCTCGCGTGAATAGCCGGTGGAGGCCCGGCGGAGACCATCGATGCGGAGATCGGCGACATCGGGCACCTGCGCGGCGACGAAGCGGTGGAGGAGCCGTTCCATCCCACTGGCGTCGTCCACGGGCCGAGTCTGGCCCGTCGCTGGGAGATTGACAACCGCGTGCGCTGCGGGCTACCAACGCCGTGGAGTTCAACGCGTTCATAGCGGAGGTCATGATGCCCGTCAATGGATGGCTCGTCGCCGACAGCGACATGCACGTCATGGAACCGGCCGACCTCTGGCAGCGGTACATGGCGCCCGAGTGGGCCCATGCCGCGCCCGTCGGGCTGTCCGAGATGGAACGCGACATGCGGGTCAGGGTCAAGAACAACATCATGTTGCGCATGGGCCGGACGCGCCCACGGGCAAGTGTCGCGGGGCGTCCGTGGAAGCCCGAGCAAGACAGTGCGTTCGCCCATGCCGAGGAGCGCGGCTGGGACGCCCTGTCGCAGGTGATGGCCATGGACATCGAGGGCCTCGACAGCACCGTGCTGTTTCCCAGCCGGGGCCTGTTCGTGTTGGCGCTCCAGTCGATCGACCACATCGGTCCCGACGGGCTCGAGCCCGACTTCGCGGCGGCCATCGCCGCGGCCTACAACGACTGGATGGCCGACTTCGTGCGTGAGAGCGGGGCGCCCGACCGGGTCTTCGGCGCGGCGATGCTGGCGCCGCACAACGTGCCGGCAGCCGTCGACGAACTGGCCCGCAACGCCGAGCGGGGCTTCAAGTCGGCGTTCCTCGTGCCCGGCCTCATCGACAACCGGCCGTGGCACCATCCGGTCTATGACCCGATCTGGCGTGAGGCCGAGCGCCTCGACATCGCTGTCAGTTTCCACGGTGGCGGACAATGCCACCTCAAGCCCGACTTCTCGTTCAGCGACTCGCTCGGCGACAAGCTCATGCTCTGGCACTCGTTCAACCAGCCGCTCGGGATCATGTTCGTCGCCACCTGTTTCACCTCGGGCGGCATTCTCGAGCGCTTCCCGGCGCTGCGGGTCGGGCTGCTCGAGGGCAACTGCTCGTGGGCCCCGTTCATGATGTACCGACTCGACGAGCACTGGGAGTGGACGGGCCGGTACGAAGCCCCTGAGCTCCAGATGAAGCCGTCGCAGTACCTGTTGCGCAACTGCTCCCTGTCGGTCGAGGCCGACGAGGACACCGCCCGTCACTACATCGACGAGTTCGGCGACGACAACCTCATCTTCTCCACCGACTACCCGCACGCCGACTCGAAGTTCCCCAACGCCGTGAAGTCGTTCCTCGGTCTGCCCTTCAGCGAGGAGTCGAAGCGCAAGATCCTCTGGGACAACTACGCCAAGCTCTACCGCGTCCCCACACCCGAACCCCGAGAAGGAGCAGCACATGGCTGACGACCTCGCTGCCAAGGGCGCAGCCGTGCAGATGCAGTTGTGGGGCGCCGCCGTCGCCAACGCCGATCGGCCGGCCATCCCCGCTGGTGCACTCGCGCCCGACTTCTTCACGATGGTGCGCGAGTTCTGCTTCGGCATGTTCTGGTCGCGCGACCAGCTCGCGATCCGCGACCGCTCCTTGATCACGATCTCGTTGCTGGCAGCGTTGAACCGTCAGGACGAGCTGCGCGGTCACATCGCAGGAGGGCTCAACGTGGGGCTCACGCGCGACGAGATCGTCGAGGCCCTCATGCACGTCGCGGTCTACGCGGGGGTCCCTGCGGCTGTGAGTGCGCTCGGCACCGCGGCGGCCGTCCTCGGCCCCCCTCCGGAAGCTCCCGCTGTTTGACGCACGCCGGCCGCGGTCACCTCGCCGGTGCACGCGCTCACCCGCCGAGGCACCTCACGCAGCCGGAGGGAGGTGGAGGCGGATCTCGGCAGTGCGCTCCATGACCTCGACGAGGTCGCTGAAGTCGTGCTCGCCCAGGCCCAGCGCCTTGCCCAGCACCAGAATCTGGTGCACGGCCTCGGCAACCGGCATGGGGACGGCGGCTTCGCGGCCCACCTCCAGCATCAGCGCCGCGTCCTTGGCTGCCAGCTCGAGCGTGAACTCGGCCGGTCGCCCACGCTGATTGATCCCCTCGACCATGCGCTCGATGTAGAAGTTCGACGCTCCGGCGGTTCGCAGCATGTCGACGAGCATCCGCAGGTCGATGTCGTGACGGGCGCCGAGGGCCAGGCCCTCCATGGAGACCCAGGTCGCGGTGAAGGCCATCAGCGAGTTCACCAGCTTGCCCACGTTGCCGCAGCCGAGCGGACCGAGGTGGAAGGTCGCCCGTCCGAGGCTCGCGAGCAACGGCGTCACCCGCCCGACCGGCTCGGCGGCGCCCCCGACGATGAAGACGAGGGCTCGGTTGCGAGCCCCGGGCGCCCCTCCGGTGAGCGGAGCTTCGACGAGATGGGTCCCCGCCGCTGCCAGCCGCGCGCCGACCGCTCGTACGGTGGCCGGGGCGTTGGTCGTGAGGTCGACGAGCACGGAGCCGGGCTCGGCGCCGGCGGCCCAGGCGTCGGCCACGGCTTCCATGATCGCAGGCGTCGGCAGGCTGAGGAACGTGACCTCGCTGGAGCGGGCGACCTCAGCGGGTGTTGCGCCGCGGTAGGCGCCGGCGTCCACCAGCGCGGCGAGCCGGGACTCGTCGAGATCGCCGACCGTAACCACGTGACCGTCGGCGAGCAGATTCGCAGCCAGGGCACCACCGATGTTGCCCAGACCGATGAACCCGATGCGCATGACGTCCACCTGATGAGCCTCCGTCGTAACGAATGCCGGCACAGGGAGCGTAGACACGCCGAGGTGTGTCACGCTGTGAATGTGAGCCAGCCCCAGATCGACACCCGCCAGGACCAGCGCACCGACCATCGGACCTCCACCGGCGACGGCGACCACGATCGCTTCGCCCACTACGTCAAGAAAAACGCCATCGTCTCCTCGGCCGTGCTCGGTCACGAGGTCGAGGCCCTGTGTGGCAAGCGCTGGATCCCGTCGCGTGACCCGGAGCGGTACCCGGTGTGTCCCGAATGCAAGGCGATCTACGCCGCCCGCTTCAGCGCCTGACCATCGAGGAGCGACGCCCGGCAGGGCCTCAGAGGAGCGGACACCATCCACCCTCCGCTGCGCGTTTGGCACCACACTGTGCGTGGGTACGCCGAACCCGTGAGAACGATCACCCTGGCCCCGGTCGCGTGACGTTCAGCCAAGGATGGACGAGGAGCCGCGGTGCCAGTCCCACAGTCGATCCTCGACGTGCCGGGCCGAACAACCCCGAGGATCTCGGTGGCGATCACGACGTACAACCGTGTCGAGCTGTTGCGTCAGGTGCTGGCGTCGCTGCTCGATGACGAGGCCAGCGCCGAGATCGTCGTGTACTCCGACGGGTCCGATGACGGGACGGCCGAGTTCCTGCGTGCGCTGGCTGCGCGGGAGCCTCGGATCAAGCCGCTCATCTCCACGGTCCGCTCGGGTCGGGTCTCAGGACGTCGACAGGCCGTCGAAGCCACGTCATCGCCGATCGTTCTGATGATCGACGACGACGTGCTCCCCGAACCAGGCCTGGTCAGTGGCCACGCCGAGCGCCATCGGAGGGCCGAACGCGACACCGTGGTCATGGGGTACATGCCGACCGAGGTGCCGGGGCGGTGGGCCAAGGGAACGTTCGCGACGCGCCTCTATGCCGCCGAGTACGAACGTCACTGCCGGTGGCTCGATGCCGAGCCCGAGTCGGTGCTGCTCGGGCTGTGGGGCGGCAACGTCTCGCTGCCGCGAGCGTCCTTCACCGAGGTCGAGGCGATCAGGTTCTGGCCCGACGAGTGCTATCACGAGGACCAGTTCCTGGGCTTCGAGCTGGCGCGCCTGGGCCTCGTCGGCTCGTTCGACCGGGGTCTGAGGGCCTCGCACCGGCATTCCCGTTCGATCGAATCCTTCGCTCGGGAGGCTCGGAACCAGGGTCAGGCTCGGGCGCTCATGGCCTCGAGATACCCCGAGCTCGTGGGTCTCGCCGATCCCGACGAGGTCGTCGGCGATCTTCCCCACCCGCTCCGGGCGGTGGTCCGCCTGGCCGACCGACCACGTTCCCATCGGTTGGTGCGCAGCTCGCTGATCGCTCTGTGCCGGGTCGCTGGCTCGACCCGGTGCGCCACGGTCGAGGAGCGGGCCGCCCAGATGTTGCGCCGGGTCGAGAAACGGGCGGGGCTCAACGACCAGCTCCGGAGCCGGACCGCCGCCGTCCCCCATGGCCGCGAGTCGGAAGAGGCTGCCGTGAACCCGAGCTACGATGCGCCGATGGCCCACGGGAGCACGATCGGGTGAGGGTGCTCGTCACGGGGAGCGAGGGCTATCTCGGCTCCCTCACCGCTCCTTTCCTGGCTCGCCAGGGCCACGACGTGACCGGCCTCGACAGCGGGTTCTTCCGATCGAGCTGGCTGGGGCGGGGTCCCGACCTGGCCGTCGCCACGCGTATCGCCGACGTGCGCACGATCGGGGCCGACGATCTGACCGGCTTCGATGCCGTGGTGCACATGGGCGAGCTGTCGAACGACCCTCTCGGCGAGCTCGATGCCGATCTCACGCACTCGGTCAACCATCGCGGCTCGCTGCGCCTGGCCGAGCTGGCCCGAGCCGCCGGTGTGGGTCGCTTCGTCCACATGTCGTCGTGCTCGGTCTACGGCGTGGCCTCCGAAGGTGACGTCGACGAGCGTTCGCCCGTCAACCCGCAGACCGCCTACGCCGAGTGCAAGGTGCTCGTCGAGCGCGATGTCGCAGCGCTGGCCGACGAACGCTTTTCGCCCACGTTCATGCGCAACGCCACGGCATTCGGCGCCTCACCGCGGCTGCGCTTCGACATCGTGGTCAACAACCTCTCGGGTCATGCGTTCACCCAGCGGCGCATCGCGATGACGTCGGATGGCACCCCCTGGCGCCCGCTCGTGCACGCCCTCGACATTGCCAAGGCGATCGGCTGCGTGCTCTCGGCGCCTCGCGACGCCATCCACGATGAGATCTTCAACGTGGGCGATTCGGCGCTGAACCTGCAGGTGCGCGACATCGCCGAGATCGTTGCCGCGGTCTTCCCCGGCTGCGGCCTGAGCTTCGGCGACCAGGGCGCCGACAACCGCTCGTACCGCGTCTCGTTCACGAAGATCAACAGCCAGCTCCCCGGCTTCTCGTGCGAGTGGGACATCGAGCGCGGCGCCCGTCAGCTCCGGACCCTGTTCGAGCGCATCGGGCTCACCGAGGAGCTCTTCCTCTCGCGTCACCACACCCGTGTCAAGCAACTCCAGTACCTCATCGAGACCGGCCAGGTCGACGCGTCGCTGTTTTGGGTGCCCGAGGCCGATCGCGAGTAGCTGTCGCCCCCCTGAACGGCCTCGGCTCTCAGCCCGGAACGATCTCGAAGTGGCCGCCATCGAGGGGTCGCAGAACATCGAAGTGGCGGCGATCGAGCGTGAGGATCCTGTTCGTCTCGTAACGATGGGCGAGCACCACGAGCGACGCATCGGTGATCCCGATCTCCTGATCTCGGTACCGGTCGATGATCTCGGCGCACGACGTGAGCTCGGCGTCGTCGAGATGCGGATGCTCGTAGGCGCCGCCGGCCAGCTCCCTGATCATCGCCAGCTCGGCGTCGATGCCGAGCCTCGTCGCCATCAGGTAGTCGAGCTCGGCAACGACATAGGGCGACACGACGATCACGTCGGTTGTGGCCATGACGGTGCGAGCGATTGCCGCGTGCGCGGGCTCCCTGCGGTTGTACAGCGCCAGGAGTCCGCTGGTGTCGGCGACGATCACCGTTGCCCGAAGCCGACGAGCAGCTCGTCGACCCGTTCGCCGATGGGCTCGGCGTCGAAGAGGCCACAGGCTGGCCGGGGACGGGAAACGGCTGCGGCCACGGCATCGCGAATCACCTGGGCCTCGGAGCAACCCCGGCGGCGGGCCTCACGCTCGATCGCCGCCTTCAACTCCTCCGGCAGGTAGATCGTCGTCTTGTGCACCATGCCATACATGATACCAGCTACGGCTTGCCGCTCGCCTCGTCATCGGGGGCGGGTGTCGACGGTGGCCGCGACGGCGCCCGCGAGCACGGCTCCGACGATCACCGCCGCCAGGAGCCGGTGGAAACCCGCGGTGCCGTCGCTGTCGGCGATGGCGGTGATCGCCAGCGACACCCCGAGCGTGGTGCCGATGCGTTGGGTCGTGAAGCTGAGCCCGGAGGCGATGGCGTGCCTGTCGGTTTCGACACCCGTGACCCCGAGGGCGATGAACATCGGGAAGGCCAGACCCGACGCCACACCGAGCACGGCAACGGCAGGGAGGAACGTGCCGAGATCGGGCTCGGTGTCGAGCGTGAACCACAGCCAGGCGCTCGCGGCCAGGAAGAGGGTGATCCCGGGGATCATGAGCACCCGATGGCCGATGCGACCGGCGAAGCGGCCGGCCGTGATGGCTGCGATGCCCGACAGCAACGACATGGGGGCCATCACCACACCGGTCCGCAGCGGCGAGTAGCCCCATTCCGTGGTGAGGAAGAACGCCAGGCCGAAGAAGAGGCCGAACCACGAGACCCCGAGCGTGAACACCCCGAGATTGCCCTGGGCCACGGTGCGGATCCGCAACATCGTGAGATCGAGGATGGGGTTCGGCCGGTGCAGGCAGCGCCAGACGAGGTATCCCAGCACCACCACACCGCCGACGTAGGCGAGGAGCGACCGGCTGCTGGCCCATCCCCACTGCGGGCTCTTGACCACCCCGAGCGTGAGCAGCGACGCCCCGGCCATGATCAGCGCCGCTCCGAACGGGTCGGGCAGACGTCGCGAGCGGTCGATGGCCGTCTCGCGAAAGACACGCGGGCCCAGAGCCAGCACCACCAGCGCCACGGGGACGCTGATCCAGAACGCCCACGGCCATCCGCCCAGGTCGATCGCCAGGCCACCGACGGTGGGACCGAGCGTCGAGGCCACGGCGCCGGTCACCGCCCAGACACCGATGGCCGCCGACAGGCGCTCGACGGGGAACGCCGCGATCATCAGTGCCGCCGAGGCCGGTGTGTACGCCGCCGAACCGAGGGCCTGGACCCCCCGACCGACGATCAGGACCTCGGGCGCCCGAGCCAACGCTGCGATCACCGAGCCGGCGAGGAAGATCGCCACCCCGGCCAGCGTCAGCTTCTTGCGTCCCCACCGATCGGCCAGCACGCCGGCAGGCACGAGCGTGGCCGCGCCCACGATCGTGAAGATGTTCGTGACCCACGAGAGCTCGGCCGGACTGGCTTCGGGGAACTCGGCGACGATCTCCGGGAACGCCACCGACATCACCGACAACCCGATGCCGGTGAGCGCCGCCGACATGGCAGCCAACGCCAACACCATCCATGGAGCGTCGAGCCTTCGGAGCCTCGGGGCAGCTGAGGTTCCCGTCGCACGGGGAGCAGGCTCGACCGCCCCGGTCGGCCCGGATCGCGTCACGGAGCGGTCGGCCCGGATCGCGTCACGGAGCGGCCGAACCCCGCTGGAGCCCGGCCTCGGGCTCGAGCTCGGCCCAGACGGGCTCGCGCTTGTCGGCGAAGGCCATCGGCCCCTCGGCTTGATCCGGGTGGCCCCACATGCTCACGAGATGCCCAGCGCCGACCTTGCAGGCGTCGGTGAGCCCGTGCTCGAGCGCGGCCCACAAGGCCTTCTTCGTGGCCCGCATGGCCGCCGGAGAGTTGCGAGCGATCTTCTCGCCCAACTCCTGTGCCGCCTCACGCAGTCGCTCGGGCGGATCGACGATCTCGCTGATCATGCCCAGGTCGTAGGCCCGCTGCGCCGACATGCGCTCGTGACGGCCCAGGAACGCCATGCGCATCACGGCTTCGGCCGGCATCTTGCGGATGAGGCCGATGGCCTCGATGGCCACCACCTGGCCTATCGAGACGTGGGGGTCGAAGAACTGGGCATCCGACGCCGCGATCACGATGTCGGCATCGGCAACCCAGTGGAAGCCGCCGCCGGCGCAGATCCCGTTGACGGCGGTGATCACCGGCTTCCACACCCGCTGGTGCCAAGCGGTGAAGTGCAGGTCGAAGTCGATCACGGAGTCCTGATACCGCTGCATCCCCTGGCCGTCGCTGGCGATCTCGGCCACGTCGACGCCGGTCTGGAACGCCCGCCCTTCACCCGTGTGCACGATCACCCTGACCTCGGGGTCGTTGTCGAGCTCGGTCCAGGCATCGGCGAACTCGTCACGCATCTGTGCGTTCATGGCGTTGAGCACTTCGGGTCGGTTGTTGATGAGCCAACCCACGCGACCGTGGCGCTCGACCTTGAGATGCTCGTAGCGGCCGTATCCCGTCATACCTTCGTCCTCGTGCTCTCGACATCCCTTGTGATCATTGGAGATCCTGCCAGTTGGCGTCGCGCTTCTCGGCGAACGCGAGCGGGCCCTCGGACTGGTCGGGATGACCCCAGAGCCCGGCCAGGTGTCCGCCCCCGACCCGACAGGCGTCGGTGAGGCCATGCTCGAGCGCGGCCCAGAGCGCCCGCTTCGATGCCGCCATGGCCGCCGGCGAGTTCCGGGCGATCTTCTCGCCCAGCGCCTGGGCCTCGTCGCGGAGGCCGTCGGGGTCGTCGACGATCTGGCTGATGATCCCGAGCTGGTAGGCCCGTCGGGCATCGATCCGCTCGGCCCGGCCGGTCAGCGCCATGCGCAGCACCGACTCCATCGGGGACTTCCTGACCAGGGCGATGGTCTCGTACGCCGACACCTGCCCGATCGACACGTGCGGGTCGGTGAAGGTGGCGCTTGACGCGGCGATCACGATGTCGGCGTCGGCCACGAAGTGCAGCCCGCCGCCAGCGACCACGCCGTTCACCGCGCAGATCACCGGCTTCCAGATGCCGATCTGCCATGCGGTGAAGCGCAACTCGGCGTCGCGGGTGCGCCGTGAGTGCCGCCGCATCGCTTCCTTGTCACGGGCCATCTGCACGACGTCGACCCCGGTGCAGAACGCCCGTCCATTGCCGGTGTTGACGATCACCCGCACCCGGGGATCGGCGGCCAGCTCGAGCCAGGCCGCTTCGACCTCGTCGAACATGGTGGCGTTCATGGCGTTACCGGCGTCGGGTCGATTCAGGATCAGCCACCCGACGTGCCCGTGGCGCTCGACCACGACGGTCTCGTAGCTCGGGGCCGATCCGCCCGCGGGCTCCGGTGGTGCCGAGAGGGATGTCATGGGGCTCACTTCCCGCTGAAGTTCGGCGGTCGCTTGTCGCGAAAGGCGCTGAAGCCCTCGCGAAAATCGGGGCTCCGCGACGAGAGCTCCATGGCGAAGGCCTCGTTGGCCAGGTGACGTTCGAGATCGAGGCCCAAACCGGTGTGGATCAACCACTTCGTGAGTCCCAACGCGACGGTCGAGCCGCCAGCCAACCGGAGCGTGAGCTCCTCGGCTGCTGCGAGCACCGCCGTGTGGTCTCCCGTCACCGACTGTTGCACCAGACCCATGGCGAGGGCTTCGTCTCCCGAGATCCGGCGGCCCAGCATCAGGAGATCCTTGGCCCGCGCCGCGCCGAGCAGCCGGGGCAACAGCCACGTACCGCCGCTATCGGGGGTGAAGCCCCGGGTCGAGAACGGTTCCCAGAAACGGGCGTCGGCCGCGGTCACGCAGAAGTCGCTGGCGATGGCCAGGTGGAACCCGACCCCGACGACCCAGCCCTGGACCGCGCACACGATGGGGGCCTGGGTCGAGAGCATCATCGAGATGAGCCGATGGGCCTGCACCGACAGCCGTCGCTGAATCGACCCGGTTCGGGGCTTGGGCGCATCAGGGTCGGCGGTGTTGCGGGCCACGATGTCGGCTCCGCCGCAGAAGTTCGGTCCGTTCCCCGTGAGGAGGATCGCCCGGAGGTCGGCGTCCTGCTGGGCGATCTCGAGGGCCGCGACGAGGCCGACCAGCATGGCGTCGTCGAGCGAGTTCTGCTTGTCGGGCCGGTCGAGCGCGATTCGGAGCACTCCGACGTCGGCGTCGAGTCGAACCTGGAGGCCGGCAGCAGACGAATAGCGCGCAGTCATACGTCGTCCATCAGGTCTCGGGTCGGCGGGACGGGTCTGGTCATGTCAGTGCGGGTATCGCTCGGCGATGGCTTCGAGCGTGCCCTGGAGGGTCGTCGCGTTGCCCGGCACCTCCGGGAGCCGCACCGCCCCGTGCTCACGCGACGGCAGAAGGATCGTGGCATGGCCGGGCGCCGTCACCACGCCCCGTTGGTTCACGCCCTGGATCTCGCAGTCGACGGCGGGCCGTCCTCCGTCGGCGAGGTACGTGCGCACGACGGTTCCGCGCATCCAGGTGACGTCACCCACGTAGTTGAACAGGCGGAACTCGCAGTCGAGCTTCCAGAGCCAGGCGTCGTCGCCCATCCAGTTCGTGCACAGATGGATGAGCCAGGTCTCGCGCATGCGGCCGTAGTCGAACGTGGTGGGGTTCCCGGACTTCCGGGAGTACGCGGGGTCCCAATGGACGCGCTGCATGACGTCGGGGATGCCCAACTCGTCCTTGTGGTAAAAGCGCGGGATTCGCTGCCGGTTCTTCCAACCCAGCTTCAGCGCCCGTACGGCGTAGAGGCCCATGCCCATTCCGACGTGCCAGCACACCATGTCGGTGACGGTCAACGGGCCCTTGACGATGGTGTCGAGGGCATCGCCTTCGTGCACGTCCTCCCACCATCGGGGTTCGGCGCCTCGGGGCTGCTCGGCCGCGTAGGCCGCTTCGACCTCGGCCAGCAGCTCGTCGGAGACCGGCTCGATGGCGACCGCGTCGTACTTCTTGTTCTCGCGGGCCTTCTCGCGCTGCACGCGAATCATGTTGCGCAACTGGGCGCAGAGGATCGTGCCGGTCTCGTCGCGAAAGACCTGGGCGGTCCATTCGTGCACCGAGCGACCAGCGAACTCACCGGGCTTGTCGACGACGCCCACGAGGGCGTTGCGCCGGAAGTTGCGCAGGCCCGGCCGCAGCGGCGCGTACCACTCGCGCACGCTCGACGAGTAGAACGCGTGCACACCTCGGAGCGGATCGCCCTTCATGAGGTCGCGGTGCTCGTCGGCGACCCTGGTCACCTCGTCCTCGCCGATCAGCGTGTCGCCGCCAACGAGGGGCGGAGGCGCAATGGGACCACCCCAACGGCTGGCGGTGGCGTACGCGGGGTCGCACCACAACGGGTTGTCGTCGCCGTAGCACTGGGCGACGATGCGGAAGGCGTCCTCGTTGGGCCGGAGGTAGTGCGGCGGGGCCGTGTGAGGCTCGGGAATCCCGATCCGTGAACGCAGCCTGGCGACGCCCTCGTCGGTGATCTGCGGCGGAGGCTTGGCGTCGTCGGTCTGCGCAGCGTCGGCCATGGCCCATCTTGATCCGGGAACCCCCGAGATGCGAAACCGGCTCGAACCGCGTCCTGCAGCCGAGTCCCGCCGATGAAGCCGGCGATTGCCGGTCGGATGCCGCCCTCGACGAGCGTTCAGGGAGGAGGCTCGACGGGCACCAGCTCGAGCGAGCGCACGTCGAGGACGCCCCAAGCCCGCATGTCGCCCTCGAGGTCGCTGGCGAAGCCCTCGAGCCGAGGCCGAGCCCGAGACTGGGGCCGAGCCTGCGCCACCGTCACGGACGGTTCGGGAGCGCCGAAGCCTCGGGATCGAGCGTCGTGGGAGAGCTCGAGCGACTGGCGGAGGTGCCAGTGCCCGTGCACGAGCAGCTCCGGACGGGTCGCGTCGACAGCCTCCTGCACCAGGGTGCGGTTCTGGCGGGCCCGAGCGAGATCGTCAGCCGGCAGGGGCATGTCGGCCCGTACGCCGATCCCGATGGGTACGTCGTGGGTCAGCAGGAGATCGAGCGGATCGTCGCCGAGCCGGGCGACATCGGCTGGGGTCGTCGTCTCACCCGTCCACCAGTTCACACCCAGCGTGCGAAGGCGCCAGTCGATCGAGAAGGCCCCGCCGAGCGCCCCGATCCGTCGCCCCTGCCAGGTCCAGCGAGCCCCCCGGGGAACCCAGTGGACGTGCCGGCTGATCTCCAGGAAGGGGGCTGTCGCCTCGTCCTGCGGGGGACGTCGAGCAGCCAGCGCCTCGAGCTCGTCGTGGTTCTCGTGGTTGCCGTCGAGCCAGTACAGGGGGATGTCGAGGTGCGCGGTGACCTTCTCGACCCGCTCGAGGAACAGGCGGCCCCGCTCGGTGTGGGGCCAGTAGCCGAAATCGCCGAGCTGCACGATGGTCTGGCATTCATAGTGGCGGGCCAGCACTGCGAGCATCGCCACCCACTTGACGTTCCCGTGGGTGTCGCCGGCGAGGAGCACGCGCTCCGGATCCGGGTGCTGGAGTGGGATCGTCACTCCCCCATCGTGCCAGGCGGGCGCAGCGTCGAGGCGCCAGGCCAGAATGCGGCCGTCGAATCCAGCAGACGCTGGCTCGGCTCGCTCGAACGGCTCGCACAGGGGGACGGTCATGGGACTGCTCGACGGCAAGGTGGCGCTCATCACGGGTGGGGCGAGGGGGCAGGGCCGCAGCCACGCCATGGCGTTGGCTCGCGAGGGCGCCGACATCGCCGTGTGCGACATCTCGACCAAGCCCCGCACCACGTTCTACGACGGCCCGACCGCCGCCGACTTGAAGGAGACCGAACGGCTCGTGCACGAGCTCGACCGGCGATGCGTCGCGATGGAGGCCGACGTCACCGACCGGGTCGCGCTGGGCCGCTTCGTCGATGCCACCGTCGAGCAGCTCGGACACATCGACATCGTCTGCGCCAACGCCGGCATCGTCTCGTACAACAGCTTCTGGGAGACCACCGACGAGCAGTGGGACGACACCATCGCCACCAACATGACCGGGGTGTGGAACACCGTGCGGGCCTGTGCCCGCCACATGATCGCCGCGGGTCGCGGCGGGTCGATGGTGCTCACGTCGTCGGTGGCAGCCTTCACACCGGCGCCCGGGGCCTCGGCCTACGTGGCGTCGAAGAACGGTGTGGTGGGCATCATGAAGTCGGCGGCCGTCGAGTTGGCCCAGTTCAACATCCGGGTGAACTCGATCCACCCGTGCACCGTCAACACGCCGATGGTGATCAACCAGCCGACCCGTGACATGTTCGGCGGCCGCTCCGGCGTCACCCACGCCGACGTCGAGCCGGCCATGCAGGCACTGGTGCTCCTGCCCCAGACCATGGCCGAGCCCGAGGACATGTCGGCGGCGGTGCTCTACCTCGTCTCCGACGCGGGACGGGCCGTCACCGGCGTGGCCCTGCCGGTCGACCTCGGCATGCAACTCGTCCCCCCGGGCGGCTGGCGCTGACCAAAAACGCCTGAAATTTGTGCAGAAAACGTCGCCTGGCGACGTTTTCTGCACAAATTTGGGAGGGGTCAGAGTCCAAGTCCGTAGAGGCGCATGGCGTTGCCGGCCAGGACGGCGTGACGGTCGACGCTCGCCAGCGTCGCCGTGGATGCCTGGATGGTCTTCCACGACGCGGGCCAGTCGGTGCTGATGTGCGGGTAGTCGCTCGACCAGAGCACGCGCTCGGCGCCGATCTGGCTCAGCAGGCCCAGGCCGACGCTGTCGGTGATGTACGTGAGGTGCACGTGGCGCTCGACGTATGCCGAAGGAATGTCGCGGATCGTGAACGTCGACACCGGCGCCAGACGTCGGTAGTTGTTGTCGATCTGCTCCTTGAAGTACGGGATCCAGCCGCAGTCGACCTCGGCGACGACGAGATCGAGCGCAGGGAACCGGTCGAACACCCCGGCGAAGATCAGCTGCACGATGCGGTTCGGGGCGTCGAAGAACCGTCCGTATCCGGGCAGTGCGCTGCGGTGGGCAGAGGGCATGGTCTCCGACAGGCTCACGTGGATGTGCAACGGCGTGCCCGCCTCGGCGAGCAGTCCCCACACGGCGTCGTCGGCCGAATCGATCTCCAACGATCCGTTGGGGTAGCAGCCCATCACGACCCCGGCGATCCCGGGCAGGGAAAGTGCCCGCTCGGCCTCGGCCACGGCGTCGGCCACTCCCCGGTTGGCGAGCAGGGCAAGGCCCAACAGGCGATCGGGTGCGCCCGTGCAGTACTCGGACAGCCAGTCGTTGTAGGCCCGAACGCACGCCAGGTGGAACTCGGGATCACGGTTGGCGAAGATGCTCTGCGAGATGCGCGGCGTGGGATACAGCACCTCGGCGTCGACCCCGTCGGCGTCCTGTTCGCGCAGACGGGCACGAGGATCGGCTCCGCCCTTGGCGATGTCGTCGTAGCGCACCCAGGCCCGCATGTCCTCCGGACGCTTGCCCGCCACAGCGTTCATCCCGAAGTTGATGGGGTCGGCACAGCCTTCGAGGATCCAGGCGTCGCCCTGGTCGAGGTGCTCCATCCGGGGTGCCCGGCCGGCGAAGCGCGCGGGCACCCGATCGGTCCAGACGTCGGGCGGCTCGTTCACGTGGGAGTCGGCCGAGATCAGGCGGTACGACCGGGTGGTCGCGCCTGCCGAGGGGATGCTCATGGGGAAGCCTCCAAGATGGCCGTCCACACCCGGAGGGGGGAGAGCGGTAGGTCGATGTGGGCGACGCCCAGATGGGCGAGCGCGTCGATGACGGCGTTGTGCACCGCGGGCGTGGCCCCCACGGCACCCGACTCACCGATCCCCTTGACGCCCAGGGGGTTCATGGTTGTCGCGGTGGTGAAAGCCACCGTCTCGATGCTCGGGACGTCGGCAGCCGATGGGAGGAGGTAGTCGGCGAAGCTCGTGCTGCGGGGATTGCCCATCGCGTCGTACACCATCTCCTCCAACAATGCCTGCCCGATCCCCTGCACGACCCCGCCGTGGACCTGGCCTTCGAAGCCCGCAGGGTCGAGGATGGTACCGGCGTCGTCACAGGCGACGAAGCGCACGAGCCGCACGGCGCCCGTCTCGACGTCGACCTCGACCACGGCGAGATGGGCGCCCGAGGTGTACGCGGCCTGGGTGGGCTCGAAGCGGATGCTCTCGCACAGCGACGCCGGGCTGCCGACCCCGGCGCCGGCCGTAGCCGACGCGTCCCCGGGCTCATCGTCGGATGCCACCTCGAACAGACCTACCGAAACAGCGGGCGTTCCGGCGACGTGGAACACCATACGTCCCTTGGCGTACACCACATCGACCGGCGCGGCTTCGAGCCGTGCCGCAGCCCGGAGCCGGGCTCGCTCCAACAGCCCTTCGACAGCCGCGGCCACGGCCGGTCCGCCGGTCTGTGCCGAGCGCGATCCCGCTGTGACCGTCCCGGTCGGCGTGTGATCGCTGTCGCCGCCGCGCACGGTCACTGCCGTGGACGCCACCCCCAGGCGGTCGGCGACGATCGCCGCATACATGGCGGCGTGATCCTGACCGTGCGGGCTGGTGCCCGTGGTCACCTCGACCGAGCCGTCAGCGCCGAGCTCGACCGTGGCGTGCTCGGGCGTGTTCGAGAACGAGGTGACCTCCACGTACGACGCCACGCCGATTCCGAGAAGTCGGTGGTGCTGCTGGGGATCGCCGCGCCGCTGGGCCTGCTCGGCCCGGAGCGCCTCGTAGCCCACGGCCGTCGTGACGAGCCGGAGCATCTCGGGATAGTCGCCGCTGTCGTACACGGCACCGGTCGGCGTGGTCGCAGGCATGGTGGCGGGGCCGAGCAGGTTCCGGTGCCGCACCTCCACCGGATCGAGGCCCACCAGCGCGGCGAACCCGTCGACGGCCCGCTCGATGGCTGCGGTGGCCTCGGGCCGTCCCGCTCCCCGGTAGGCGACCGTCGGCGCCGTGTTCGTGGTCACCGACCGACCGTCGAATTCGATCGCAGGGATGCCGTAGCACCCCGGCTGCATGTGACGCACCATGAACGGGATGAACGACGCGATCCGAGGGTACGCCCCGGCGTCTTGCACCACACCGAGGCGATAGGCCTCGAGGGTGCCGTCGCGCCGACCGCCCAGGGCCACCTCGTGCACCTGGCCCCGGCCGTGGCCGAGGCCCACCGTGGCCTCGGAGCGGCTCTCGACCCACACCACCGGCCGCCCGAGCACGAGGGCCAGATGGCACACCAGGATCTCTTCCGGATGCGGAAAGGCCTTGGCGCCAAAGGCTCCGCCGACATCGGGGCAGACCACGCGCACGGTGTCGGGCCCGATCCCGAGCGCGGACGCGATGCGGTCTCGTACCGGGTGCGGACCCTGGGCCGAGATCCACACCGTGAGGCGACCATCGGCCGAGACCTGCGGCGGCACCGCCAGCACCGAACGCGACTCGATGGGAGAGGCGGCGAGACGCTGGTTGACGAGCCGGGTGGTGAACACCACGTCGCACGCATCGAGATCGACGGGGCCGGTCAGGCTCGGGACGCTGAACACGATGTTGGTACCGGCGCCGTCGTGCACGAGCGCGCTGTCACGCAGTGCGTCGGCCACGGCGACGACGGCCGTAAGGGGTCCGATGTCGACGATCACCGCCTCGGAAGCGTCGAGCGCGGCGGCGCGGGTCTCGGCCACGACCACGGCGACAGCCTCACCCACGAAGCGGACCGTGTCGGTCGCCAGCACGGGCCGCACCATCGCCTGGTTCAGCGCCGCGGGCTCGGGCACGATCGGCGCCAGCCCGCACTCGGGTCCGGTCATGACGTGCACGACCCCGGGGCGGGCGCGAGCATCGTCGACCCCGACGCCCAGGAGCCGTCCGTGGGCCACGGGCGAGCGCACGAACACGGCGTGGAGCACGCCCTCGGCGTGGGCCCGGTTCTCGACGAAGGAGCCTTCTCCTCGCACCAGTCGCTCGGCGGCGCTGCTTCGACCCGACGATCGGCGTGCAGAGACGCTCACCGGCCGCGCGCTTCGACACAGAGCTGAGGTGGCAACGAGCGTGCCGAAACGACGGTCATGCGGGGATGAACGTCTGCACCGAGATGCCGAGGCCACCGTCGACGACCACGACCTGACCGGTCACGTACCGGGCCGCATCGGACATGAGGAACACCACGACGGGGGCGATGTCGTCGGCCGTGCCCGTACGGCGCAAGGGGACCACGGGATGGCGCCGGGCCTGCACGGCCGGATCGGAGCTGCCCGGCGTGAACCGGGTGCCTCCGACGAGGCCAGGGGCGACGGCATTGACCCGAATGCCGAGCGGGCCCCATTCGAGCGCCATCTGCTGGGTGAGCGCGACCACCCCGGCCTTGGCTGCGCTGTACGAGCCCGATCCGGGCGCGGGTGCGATGGCCACGAGCGACGCCAGTTTGACGACGACACCGCCCGACGCCACGAGCGCGGGCTGGGCGGCCTGTGCACACAGGAACATCGAGGTGAGATCGACCCGCAGCGCGGTGTCCCACGCGTCGAGCGTGAGATCGACCAGGGCGCCGCCGCGCACGATCCCCACGTTGTTCACCAGGCCGGTGAGACGCCCACCGTGACCTTCGATCGCTCGGGCCACGACGTCGCGAGCGCCCTCGAGCATCGTCACGTCGCCGATGACCACCGTGGCCGTGCCGCCGCCTGCTCGGATCGCCTCCGCGGTCCCGGCGGCACCGGCGGCATCGATGTCGTTGACGGCCACGGCGGCCCCCGCGCCGGCACAGGCCCGGGCGATAGCGGCGCCGATGCCCGATCCGGCGCCGGTCACCAGCACCGCCGCGCCCGTCATCGTGTCATGCACCGGTTCCTCCATCGCCTGCTCCGACGGGTTCCGCCGAAGCCTGAGAGGCCGCAGAGGCCGCCGAGGCCGCCGAGGCCGGGGCTACCCCCGCTACCCCGGCAACCCCAGCTACCACACGGAATCGCAGCTCGGTCCATTCGCCGTGGTCGTGGTGGAAGGCCTCCACCGCGGCGCCGATCGCGCTCCGCTCCTCGGGCTCGACCCGGCCCACGACCCGGCATCCGTCGTCGAGCTCGACGGTGGCCACGACGTACGGGACGTCGGCGGCAAACGCATCGGAGAACGCCCTGTGCACCCGCACCTGCGAGTAGACGACACCACGTCCGCTCGACTCGACGATCGACGAGCCGACACCGCCGCACCACGGACAGCCCGGCATCGGCGGGAACCGTACCCGCCGACACTCGACGTCCTCGCAGCGTTGCAGGAGCAAGCGATGGGCCCGCAGCCCGGCCCAGTAGAACGCACTGTCCTCGTCGACCACCGGAGGCGTGACCCGCGTGACCGGCGTGGCTCCAGAGAGCCGGGCGGCTCCAGGGGGCTGAGCGCCCGGCGGGGGTGCAGCCGTGGCCATCACCGACCCCGGAAGCGGGGCCGGCGCTTCTCGGCGAAGGCAGCCAGGCCTTCCGACGCGTCGGGCACGTGCAGGCAGTACTCGACGTTGCGGCGTCGTTCCTCGGCCAGCCCTTCGGCCAACGGGGCTGCGGCGGCCCAGATCTGCACCATGGTCTCCTTGGCGGTTCGCAGCGCGGCCCGGCTGTGCTCGGCATAGCGTGTCGCGAGCGCCAGCCCCTCGGCGAGCAGATCGTCGTCGTCGACGACTCGGGCCACCAACCCGTAGCTCGCGGCTTCATCGGCGCTGAGGAAGCGGCCGCTGAAGATCATCTCGGCGGCCCGCTGGATCCCCACGAGCCGAGGCAACAGGGTGAGCGCCCCGCCGCCGCCCATCTGGCCGAAGTTCACGTGGGCGTCGCCGATGCGGGCGCTCCGCGCGGCCAGCGCCAGATCGCACGACATGATCACCTCGAGGCCTCCCGCCGCGGCGATCCCGTTGACCAGTGCCACCACGGGCACCGGAAGCTCGCGCAGCCTGCCGAAGACCCGGTGGAAGTCGGCGATGAAGCGGGGGTAGCGCTCCGCGTCGGCGTAGAGGTCGAGATACTTCGCGAGATCGCCACCGGCGCTGAAGGCCCGCCCCCGACCGGTGACGAGGATGGCTCGCACCCGCAAATCGCTGCCGATCTCGTCGATGGCCGAATCGAAGGCGAGCACGGTGTCCCAGTCGAGCGCGTTGAGCTGGGCCGGACGGTTGAACGCCACGACGGCCGCATAGCGCTCCCGACGCCCGAGGCGGTGCCGTTCGACGACGATCGGCGGCTCGGTGGCGGCGTGTATGGCGGCGGCGGTCACGGCAACCGGGTGCTCGGCCCGACACCATCGGAGCCGTCCCGCACGGCGAGGAGCCTCACCAGCTCGTGCTTTTGCACCTTGCCCGAGGCCGTGGTGGGCAGGGCCTCGACGATCGCCAACTCCTCGGGAAGCTTGTACGCGGCGAGCCCATCGGCGCGGAGACGCTCGACGACCGTGGTCAGATCGAGGGACCGGTCAGGCTCGAGCACGACGCACGCGCACGACCGCTCCCCCAGCCGGTCGTCGGGACGACCCACCACGGCCACACGCTGAACCTCGGGGAAGCGAACGATCAGGTCCTCGATCTCCCTCGGGGTGATGTTCATCCCGCCCCGGATGATGATCTCCTTCTTGCGCCCGACGACGGTCAGATACCCGTCGGCGTCGATCGTGACCAGATCGCCCGAGCGGACCCAGCCCCCGTCGAGGTAGGTCGCCGCGGTTCGATCGGGGTCGGCGAAGAGCCCAACCGACGTGGACGGGCCCCGGACGACGAGCTCACCCTCGAGCGCCGAGCCTTCGCCTCGCCCCCCCGCCGGCACGACGCGATCACAGTCGAGGACGCCGATCTCGGTGTGGGGCAAGGCGAGCCCGTCGGTGTGCACCCGTTGGTGGAGCGACGAGCCCGGCATGTTCCACGTGCCGACGAGCACCTCGGTGGAGCCGTAGAGCCGGAGCACACCGATCCCTTCCTCGATCGCCGCCTCGGCCAGATCGGGTGGCACGGGCGCGCCGCCGCAGCCGAAGCACCGCAGGGTATCGAGCCGAACCCCTCGGCGCCGGGCCTCGGCCGCCAGATCCTGCAGGAAGGTCGTGGCCGCGAGCGTGTACGTCGCGCCCTCGCCCACGACGAGATCCGCAGCCCGCTCCGGATCCCACTGGTCCTGCAACACGAGCGGGAGCCCGTGGTACAGGGCGAAGCGCAGGCCGTAGTTGAAGCCCGTCGAATGGCCGACCGGCGACGGCATCCACACGACGTCGCCGTCGCCGATGCCCAAGTGCTCCTTGGCCGCCCGCATGGCGGCGTTCGTCGTCTGCTCGGTGTGCATGATGGCCTTGGGCGTGGCCTCGGTACCCGAGGTGAAGATCAGCTCCGACACGGCCCCGGCCGCTGTTGGCGCTCGCGTGGCCGGGCGGTGGCCGCCGCGGGCGAGGACCTCGCCGAGGTCACCGCCCAGCCGGGCCGCAGGCCGGTCGGGCGCACCGCTCGTCTCGACGGCACCAGCCGCAGCGCTCCCAGTGGCCATGACGAGATGCTCGACGGTCGTCTCGGTGGCGCTCGTCACGAGGTCGACGAGCGCTCGATGGTCGAATCCCCGGTAGGTGTCGGGGGTGATGATCGCCCGGGGCCGGGCCGCGAGGAAGACATGGGTGAGCTCCCGGGCCCGGTAGTTGGGCAACAGCGGATTGATGACCGCGCCGAGCCGTTGTACGGCCACGGCGGCGACCACCGCCTGGTAGCAGTTCGGGAGCTGCACCGACACCACGTCGCCCGCTCCCACGCCACGATCGCTCAAATGTGCAGCGAGAGCGCCTGCGTCGCGCCAGAGATCGAGGTACGTGATGCGGGCCAAGGCCGTCCCGGGTTCCCCACTCGCCACCACGGCGATCGCGTCGGGGCGGGTCGACGCCCAGTGCTCGACGGCCCCGGCCAACGTGTCGGCGTTCCACAGGCCCCGGCGCTCGTAGAGCGACCGGCGTTCGGGCGAGGTCGCGACGTCGTGCACGACCGGGGAACGTCGCGCGCCCGAGCCCGCGCTGTCAACGTCAGGGCTCCGTCGCAGTGTCGATCCTGGCGCATAGCGTGCGCCGAGGGAGGGACGATGCTGGAGTTGGAGGCGCTGCCGACGATCCACGACTCGGTCGGCGGACGATCGCGCACGGAGATCGTCACCGAGGTCGTCGCGCGCTGTCGCGACGCCGGGCGCGGCGTGGTGCTGGCCACCTTCGGGCTCGGTGAGGGGCACCTGCTCAGCGACGACGAGCGGCGGGAGGTGTGGTCGAGCGCCGTCGCGGCCGCCGGCGGGCGCATCCCGGTGTGGGCCGCAGGCATCGAGTTCGGAGCCACCAGGCGGGTGCTGGCCCAGTGCCGGACGGCCGTCGCGTGCGGAGTCGACGGCGTGGTCGTCCCCCCGCCCCGGCCGGGCGCCGTCGGAGCCCGGCCCCGCATCGCCGAGATCGACGGCTACTACACGACCATCTTCGCCGACCACACCGTCGGCACCATGGCCATCCTGCTCGACGACGCCGCCGAGGCCGGTTGGCCGCTCGACCCTGCGCTCGTGGCGGCCATCGGGCATCGGGTGCTCACGTTCGACGACGACCCGCTCACCGTGTGGCGCCTGGCCGAGACGGGTGTCGAGGTGTTCGCGGCGTCGCCGTGCCTGGAGCGCTTCGCCCGGACCGCCGGGCTGGCCGGGTGGGTGCGCGGTTCGACGAGACGCCCGCCCGGCACGAGCGCCGCGGGGTTCGGCGCGGGGTTCGGCGCGCCCCGCCGTCCCTACCTCGATGCACCCCGGTCCCCAACCCCAGCATCGGAACCGGTCCGAGTCGCGACAGCCCCGGACGTCGCCGCCGACGCCCCTGTACCTGTTCGAGCCGGGGCGAACACCACGGCCGACGCTGCGACGGCCGCCACTCCCTCGATCCCGCGCCAGGCCCAGGCCCGGGCGCTCATCACCCGTCACCCCATGGCCGCCATGGCCGTCACCCCGTTCGCCGCCGACGGCGAGCTCGATCGCGATGCGCTCGGCGCCCACGTCGACGCCTTGGCGAGCGCCGGTGTCGCCGTGTATCTGGGCAGCTTCGGGACGGGCGAGGGCCAGCTCCTCGACGACGACGAGCTCGACGCCCTCTACCGGAGCGGTGTCGAGGCGGCCGCTGGACGGGTGCCCGTCGTCGCCGCCGGGCTGGGATTCTCCAGTACCGCCATGGTGATCGAGCAGGCGCAGCACGCGGCGGCCTGTGGCGTGACGGCCGTCCAGATCCACCCGCCCCGACCGGGTGCACGTGGCGTCGCGCTGCGTCCCGATGAGGTCGAGCGCTACTACGACGACGTTCTCGGCGCAGTGCGCTCGCCGGTGCTGCTCACCAATCAGGTCGCCATGACCGGCTCGCGGCTCGCTCCTGAGCTCGTGGCCAATCTGGTGCACCAGCACGCTCATGTGATCGGGCTCAACACGACCGACCCCGATCCTGCGATGCTCGGGCCCATGCTCGCAGCGATCGCCGGCCGTGTTCCGGTGTTCAGCGGGATGCTGGGCCAGCTTCCCCAGCTCCTCGCCCTCGGAGGTACGGGCGGGCTGTGCTTCGAAGCCAACGTGGTCCCCGACCTGTGCGTCGCGGCCCACCGCGCCTTGACAGAGAACGAAGCGGATCCTGTGCCGCCGTGGCTCGACCTGCTGCGCATCCACGATGTGCTCATGCGCCATCAGAACCCCCGCTCGGTCAAGGCGGCGCTCGATCTCCTCGGTCGGCCAGGCGGCGGGCCGCTGCGCCCGCCCTACCTTCGGTCCCCACCCGAGGCCGTGGCCGAGATCGCGGCTGTTCTGGCGGCCGTCGGGCTCCGGAGTGGAGCCCACCAGACCAACGACGGAGGATCACCATGAAGCTGCGGACGGCCGCCATCGTCGGCGTCGGCTCCACGGCGTACACCCGTCGCTCGGGCCGGACCGTGCTCGACCAGGCGGCCGAGGCGGCACGGAACGCGCTGAGCGATGCCGGCCTGCACCCGTCCGAGGTCGATGGCATCGCCAGCTTCATGCTCATGCACGACTCCGTGCCCGTCACGGCCGTTGCCACCGTGCTCGGCGTCCCGAGCCTCCGATGGGCGCTCGATCTGCAGCTCGGGGGCCAAGCTCCGTGCCATCTCGTCTGGCAGGCGGCCATGGCCGTGGCCACCGGGCAGGCCGAGGCCGTGCTGGTCTTCCGGGCCCTCAACGGTCGCTCGGGGGCCCGGGTGGGCACGATGCAGTTCGCCGGTGCCGGCGCCGCGTACCGCTACCCGATCGGCTACGAGGCGTACCTCATGTACGTCGGGATGTGGGCTGCCCGGTTCCTCCACGAGACCGGTCAGGGCGCCGACGACCTGGCCGCGGTGGCCGTCGCCCAACGTGCGTATGCACAGCGCAACGAGCGAGCCTTCCGCCGCGAGCCGCTCGATGTCGCGACCTACCTCGCACAGCCGATCGTGGCCGAGCCCTACCGGGCCGCCGATTGCACCGTCGAGGTCGACGGCGCCTGTGCCGTGGTGGTGACGACCGTCGAACGAGCGCGTGACCTCCCGCACCCACCTGCGGTGGTGGCTTCGGGCACCTATCGGGCCGGCTCCCAGCCCGGGCTCGACATCGGCGATCACCTCGCCTGGCGCGACTACTCACGGAACTACACGTCCTGGCTGCGCGACGAGCTCTTCGCCCGAGCCGGGCTCACCCCCTCCGATATCGAGGTGGCCGAGATCTACGACTGCTTCACCTCCACCGTGCTCATGGGTCTGGAGGGGTTGGGCCTGTGCGAGCGCGGCGGGAGCGGGGCCTTCGTGCGCAGCGGCGGCACGGCTCTCGACGGGCGCCTGCCCACCAACACCCATGGCGGCCTGCTCGCCGAGGGCTACCTGCACGGCATGAACACCGTCGTCGAGGCCGCCCTCCAGGTGCAGGGCCGCGGCGGCGCCCGCCAAGCACCCCGCCACGACGTCGCCGTCGTCACCTCGGGCGCCCTCATGGACGGCTCGGCCCTGATCCTCACGAGCGACCGCTGACGCCTGCGCACCTGCGGACCTGCGGACCTGCGGACGCGCCGGACCGGCCAGATCTGATCGCCATCGCTCCGGCCGTGCATACGAACGTCAGTTCGGACCTGTCGCAGCGCTGTGTCAAGATGTTCGGTGATGGATGGGCGAGCCAACGCGGCACTGGGGCGGGGCGTGGTTGTCGGACCGGGTCAGGCCGCGCCCGACGGGTGGACCGGCGCACCCCGCGTCACCATCGACGACCTCACGCTGGAGCGGCCCGAGACGGCACTCGACGAGCTCCAGCGGTGCTGGGGCGAGCGTTGCCCGGTGGTGGTGGAGCTGGCCGTCGAAGCCGCGGTGCTGCGCCAGCCCGAGGTCGATGGTCGGCCCCCCTACCAGTTGACGCCGACCTTCGAGCTCCAGCGCGAGCGGCTGGCGTTCCTCTCCTCGGCCAACAACTACGACGGGCGGGGCAGCGCGGGCGGTCGCGACGCCCCCCTGGCGTGGTGGCCCGCCTGGAAGGCCGTCCGGCTCGGAGCGCGGGCCTGCGCCGCCGACGAGCCTGGCGATGTCGTCCTGACCGACGGCACCGTTGTCTGGTGCGATGGCGGCCCCCGTGGCCCGATCGCCTGGGACCGGGTAGATCCGTCGCTCCGCCGGCCCATCCTCCACCGCGTCAACCTCGACGACGACTCCCTGCGCCTCGACCGGGCTTCGACCGACACCGACACCACCACAACCACCGCCAGCGCCAGCGCCAGCGCCAGCGCGCGAGCCTCGAGTGCGCAGGCCGCGCTGGCGCCCGACCAGCTCGAGGCGGTGCTGCACCCGGCGGGCCCAGCGCGCATCATCGCCCCGGCCGGGTCGGGCAAGACCACCGTGCTCACGGCCCGGCTGCGCCATCTCGTGCACGACCGCGGATGGGCGCCCGCCCACGTGAGCGCGCTGGCCTTCAACGTTCGAGCCAAGGACGAGATGCAGTCACGCCTGGGCGATCTGCCCGAGGCCAGCCGCCGCAAGGTCCGCACGCTGCACAGCCTGGGCTGGGAGATCCTGCGCCGTTCTCGCAACGGTCTGAGCGTGGTCGACGAGCGCGCCGCGCGCAACGTCGTCGACCAGGTCTTCAGCCCCCCGCACCGGGCCAACAACGATGCCGCGGCCGCCTACCTCGAGGCCCTGGGCTCGGTGCGCCTCGGCCTCCGCGAGCCGGCCGCGGTCGAGGCCCTGAGCGACGAGCTCGACGGGTTCGCCGCCGGTTTCGACCGCTACCGACAGATCCTTGCCGAGCAGGGCTGGGTCGATCACGACGAGCAGATCTACGGCGCCATCGAGGTGCTGTTGCGCGATCCGGCTCTCCGCCGTCAGATCCAGCGCGAGTGCCGCCATCTCCTGGTCGACGAGTTCCAAGATCTCACCCCGGCTCAGCTCCTTCTCGTGCGCCTCGTCGCCGCTCCGGCCTACGACGTGTTCGGCGTGGGCGACGACGATCAGGTGATCTACGGCTACGCCGGCGCCGACCCGGCGTTCCTCGTCCGGTACGGCGAGTACTTCCCCGGTGCCGACAGCCATCCGCTGCAGGTGAACTACCGCTGCCCGCCGCCGGTGGTGGCCGCGGCCGTCAACCTGCTCAGCCACAACCTCACGCGTGTGCACAAGCACATCCGCGCCGGCGCGCCGGAGCCCGACGGGTCGGCGGAACCGGGGCGTCCGCCGCTACAGGTGGAGCGACGGGCCCCGGCCGAGCTGGCGCCGGCGGCCGTCGACCGGGTCGCGGCCTGGATCGCCGAAGGTGTCGACCCTGGCGAGATCGCCGTGCTCACCCGGGTCCGTTCGTGGATGCTCCCGGCGTACGTGCTCATGGTCGATCGGGCGATACCCGTGCGGGCCAAGGGATTGCACGAGTCGATCCTCGAGCGGACGGGAGTGCGGGCCGTGTTCGCGTACCTGCGCATCACCACGGCCATCACGGCCGGGGCGCGCTTCACCGGACGCGACGTGTCCGACACGATCCGACGACCGCCCCGACGGATCAGCCGACCGATCACCGAGCGCGTCACCCGTCGATCGTGGACCCGCGGAGCCCTGGCCTCAGAGGCCGACGGCCTCACCGGAGCCGACGGACCTCGGCTCACCGACTACGTCGCCGATCTCGATCTGCTCGTCGGACTGGCCCGGCGGGGAGGCGACGCCGCCACCCTCATCACCGCCATCCGCGACGACATCGGCCTCGGTCGGGTGCTCTCCACGCTCGACCTCTCGGGTAAGGGAACCGACGCCAGCCATCTCGACGATCTCAACGCCCTGTTGGCGATCGCGGCCGTCGAGCCCGATCCCGCGGCCCTCGAAGCCCACGTGCGTGCCTCCCTGCGCCCGTTGGGCGAGACCTCACGCGACGGCGCCGTCGATCCCGACGAGCGCGCCGTCACGCTGTCGACGGTGCACACGGTCAAGGGCATGGAGTGGGACAAGGTCATCGTCCTCGGCGCCCACGACGGGCTGCTGCCCCACGCGCTCACCGACGACATCGAGGAGGAACGCCGCATCTTCCACGTCGCCATCACCCGCTGCCGGAGCGAGGTCCTCGTGCTGGCCGACAGCGAATCGCCCGCGCCGTTCCTCAGCGAGCTGGTCCACGCCCACGATCCGGCATCGGCCACTCCCCCGCCGACGCGGCTCTCGGCCCGGGCGCAGAGCCCCAAGGACGCTCCCCGGGCCAAGGGTCGACGCGCCAACGTGCCGACGGGTGCAGTCGCGGCCTACCTGGCCGGCCGGGACCCCGTCGCCGACCAGATCTGGGACGCGCTGCGTGCCTGGCGGAGCTCGACCGCGGCGCGCCTCAAGCGACCGGCGTACACCGTGTTGCAGGACAAGAGCCTCGACGAGATCGCGGCGAAGCGTCCAGCCACGCTCGACGCGCTGGCCCGGTGCTACGGCATCGGCTCGTCGAAGCTCGAGAACTTCGGCGACGAGATCCTCGCCGTGGTCGCCGAAGCCGCCGACGCAGCGGTCACAGCGGTCACAGCGGTCACAGTCGACACCGGCGTGGGCGCGAAGGGCGAGGAAACAGCGCAAGCCGCGGAGACCGAGTCGTGATGCTGCTGACCACGATCGCCGAGACCTCCGAGGCCGTGGCCGGGGTGTCGGCCCGCCGAGCCAAGATCGCGCAGCTCGCCGCGCTGCTCGGTCGCACCCGTCCCGGCGAAGCCGCGGTCGCCGTGGCGTGGCTGTCGGGCGAGCTGCGCCAACGTCAGATCGGGGTGGGCTGGGCCGCGCTGCGCGACGTGTCCGAGCCCGCGGCGCCGGTGCCGGGCCTGACGGTGCTCGGCGTCGACGAGCGCTTGGCGGCGATCGGGCGGTGCGGGGGCCCGGGCAGCCAGGCCGAGCGACGCTCGTTGCTGAGCGACCTGTTCGGCCGCGCCACCGAGCTCGAGCAGCGATTCCTGGCGCGGCTGCTCGGCGGTGAGCTCCGCCAGGGCGCTCAAGAGGGTGTGATGGTCGAGGCCGTCGCCCGGGCGGCACAGCGGCCAGCTGGCGAGGTGCGCAGGGCGAACATGGTCCACGGCGACGCGGGTGCCGTGGCCGAAGCCGCACTGTTCGGAGGGCCCGACGCGCTGGCGGCGTTCCGGCTCCGGGTCGGGCGGGCCGTCGTGCCCATGCTGGCTCAGAGCGCCGCCGATGTCGACGATGCCCAGGCCCGTCTCGGCCTCGGCACCGCCGCGGCCTTCGAATGGAAGCTCGACGGTGCCCGGATCCAGGTGCATCGTGACGGCTCCGATGTCGCCGTGTTCACCCGCAGCCTCGACGACGTGACCACACGCGTCCCCGAGATCGTCGAGCAGGTGCTCGCCCTGGCCGTGCCGCGCCTCATCCTCGACGGAGAGGTGATGGCCTACCGGCCCGACGGACGCCCGCAGCCGTTCCAGGTGACCATGAGCCGTTTTGGCACTCGGGCCGGACGGGCGTCGGTACCGACCGGGACCGGGCCGATCGGGGCGCGTGACCGGACGGCCGTCGAGCTGCACCCGCACTTCTTCGACGTGCTCCACAGCGACGGACTCGACCTCATCGACGAACCGTTGGAACGCCGCGTCGCCATGCTCGACTCGATCGTGCCCGCTGCGGCCCTCGTCCCCCGGCTGATCACCGCCGATTCGGCCGCGGCGCACGCCTTCCTCGCCGAGGCCGTGTCGCGGGGTCACGAAGGCGTCATGGCCAAGGCCCTCGACACGCCGTACGAGGCGGGCCGGCGAGGCGCCGGCTGGCTCAAGGTGAAGCCCGTCCACACCCTCGATCTCGTGGTCCTCGCCGTCGAGTGGGGCAGCGGGCGCCGGCAGGGCTGGCTGTCGAACCTGCACCTCGGCGCGGCCGACCCGGCCAACGGGGGTTTCGTCATGCTGGGCAAGACCTTCAAGGGCCTCACCGACGCCATGCTGGCCTGGCAGACCGAGCACCTGCGCGGCCTCGAGATCGCCCGCGACGAGCGGACGGTCCACGTTCGGCCCGAGCTCGTGGTCGAGATCGCCTTCGACGGGCTCCAGGCCAGCTCCCGCTACCCCGGCGGTCTGGCCCTGCGCTTCGCCCGGGTCAAGGCGCATCGACCGGAGCTCGACGTGAGCCGGGTCGCCACCATCGATCAGGTAAGAGCGCTGGCCATTCCCTGACCGAGCTGACATCCCCGAGCCCATCCCCCAACCATCAGGCCCTGATCCCCCCGGGCCCTCCCGGCCGGTCCTCCCACAGGGCCCCACGCGATCGTGGTCTCGGCGAGAACGGTGGGTGGCGGCCTGCGCTGCGCCGGGTCGCGCGCCCGACCGTGCCCGACGGGATGGACGTGGCGCAACGTCTCGGGTATGTACTGCCCGAGGACGGCGCGCCGCCGACCCCGCTCGATGCGCGAGATCGTGGCGTGAACGCCGACACGGTGTCACGGGAGCGGCGTAGATCTCGTGTGGGTGGAGCCACTTGATCTGACGAGTGCTCACGCGGCAAGGCCGAGCCTGGCCGTGATGGCGGCGATACCGAAGTCGGCGAGCTTGGCCTGGCCGAACCGGTCGATGAGGCTGTTCTCAGGGTCCCGCCCACCGACGTGATCCCGACGATGTCGGTCGAGACGCCGTAGGCCGCCTCCCGTTCGTCCCGCCGTTCGGCAGCCCACCCGATGACCATGCTGCCACACCCGGACGTCGGGCCGGGCCGCTCGGCCCGCGCGCCAACGGCGGGCGTGCTCAGGCGGCGGTGTGATGGGTGCGTGGCCGTGTGGATGGTGACCCGGTGAGTCCGGTGAGCCAGTTCCGGGTGTGCTCGGAGAGCATGTCGGGTTCTGATCGTGGAATGTGGATGTGCCCGTCTGGTCGTGTGAGCGTGACCGTGTCGGTGTCGACATGGTAGGTGAGCTGCCATCGCCCTTCGTGGACCAGATGATGATGATGCCAGCAGAGACTCACCAGATTCTCCGGCTCGGTGAACCCGTCATATGCCCAATGGGTCACATGGTGATGCTCCAACCAGACCGTCCGGTCACACCGGGGCCAACGGCACCGGAACCGGTCACGACGGTTCACGATCCGGGCCATCCACGGCGGGACCCGCCTGGATTCCCGGCCGATCCCGACAGTGCGACCGGACGGATCGTCGGCGATCATCTGCCAACGGCAGTCACACGCCAGGCGCCGGGCCGTCTCATCGGCGATCGCCCAACCATTCCCGATCGTCGCCGGCTCGACCGGGACCCGGGAGGGCTCGCTCCGGCTCGGACCGGTCGGCTGGCCACCCTCACCATCAACCGGCACATCAGCTTCAGAATCGCTGGCGAGCCGTTCGACCGGGACATGCACAACCACCAAAGGCCGGGCCGGCTGTTGAGCGAGGAGCTGCGGTTCGCCGGCACACAGGTTCACGAGCGCATCAGCCAGCCGGGCCCCACGCCTGACCGGTTCAGCATCAGGGAGCCTGCCTTCCTCGGGGAGCAGTTCGGCGAGCCGGTTGAGCGCCCCGTGGACGATCTCGGCCTGCTCACCTGAGAGCCGACCCCGGATCCGCAACGTAGCGCCAGGCTCGCGGATCAACTGCAGGTACCGTTGCCGGTGCTGTTCGACCTCGTCTTTCGCCGTGACCGGTTTGAGGGCCCTGGCGTTGACCATCGTCGCGTGATACGTCCAACCGGGCGCCTGGGCAGCCAGCTCGGCATCGGTGTCGGATGTGGCAACGGCGGCGAGGACGACCAGTTGATCCCACGAGATCCGCCCCTCGGCGAACGCCTCCATCAGCGCCGGGATCTGCGGGGCCTTGACGGCGACCTCGACGACGCGTCGTGCCGTCGTCAACGACAGGTTGACCTGGGCGGCGAGCCAGGATGCCGGGTCGCGCATGCCGTCGACAAGATGGCCTTGCCGTTCGATGAACGCGGCCATGACGTCGAGCAGCTCGGCGTACACGGCGTTCGTGAGTGCGTAGAGCTGACCGATCGTGCCGGCCAGGTCGTCGAGCTCACAGTCACGATACCGATCCGCTTCCATCACGGTTCATGGTACCAGATGGGTATGACAGCAACCCCAGAATACCGCCAGATTACGGGAAAGAATTCTTGGCAGATCATTGATACTAGAGACCGAGATGGCGACCCGCCGGTCGTGACGACGCCCCACAGTTGGAGCGAGTGGAGGGTGGAGTTACGGCATCCGATACATCCGATTACCGATCTCCGCCCAGTCGCGCCACCAGCGGCAGGGATCCCCCGGAAGGACGCTCAGGAGCCGGCTCCACCGAGCGCCCCCGGTTCTCGATCGCTCAAGTGCCCGGCTCGACCGGCGAAAGGGCACCCGCGCGCCGCCGGTCGAGCCGAGCTCGGGTTCCAAGCGCACCAGCACCTCATGGCTGCCGTTGCGGACCCTGCCCACCAGTTCGTTCATGGAGCGGGTGCGGACAGCCACTCGCTCAGACCCTCCCCCAACCCCCAATCCCCCTGCTCGTACCGGGACCAGTTCGGGTCCCAGTTCGATGAGCGACGATCAGGCGAGCACGAACGCGGGAGGCGCGACCATCCGGGTCACGGTTCGGCCCGCAGCCCGTTCCAACACCCCGAGATCGAGATCGTCGACCCGGGGTGTCGCCGCCAGCCCGAGCCGGGCCAGCTCGGCAGCCAACGTCACCTGGTGGTCGTCGACGTTCTCGCCGTGCGCGGCCTCGCGGGGCACGAGCACCCCGAAATGACCGGCGTTCATGGCCGTCAGGGTCGTGCCCACGCCACAGTGGCCGATCACGACGTCGGCGACCGCCATGGCGTCGATCAGCTCGGCGGTGGGGACCATCGCTCGCCCGTCGACCACACGGCCGCCGAGGTGCAGCCCGTCGACCGGCGTGCACCCGGTCTGCCACAGCACTTCGGCCTCGGGCGGCAAGATGGCGCACAGCCGCTCGAGCAGGCGCCGGAAGCGGTAGTCCTCCATGGTCCCGAGGGTCACCACAACCCGCCGCACCGGGCGGGTCGGGTGAGCGGCGTCCACTCGGGGAGCCGCCTGGTAGCCGTCGAAGACCGACCCTCGGTGCAGCCAGCGTTTCGACGCCAGATGCGGGAACTGGGTGTACATGCGAACCCCCGGGACGGGACCGAGCAGTTTGGCGGTCATCCCCGGGCCATCGGGACGCGTCGCCGATTCCACAAAGTGGCACGGGATTCGCCGCATCGCGCACACCGGGAGCACCCCGAGCGCGATCCCCGACCCGGACGTCATCACCGCAGTGACAGGGCTGGCGCCGTCACGAGCGCGTTCGCGCAGCACCTTGCGGGTGGCCCGAGCCGCCCCGAGCACGCCGCGAACGTCGCGGGGTTGCACCGGCTCGACCCACACCACGTCCTCGCCCGCCAGCAGCGACTCGGTCTGAGGGTTGCGCCACGTCATCCACAGACGAGGACCGTCGAAGCCCACCCGAGCCGAGAGCGCCATGAGCTCGGTGATGTGGCCACCCACGGTCGTCGGCAGCAGCAGCGTCATAGGCCGAGCAGTGTGCCAGACCCCAGGCCTCAGGCACCGACCCCAACCACCCCGAGCACCTGTCGCTCAGCCGCCACAATCACCCTTGAGCGACAGGTGCTCGATGGGTCACAAGCTCAGAAGGCACCGAGCATCACCGGTGCCGGGAAGGTGGCGAACATCCGGTCGGCCCGGACCAGGGCTCCCGGGCTCAGCTCGTGGACGAACCCGGCTGCGGCCAGCGAGCTGAACGACGTTCCGCCCAGATAGACCGCGCCGAGCGCATGCTCCTCCAAGACGAGGTCGGGGGCCGCGCTGGTTTCGGTGCACGACACGCCGTCGGCCTCGTCATCGGTGTCGACCTCGAGCATCCAGCTCCGGGCTCCTCCGTCTCGACTCGCCGGAGCTGCGGCGACCGCGAGCACGAGACGCCCCGATGCGCCGTAGGTGCGTGCCGACAGGGCCCGACCGGGATCGAGCAGTCGTGTCCAGAGCCCGTCCTTGTGCTGGCTGACGAGCAGGCGCCGTCCGTCGGCGAGGAGATGGCGCACCGGATCGTCGACGGCCACGGCATGCCCGGAAATCGTGGCCACGAGATCGACATCGAGCACGAGTCGCCACAGGGCGGCGCCGGCCCGATCGGTGGTCGCGAGCAGCTCGCGCACAAGCAGGCGCTTGGCCGGTAGGCCCCGCTCGAATGCGCCGGTGATCTCGTAACAGACGATTCCTTCAACCTGTCCGGCGAGGCTCTCGTAGACGGCCCAGAACCGGGCTCCGTCGGTCATGCGGTGTCCGAAATAGACCTCGGGCCACCAGAAATCGGGCCGGGAGACCATCCCCGGTTGGAGCACCCGAAATCGTTCGTAGAAGGCGGGGACGGCCGATGTCGCGGTCGTCTCGTCGATGAGTCGGGTCGCGCCGCCGGCGTCGGGGCGCCAGCCGTCGTGGAACGCGCCGTAGGCCCGATCGATCTCGAACGACTGGCTCCACGTGGCCGGGCCATATCCGAAACGCCGGTAGATGCCGGCCTCCGACGCGGTCAGCACGCTCACCGGCTCCCCCCGCTCCCGGGAGTCGGCAGCGATCAGGGTCATGAGCTCGGTCACGATGCCTTGGCGGCGATGCGTGGGCTGAACCGAGACCCACGACACCGCCCCGACCGGCAGCAGCACCCCGCCGGGGACCGTCAGCTCGAAGCTGTAGTTGCGGGCCGCTCCGACGATCTCGGCGCCCGCGAAGGCCCCGAAGACCCGGTCTGGTTCACCCCGGGCCCAGGTGTCGGCGCTCCCCGGAGCCGGCGGCGCGAGCGTGAACGCCCGCCGGTCGGCTTCGATGAAGGCGTCGATCTCGTGTGCCTCGATGGACCTGATCTCGATCGGCATGGCCCCGAGTGTCGCGTGAACGGGCGCTCAGATGTTCGGCAGTACCTTCTCGACGTACAGGTGCAGGCTCTCCCAGGCCGTGTCGATCGGCATGCCGCCACACAGGGGGTGCAGGTTGAAAGCCGCCAGGGCGCCTTGTTCCTTGGCCCGGGCGATCACCTGCTCGGGGGTGAGGATCTGGTAGATGCCCTCGGCCCGCAGCTCGTCGACGTTGGTGGCGTGCGAGTGCACGGCCGAGCGGATGTCGGAGGTCTGCCAGGTGTGGTAGGTCCAGCTCTCGTGGAACAGATGATCGCCGATCTCGGCCCAGGCCTTGTCGGGATCCTCGGCAACGAACAGCATCACCGTGTCGACGCCGGGCATCATCAAGAAGCCCTGGGTCCCGTACTCCTTGCACTGCTCGTAGTAGTACGCCTCGAGCTCGGGCATGTTGGCGGCCGGGAACATGGGCAGCCCGAACCGCGCCGCTCGCCGAGCCGCCGGCTTCGACGTGCCGCCGAGCAGCACCACGGGATGCGGCTGGGTGAGCGGCCGCGGCGTGACCCGAACGGTCGTGCCGCGGTACTCGAACGGCTCGCCCGTCCACGCCTTGAGGAGCGTGTCGACGCACTCGTCCATGAGCGCTCCCCGATCGGCCCAGCTCTTGCCGTGGGCTGCGTACTCCGATGGCCG
Source organism: Actinomycetota bacterium (assembly GCA_009886115.1). Lineage (GTDB taxonomy): Bacteria > Actinomycetota > Acidimicrobiia > IMCC26256 > VFJJ01 > VFJJ01. Next base: position 112,576 of record VFJJ01000051.1, read on the forward strand.
GTACCCCATGCCCAGGATGGTCGTGAGACGCCCCCCGCTCGCCAGGTCGAGCACCGCGATGTCCTCGGCGACCCGCAGCGGATCGTGCAGCGGCAGCAGCAGAGCCGAGATGTTCAAGCCCACGTTCTTCGTGCGGGCCAAGGCCATACCGGCGAACAGCAGCGGCGTCGACATCCAGTTGTTCTCGGCGCCGTGATGCTCCTCGGTGGTGATCATGGCGAAGCCGTTGTCGTCGCAGTACGACACCATCTCCAGCGCGGCCTTGAACATGTCGGAATGCTTCTGCGGATCGTTCTCCGGCAGGATCAGGTTGAACCGGGCGATCGACATGGCCATGGCGCGTGGCTCCTCGGGTTTCTCGGGATCGGGGACTGCTCGGACTGCTCGGACGCTCGGGGTGCTCGGAGTTCAGCCAGCGAACCGCGAAACCCAGACCTCAGGCTGACCCACGGTGACAGCAGCCGTCCAACCTACGGGCCCATCAGCTCACGTTCCGGCCACCGTCTGTGGGAGGTCGGAGCTGCGGATGTCGTGGGCCCAGGGATAGCGGAGCGTGTCGATGAGCGAGAACGGGGCGTCGAGCACGATGTCACGGACGCTCTTTTTCTCCGGAGCGAACATGCGCCCCGGAGGGTCGAGCTTGTCACGCAAGGTGACCATGCCGTCGAAGACCTTCTCGGGATCGTCGCACAGCGTGTAGACGGTGATGAACGTGCCCTGGCTGCGGGCGAAGCCCGACTCGGCGTCGACGATGCGCACCGCGTGCAGCGCCGGCGGAGCAACGTAGCGACGTAGCGACGGCCGGTCATGATCCCGGGCAGCGCGATGTTGGGTGGCAGGTGCTCGAGGTCGTACCAACGGTTCCAGGCCTCGATGCAATCGGCATCACAGTCGAGCCCAGCGAAGATGATGCCGGTGGCGTCCACGGTTCCCCCAGGGATGATTCGGCTGCCGCTGCCCGCCAACGGCCTGCGCTTCCGGCCGAGCTTCGCGCGAACGGAGTCGACCATGTCGCAGACGGAACTAGTCTGACTGCACCTGCCGGGCAGGCGCGCAGACTGACGAGCGAGGTTCTGGAATGACCACGACACGGACGAGGCGATCGATCGGAGCCGTCGCTGGGGTGCTCGTAGCCCTGGGTCTGAGCGCCTGCGAGATTCGCACCGAGGAGAAGATCGTCGTCAACGAGGACGGCTCGGGCACCATCGAGGTGGTGTTCCTGGCCGACGAGGAGTTCCGCACCCAGATCGTCGAGCTCAGCAACGGGTTCCAGTTCGAGGTCGAGGGTGAGACGACCACCACGCTCAACGCCGACACGCTCTTCGACGTCAACTCGCCCGATTTCACACTGCCACCGGGCTTCGAGGCCGAGAACATCGACGAGGGCGACTTCAAGGGCTTCCGGGTCCGGGGGTCGTTCGACAGCCCCGAACAACTTGCCGAGCGTCTCGATGAAGCGGGCACGGCTGGATCCGACGACACCTCCGGTTCGATGGACGGAACCCTCACCGGGATCACCCTCGTGCGCGAGGGCGACGGGTTCCGCTTCAGCGCCGACCTCTCCGGCGACACCGTCACCGGCCTGGGAGAGGGCTTCGGAGAGACGGGCGGCGGCGGCGAGGACGCCGAGAACCTCGACGAAGCGTTCGGCGACCTGTCCGAGGCCTTCAAGTTCCGGCTCGAGATCACCATGCCCGGCCACATCGCCGAGAGCAACGCCGACTTCCTCCCGGCTGACGACACCGCCGTGTGGACCATCGACTTCGCCAACCCCAACAGAACGCTCGAGGCCCGCTCGGAGCCCGGCGACGGCGAGGGGCAGTCGTCGAACCCCGCCGCGCTCGAGAGCGAGGGCAATCCGGCTGCCGAGCCGATCGTCGAATCCGACGGCGCTGATGACGGCGGCTCGGACGGCGCGGCCCAGAGCGACGACGGCGATACCGGTGACGGCGGTGACGGCGACGACGGCTCGAGCGTCGGGCTCATCATCGGGATCGTCGTTGCGCTCCTGGTGGTCGGCGGCATCGTGTTCCTCGTGGTGCGCAACAAGAAGAAGGCCCCGGGAAGCCACGGGGAACCAGGCCCGGGCACACCCGGCGGATTTCCCGCAGCCGGCCCCTCGCCGTACGCACCCAGACCCGACGCGCCGTATCAGCAAGGTGGTGGCGCCGTGCTGACGGCACCGCCCGGCACAGCGCCGCCTTCCCAGACGAGCCCACCCGCGTGGCACCCCGATCCCACGCACCGCCATCAGCTCCGCTACCACGACGGCACCCGCTGGACGGCCCACGTGTCCGACGGCGGGGTCGGCGGGTCCGACCCGATCTGAGTACTCGGCCCGTTGGTACAGCCTGAGGAGACAACCACACGATGACCTCGACCTCATCGAACCCGCTGGCACCGCCCCCGAGCGTTGGGCCGGATGCATCGTCGAGGTGGCGCAGGCGTGCTCGGTGGATGGTGCCGGTGGCCGTCGTGCTCGTGGGCCTGTTCGTGTTCGTGATGGTGTACTTCCAGCCCCACAAGGCCTTCATCGACGATACGGTCAACGAGGCCGCACCGGTGGGCGTCGCTCCGGAGCGTGCCGTCATGTCGGGCGAGTTCATCAGCCGGGCCCACGGCACGACCGGCCACGCCATGATCGCCGACGGCACCGACGGGACGCGCTTCTTGCGCATCGAGGATCTCGACACCGACAACGGCCCCGACCTCAAGGTGTACCTCACGACCGTGGCCCCCGACGGCGAGGAAGGCACGTTCGACGATGACTTCGTCGACCTCGGGCGCTTGAAGGGCAACATCGGCGATCAGAACTACGAGATCCCCGCCGATGTCGACATCACGCGCTACCCGAGCGTCGTCATCTGGTGCGACCGCTTCGACGTCGCCTTCGGCGCCGCCCCGCTGAGCTGAGGTGGGCTGAACCCAGCCGAGCTGAACTGCCGGCTGATCGCCCCGATCGCTCCCGGGGGCGCTGGTCGCGGGGCAATCGAGCACTTGTAGGATGAGCAGCGTGAAAACCGTTGTGCTCGGCGACCTCCCCCCGCCGCTCAGTGAGTTCCTGGCTCGTCGCCGCGCGCTGGGGCAGGATCTCTTCGACGAGGTGTGGGAGGGCGAGTATCACGTGGCACCCGCGGCACACCCCTGGCACGGCTACATCGACCGCTGCCTCGCCGTGCTCCTCGAGCCCGCGGGCCGCCGGGCTGGCCTCATCGGAACCGGGCCTTTCAACCTCGGCGAGCCCGAGGACTTTCGGGTTCCCGATGGTGGCTACCACCGGGGCATGCCGTCTTCGGTGTTCGTCGCCACCGCGGCGATCGTGGTCGAGGTGATCTCACCCCACGACGAGACGTGGGAGAAGTTCGGCTTCTACGCCGCACACGGCGTCGAGGAAGTCGTGACCGCCGAGCCGGCTGAGGCGCGGCTCCAATGGTTCGTGCTCTCCGACACCACGGAGTACGTCGCAACCGATCGCAGCCCACTGCTCGGTGTCTCCGTGGCCGAGATCGCCTCGGCCATCGAGTGGCCCCGGTAGGTGCACCGCTCTGAGACGCGACTGACGCCGCTGCGCTAGAACATCGGCATCCAAGGTGGGCGTTCGATCGCTGCGCCCGCTCGCACGAGCATTCGCCGAAGGAGCACCGTCATGCGCGGGATCGTCTACACCGGAGAAGCAGCCGAGATCCGCACCGATGTGGAGGTGCGCGGGCCCGGTCCATCGGAGGTGCTCGTGCGCATCGCTGCGGCGGGCGTGTGCCACAGCGACATCAGTTGCCTCGATGGCACCATCCCCTGGCCCACCCCGTTTCTGATGGGTCACGAGGGCGCCGGCGTGGTCGAAGAGGTCGGCTCCGAGGTCACCCAGGTCAAGAAGGGCGACCACGTCGTCGTGGCCACCATCTCGTCGTGCGGCAAGTGCCGCTGGTGCGGCATCGGCAAGACCTCGTGGTGCCGCTCCACGCTGGCCAACCGGCACGAGCCCTTCACCGTCGGCGGTGTGAAGGCCGGCAACTTCGCGGCGACGTCGTCGTTCGCCGAGGTGACGCTGATCAAGGAGATCCAGGCCGTCAAGATCCCCAAGGACGTGCCGCTCACCTCGGCGTGTCTCATCGCCTGCGGTGTCGTCACCGGCCTGGGCTCGGTGTTCAACCGGGCCAACATCCAACCGGGCCAGACCGCCGCGGTGTTCGGCGCGGGCGGCGTGGGCCTGTCGGTCATCCAGGCGCTGCGCATCAAGGCCGCGTCGCGCATCGTGGCCGTCGACGCCGTGGCCGGCAAAGCCGAGCTGGCCTTGAAGATGGGCGCCACCGACTTCGTCAACGCCTCCGAGGTCGACAGTGCCGAGGCCATCCGCGAGCTGTTCCCCCACAGCGCCGAGATGGTGCGTGGCCCCTTCGGTGCCGGCGGCGTCGACTGGTCGTTCGAGTGCGTCGGCCATCCGAAGGTGCTGGAGGCCGCGATCGAGGTGCTCGACTGGGGCGGCATCTGCGTCTCGGTCGGCCAACCCGCCCCCGGCGTCACCGTGCCCGTCCCCATCACCCACCTCAACCAGGTCGACCGGGGTCTCATCGGCTCCCGTGCCGGCGGCGTCCGCCCCCAGCACGACATCCCGATGATCGTGCAGCTCTACCGCCAGGGCCTGTTCGACCTCGACTCCATGGTGTCGAAGACCTACCCCATGGAGGACTTCCACACCGTCGTCGACGACATGCACCACGGCAAGCTCGCACGCGGCGTCCTGACGTTCTGACGTCCTGACGTGATGTGACGGTCGGCCTCCGAGCGGGCGACGGTCAGTCCCGGACGACGCGACGACGAGGGTTTGTCGCGAGGATCCTGGCGAATGCTGGCACGCACGGAGTCGCCGACGACGAAATCCGCCACGCGATCGCCAACGCGGTCGTCGTCGCGGCCCGCTCGGCCGGGCCCCTCGAGAAGGCCCGATCGCCCACGATCGTGACGTGCGGGCGGTTGCCGGGCTTGGGCTCGCGGGCGGAGCGGGTGCCGCCCTTGGGCGTATGGGCGCAGGCGTGTGGGCGCGGCGCGGTGTCCGGATGTGGCACGAACGGGTCACTCCATGACCGGACGGGAGGGGTGTGGCCGACGAGGCACCGTACATGCGTGTCGAGGTGCCCGGGTTCGTGCTCCACGAGGAGCTGGGCCGGGGCGGCTACGCCGTGGTGTTCCGGGCCGCCCAGACGACGGTCGACGGTGGGGCGCACCTGCCGCTACCACGGCAGCCGGTAGCGACGAGACCATCAACGAGCGCACCACGTCGCTGGCCGTAACGACAACAGCGCCAGAGACGACGACGAGTGAGGCGACGGCACCCGAACGGCAACGATTCGCGGTCACCGACACCATCCCTGTCGGTGGCAGTCCTCAACCGTTCGTGTTGGCAGACAACGCCCTCTGGATAGCGTCGTCGACCTCGGCCCCGATGTGCTCGCGTTCCTCTGGCGAACGTCCCGTCGAGGACGGTCTCCTCCAGGTAGCCGAGGAGCTCATCGCGCCGCAGGGACAAGACCCGTCGACGTTCAGCGGACCCACGTTCGAGCTCATTGCGGAGGCGCCGGGGAATGCCTGGGTGTTGCACCGGCGACTCCAGCGCTCGCTGGTTCGGTTCGGCGGTGTTGCTGGTTGGCGACGGCCTGGGTTCAGGCGGCGGTGGTGCGGCCGGGTGGTGCGTCAGCGAGTTCGGCTAGCCATTGTCGGGTTTTCTCGGTGAGCCCGGGCGGGTGTTCGGGTGGTAGATATTCGCGTCCGTCTGGTCGAATCACCGTGACTTTGTCGGCGTGAGCATTGAACATGATCTGCCATCGTCCTTCATGAGCGAGATGGTGATGATGCCAACAGAGATTCAGAAGATTCTCTGGCTCGGTCAGGCCGAGATTGGCCCAATGGGCGACATGGTGATGTTCGAGCCAGACGGTCCGGTCACATCCGGGCCATCGGCAACGATGCTGATCGCGATGATCGACGATCCGGGCCATCCACGGTGGGATCCGGCGTGACTCACGGCCGATCCCGACGGTCAGGCCGGTCTGGTCGTCAGCGACGACCTGCCAACGACAATCACATGCGATTCGGCGCGCGGTTTCACCCGCGATCGCCCAACCAGCCCCCATCGTCGGCCCAACCAACGGTGCACCAGCCCGACCCCCACCGCGACCGCCGGCACCCGTAGCGCTTGCAGCCAGAACGCCAGCACCCGTGTCACCGGCTTCCGTGTCGCAGCCGTGCTCGTCGTGCTCGTCGTGGTCGTCGCGCTGGTCGTGCCCGCGGTGCTCGTTGCTGTGCTGGTTGGTGTGGGTGACGGGTGGTTCGTCGGCGAGTTGCTCGGCGGTGACGTGAACGATCACGAGGGGCCGGGCCGGGTTCTGCGCGGTGATCTGGGGATCACCGGCGCACAGGTTCACGAGCACGTCAGCCATCCGCGCGGCTCGCGGTTCGGGTCCGCCTTCGGGCGTGTCCTCGGGGAGCACGGTCGGTCGGGGGAGGCTGTCGACGAGCCTGTTCAGGACGGTCTCGACGATCTCGGCCTGCTCACCAGCAAGTCGACCCCGGATCTGCAACGTCGAGTCCTTGCGACGCAGGAGTTGCACGAACCGGTCACGATGCTGATCGAACGCTTCCTTCTCCGAGACCGGCCGCAACGCGCGGGCATGCATCACCGTTTGATTGCACGACCAGCCCGGCGCCGCTTCGGCCAGATCAGCCTCAGTCTCGGGAGTTGCGACCGCAGCCAGAAGCACGAGCTGGTCCCAAGAGATCCGACCTTCACGCCACGCATCCATCAACGCCGGGATCTCCTCAGCGCCCAGTGCGACGTCGACCTCTCGCCGCGCGGTGGCCAACGACAGGTTCAACCGGGCTGCGAGCCAGGACGCCACGGTCGGCATCCCGTCGTACAGGTGGCCTTTCCGTTCGTTGAACACCGCGATCACCTCGAGGTACTCGGAATGGATCGCGGTCATCAACGCCCGGAGCTGACCCAGCGTCTCCGCCAGATCATCCAACTCGCAATCCCCGAACCGAGCCGTATCCATCACCGACATGATACCAGCTGGGTGTGACAGTAACTCCTCGATATGAGCACCGGCTGAGATGTTCTTCACTCGATCATATGGAAGACAGGGGACGGCAGTTTCGATCGAGCCTGACACACCTCTCCTGGCGTCCTGGTGAGCCTCACCCGACGGATCTGTACAGTCACACAACGCACCGGAGTCGGGGCGGCGTCGACGGCAACGGAGCATGGCTGCGGTGCCTGAGCTCCACTGAGCTCCACTGAGCTCCACAAGGGAGCGCGAACATGTTGCAGGGTAAGACGATCGTGGTGTCGGGGGTTGGGGCGGGGTTGGGGACGGAGATCGCGACGACGATCTTGCGTGACGGTGGCAACGTCGTGATCGGCGCCCGAACCGAGTCGACGTTGGCCGAGATCGCCAAGCAGCTCGACCCATCCGGCGCCCGGGTGGCGCACCGGGCGACTGACATCACCGTCGACGGTGACCCCGAAGCGCTGGTGGCCCTTGGGGTCGAGCGCTTCGGCGGGATCGACGGGCTGGTGAACGTGGCCGCGCTCGACCGGGTCATGGGCGGGATCGACGACACGTCGTGGGCCGACTGGGAGGCCACGACGAAGACCAACGTGCTGGGCTCGATGCGCATGACCATCGCCGCGGCGGCGGCCCTCAGGGCCCGCGGGGGCTCGATCGTGTTCATCGGCTCGCAGGCGTCGCTCTACCCGCGGATCATGCAGACGGCGTACGCCGCCACCAAGGGGGCCATGCTCGCAGCCGTGCCCAGCCTGGCCCTCGAGCTCGGCCAGTACAAGATCCGCGTCAACACGGTCGTGGCCACGTGGATGTGGGGCCCGGCCGTGGAGGGCTACGTGACGATGTCGGCCGAGCAGCGGGGCGTGCCCGTCGAGGTGGTCAAGGGCGAGATCGAGAGCTTCTTCCCCATGCGGGAGATCCCCCGCGACGACGACGTCGCCGATTGCGTGAGCTTCTTCCTGTCGGACCGGGCCCGGATGATCAGCGGTCAGATGCTGCTGGTGAACGGAGCCGAGTTCCCCCGCTGAGCTCGCCGAGCGCACCGACGGCGGCACCCAGTACCCGCCACACCGGCGCCAGCCGCGCCACGCGCACCAGAGTCATCCCGGCTCAAGCCCCGGCGAACGGGTCGCTACGAGGCCGCGCTGGCCGAGGCGGCGCGGCCCCGTCGCCAGGGGGATCGCCGCCGCGGTGGCGATCAAGCCGGCGATCGCCACGGCGACCATGGCCGAGTGGAACTCCGACACGGAGCCGCCCGGGGCCACGTCTCCGATGAGCGCCACGCCCAGCGCGGCGCCGGCCGTCCCGCCGATGCGGATGACGGTCTGGATCACGCCCGCGGTGAGGCCCAGCTTCTCGATCGGCGCCGTTCGAGCCGCTGCGCTGTTCACCCCGGGGAACAAGATGGCGTTGGCCGCCCCCACCAGCAGGGCCACGCCGAACCAGAGCCCGAGGTCGCGATCGTCGCCGGCGGCGGCCCGCAACCACAAGAGCGCCACCGAGAACGCCAGCCCGGCCGGAACCATGAGCGCCCGATGGCCGTAGCGGTCCATCAGCCGACCGGCCGGGATGCCGACGACCGTCGACGCCAGGGTCATGGGAGTGAGGAGCAGCCCGGCCCGGCCGATCGAATAGCCCCAGCCCTTGGTGAGGAACTGCACGAACACGTAGAACGCCCCCCAGTAGGCAACCCCGACCGCCGCCGCGGCCACGGCATCGGCCCGGAACAACGGCGCCCTGAACACCGAGAGGTCGATGACGGGCGTGGGATGGCGGGTGCAACGCCAGACCAGCACCGCCAGCAAGACGGCCGACGCAACGAACGCCCCCATGGTGCGGGTGCCCGTCCAGCCCCAGTCGTTCGACTGGACGATGCCCAGGGCCAGCGTGGCCACGCCGACCATGATGAGCAGCGCCCCCAAGGGATCGGGGATGCGGGCGTCGGTCCCGACGGGCGACGGCTCGAGGAGGCGACGGGCGAGCACGAAGCACACCAACCCGACCGGGGTGATCAGGGCGAAGGCCCAACGCCACGAACCGGCGGAGATCACCAGCGCCCCGAGCGTCGGCGCTGCCGAAGCCACCGCGCTCGTGACCACCGCCCACACGCCCACGGCCGTCGCCCGACGTTCCGGGGGGAGGTTGCCCATGATGATCGCCAGCGCCGACGGGGTGAGCATGGCCCCGCCGCAGGCCTGCACGATCCGAGCCGCGATCAACAGGGGAACGCTGGGTGCGACGGCAACGAGGAGCGAACCCGTGCTGAACAAGGTGATCGAGACCAGGAAGACCTTCCGGCGACCGATGCGGTCGGCCAGTCGGCCCGCGGGGATCAACAGCGAAGCGGCGACGATCGTGAACGACGTGAGCACCCACGAGAGCTGGGCGTTGGGCACGTCGGGGAAGCTGGCCCTGATCTCGGGATAGGCGACGAACATCAACGTGAGGTCGAAGGCGCTCATCCCCGAGGCCGCCGAGACGACAACCAGGATCTTGGTCTCGCGCTTCACTCCCCGGCCGGGGACACCGGCACGGGAAAGGCCCCCGAGACCAGGCGCCCGTCCTTGACCACGGCGACGATTCGGGCCGGGTCGGCGAGTAGCGAGATGTCGTCGGACGGGTCACCGTCGACGACCACGAGATCGGCGAGCATCCCGGGGGCGATCGTGCCCAGCTCGTCGCCCCAACCGGTGAGCCGGCCGCCGACCTGCGTGGCCCAGCGCAACACCTCCAGCGCGGGGATACCGGCATGGCGGGTGTACACGGCGAGCTCCTCGGCGTAGACGCCGTGAGGCGTGATCGACGAGCCGAAGTCGTCGCCGATCGCAAGCTGCACACCGGCTTCGACCGCCTTGGGGAGCATGGCGCACATGGCTGCGAAGTCGTGGCCGGTCTCGGTGGTGAAACCCATCGTCCCCGCCCCGGGCGCGTCGCCCATGAGCTCGAGGATCTTGAGCGGCAGGTACAGGCTCGGGAGCAAGAACGTGCCTGCTGCGACCATGGCGTCGATGCACACCTCGTCGAGACCGTCGCCGTGGTCGATGATGTCGACCCCGAGGCGGATGCACTCGAGGATCGCATCCCTATGGGCCACATGGGCCCTGACCCGCCGGCCCTTGCCGTGCGCCGCCTCGACGACAGCCTGCAGCTCGGCGGAGGTCAGGGCCACGGTGTGCTTGGGGACCATGACGCCGTGCCCGCCGGTCACGTAGACCTTGATGATCTGGGCTCCCCGCTTGATCTCGTCGCGCACCGCCTTGCGGAACTCGTCGGGCCCGTCGCACATCCGCACGACGCCCATCGCCGCTGACTCGTACCACCACGGGACGGTGTCGTTGCCATCGGCCGTCGTGATGAGGTCGCGCGACGCCGGCACGACCCGCGGCCCCTCGACGACGCCGTCACGGATCGCGGCGGCGAGCGACGCGTCGACGTCGAACGCCGCGCTGGCGCCCACGACCGACGTGAACCCGCGCGACAACGCCAGTTGCGCGTTGGCCAGGGCTCTCAGAGCCTGGTACGCCGGCGGGCGCTCCAGGCCGAACGGCAACGTCTCGCCGCCCACGTTGTGGTACGTCGTGTGGAAATGCCCGCTCACCATGCCGGGCATGAGCGTGCGCCCACCGAGATCGACGACGGTGTCGCCGGGCTGGAGATCGCCGGCTCCGCCCGAAGCCGGGCCGGCACCCCCGGCGGCACCCCCGGCGGTCACCGAGACGATCCGGTTGCCGTCGACCACGACCGTGCTGTGGGGCTCGGCAGCGTGCACGCCATCGAGCAGGAGGGCATCGGCGAGCACGAGACGACCGGTCATCGCGAGAGCCTCCCAGCGGGGGGACCGAGCGTCAAACGTCCTACCATGTCCCTCTCGTGCGATTCCTCCAGGGCACCAACTCGGGCTTCGAGCTCACCTACGACGACGTGTTCATGGTCCCGAACCCCTCGGCGATCACCTCGCGACTCGATGTCGACCTGGCCACGGTCGACGGCGCGGGAACGACGATCCCGATCGTCGTGGCCAACATGACCGCCGTGTCGGGCCGCCGCATGGCCGAGACGGTCGCCCGGCGCGGTGGCATCGCCATCCTCCCCCAGGACGTCCCCACCGAGGTCGTGGCCGACGTCGTCGCCTGGGTCAAGCAACGTGACCCCGTCTACGACACCGCGGTCACGCTCGGCCTGCATGACACCGTCGGCGACGCGCTGAACCTGCTCCCCAAGCGGTCCCACGGAGCGGTGATCATCCTCGACGACGCCGGGCGCCCCGTCGGCGTGGTCACCGAGGCCGACTGCACCGGCACCGATCGCTTCACCCCCATCAGCCACGTGATGTCAACCGAGATCACGGCGCTCGCGGCCGGTGTGGCCCCCTCGGAGGCGTTCCTCACGCTGCACGACGCCCGCCGCCGCCTCGCCCCCGTCGTCGACGGCGACGGTCGACTCGTCGGCATCCTCACCCGGATGGGCGCCCTGCGCTCGACCCTCTACACCCCCGCCCTCGACGCCTCGGGACACCTCCGCATCGGAGCGGCCATCGGCATCAACGGCGACGTCGTCGGCAAGGCCCAGGCGCTGCTCGAGATCGGCGTCGACGTGCTCGTGGTCGACACCGCGCATGGCCATCAGATCCAGATGCTGCACGCCCTGAAGAAGGTGCGCGACCTGCACCCCACGATCCCGGTCGTGGCCGGCAACGTGGTCACCGCCGACGGCGTGCACGATCTCATCGGCGCCGGGGCCGACATCGTCAAGGTCGGCGTGGGACCGGGCGCCATGTGCACCACCCGGATGATGACCGGCGTCGGTCGTCCGCAGTTCTCCGCCGTCGTCGAATGCGCGGCCGCGGCCCGCGAGGCCGGCAAGCACGTGTGGGCCGACGGCGGCGTCCGCCATCCCCGCGACGTGGCCCTGGCCCTGGCTGCCGGAGCCTCCAACGTCATGATCGGGTCGTGGTTCGCAGGGACGCACGAGTCGCCGGGCGATCTCCACCACGATTCCAAGGGGCTCATGTACAAGGAGTCGTTCGGGATGGCCTCGGAACGAGCCGTGCTCAACCGTACGACCGGTCACGATCCCCTCGAGCGAGCCCGCAAGGCGCTCTTCGAGGAAGGCATCTCGACGGCTCGGATGTACCTCGACCCCGACAGCCCCGGCGTCGAAGACCTGCTCGACCAGATCGTCGCCGGCGTGCGATCGGCCTGCACCTACACCGGTGCCCGCTCACTCCCCGACCTCCATGCCGGCGCTGTCGTCGGCGTGCAGTCGGCCGCCGGCTACGCGGAAGGCCGCCCGCTGCACACCAGTTGGTGACCCGATTCCAGCACCTGGCGATCGGGCCCTACCCTGGCGATAGGGCCCTATTCGAGCGGTGACCAACGCCGGTCGGGGTAGAGGGCGCAGGCCGGGGCGTGGAGCCATTCGAGCCGGTACGCCCGGCGGGCGAGGTACGGGAGCAGCGTCTCGTCGGGCAACGTCCGGGCCGTGATGGCGGCGTCGAGCGCGGCGAACCCGTCGGTCACGGTGGCCGGGGTCGCGCCGAGCACCCCGCCCATCTCGTCGCGCTCGATGGCCTCGATCGCTGCGCCGTAGCGGCGGCGACGGTCGATGCAGGCCACGAGGATCCCCACGTCGCCGGCACGGGCCCGGGCGAAGGCGTCGCCGATCGCCGGCGCCACGTCGTGGTCGAGCGCATAGCGAGCGGCCTCGGACAGGATGTCGCGCTCACCCGAGTCGGCCGACGGCATCTCGGGCCGCTCGACGGCGATGCCCATCGACTCGGCCATCGACTCAGCAGACGCCCGGTCGCCCACGTAGCGGTAGGCGAGATACCAGGCGATCGACTCGCGGGGATGGGCGTTCTGGGTCACGTAGTGGATGGGGATCATGCCCCGCACGTTCTGCTGCACCCGGTAGTAGCGGGCGGCCTCGAACGACACCGGTATCCCCGAAGCCTTCTCGTACAAGGGGAACAGCCCCCGAAGTCCTCCGGACGGGTTCCAGAACTCGCGAACGCAGATGTTGCCCAGGTCTTCCATCGGATCGCCGAGATGGCCCCACTCCCAGTCGATGACCGACGTGACCCGATCGCCCGCGAACATGAAATTCACGGGCCCGGTGTCGCCCTGCACCAACGAGACGCGGGCGATCTGTTGAGGCTGGAACCGCCCGAGCCAGTCGAGGCAGTACCCGAGCAGCGGCTCCTGGGAACGGTACCCGGCCACGAACGGGCCCCACTGGGCGAGGAGCAGGTCGAGCTCGCCGAACGCGCACTCGGCGGCGGTGGTCGGCCGGGGCATGGGCGGCAGCGGGATCGAGTCGAGGTCGAGCGTGTGCATCTCGGCCACGACCTCCATGAAGTGCTCCATCACCCGCCGCTGCTGAACGGCGTCGTCGATCTTGTCGAGGTCGGAGCGTCCGGGCACCCGCTCGAAGAGCGTGCAGGCCAGCTCGTCGTTCTCGCCGTACACGTCGGGCACCGGCACCGCGGTCTCGCGCAACGCCCTGATGATCTGGGTCTCCTTGGCCAGCGACCACGGATTGCCGGGCACCCGCTCGCGTTCGAGGCGGAGGAACCCTTCGCAGACCGACCCGTCGGGCCGGGTCACGTCGACCACCCAGGCCTCACGCCGAGCGACATGACGGTAGAGCTGGGTGATCTCGCCGCCGCCGGTGCGAGCGACCCACTCGAACATGCCGTCGGGGAGGTCGTGGGTGAAGGTGGCCATCGTGAGGGCTCTCCCGGTCGCAGCGCGCCCCGTCAAGAACGCCGGGGCTCGGTCGGCGCACGCTAGAGCGTCACCCGCCGCCGAACCAGCGCTGCCGCAGCGGGAACAGGTAGCGGTCGGTCACCACGTTGAGAACCCGCCGAGCGTCTGCGAAATGCTCGGCCACGTGCGCGACCGCGGCGACCGTCCCCGCGTGGGGTCTCGGCACCGTCTGTGCCGCGAGCTGGTACCAGCGCGCGCCGAGCCGCTCGAGGAGCACCACGGCATCGGGTTGATCGTCGGGCGCGGCATCGGGCATCCGCGACACCCGGGAGAGTCGCCCCACGCTGATGGGGTCGAGGCCGTGCAGGGCCGTGCGATCGGGGAACACGCCGGTGAGGAACAGCGCCAGATCGCCCAGGCGCCTGAAGACGCCACCCCGCTCGGCCGGTGGGACGGCTTCCAGCAAGCCGGCCAAGGCGACGGGGTCGAGCTCATTGAAGCGGTGCTTGCGCCAGCCCCGTTCGGTGTGCACCCAGGTGACGCCCGACGCGACGTGCGTGTACGACGCGAGCAGCTCGACGAGCAGGAAGCGCCGCAGCGGATCGGCCACGAGGTCGCGCAACGACGACACCCCGAACACGGGCAGACGCTGGCGGGGTCCGGTCCATTCGAGGACGCTCGTCGACTCGTCGAGCACCGCCGCCGTCCGGTGCACCGCAACGGCGAACGCCAGGAACGGCGAGAGGAACGCGATCGTCTCCTGCCCCCACGCCTCCCCGAAGACGGCCGCCTCGGCCTCGGGCGACGCCAGCCGCGCCAACACGGGGCCGGGGCCGAGCAGCGCGAGGTCGGCTTCGGTGAGATGTTGGCGGTACCAGGCTTCCGACGGGTGGTTGGCGTCGGGCGGGTGGTGGGCTTCCGACATGTGCCGGGATTGTGGCATGAGCCCACCCCATCCAGCACCTGTCGCTCAACCGCACCCATCCCCCTCGAGCGACAGATGCTGCACCGAGGGGAGCCGCCGACAGCAGCCGACAGCAGCCGCCGACTCTCCGCCTCCCGCTCTCCGCTACCGGAGCGACGAGCGGAGCGAGGCCGGGAGCTCGTCGGGGCTGAGCTTGCGCATGTCGGCGAAGCCGTCGGCCGAGACGTAGCTGTCCTCGCCGATCAGCCTCCCGTCGGCGTCGTAGGGCCAGAAGACGACCATGCGGTCCTGGTACAGGTAGAAGCCCGACGGGTCGTCGACCGTGCGTCCCATGGCGTTCAGGGTCGCGCCCGGGTAGATGATGCGCATCACGCCCTCGAGCACGACACAGTCGTCGTCGACGACGAGACGTTCGACATCGAGCTCGAGGTTCGTGGCCCCGCTGTTGGCGAACGCGGTGTAGAAGTCTCTGACCGCCTGACGCCCCTTGGGTCCGGTGTCGCCAGCCGGGCCCCAGAAGTGGTACTCGGGATGCTCGCCCAGCGTCTCCATCAGCCCGTCGAGATCGGGGACGGCCTCAGCCTTCATGTGGGCCAAGACGTTGGCGAGGATCTGGCGCTTGCGGGGCGAGGTCTCGCGCCCGAGGCGCTCCTCGACCAGCCGCCAGGTCTTGGTGGCGTCGATCACCGGTGTCATGAAGGCGAGAGTAGACCCGACGCCATGCGCATCGCCCGCCGTCTCAGCTCGGTTCGAGCAGCAGCGACTTGACGCCTCGGCCCACGCGACCCGTACGGTCCCAGATCGGGCCGTCGGTCTGACCGATGCCCGACCCGTCGAACCTGACCGACGCCCCCAGCGCCAGCCACTCCCCCACCGGATACCGGATGAGGTGGATGGTCAGGTCGGGGTTGGCCGAGGTGTAGCTGCGGCCCAGGCCCTCGGAAGCGCTGCGCAACAGATCGGTGGTCGCAGCCAGACGCTGGACGGGGCTGGTGACCTCGCCGGCGACGAGCGGAACGTGCAGGCGCAGCCACGTCGTTCCCCCCAGCGGGTGGCGGTCGGCTCCGGAGCGGAGCTCG
The DNA here is from genome assembly GCA_009886115.1 of Actinomycetota bacterium. Lineage (GTDB taxonomy): Bacteria > Actinomycetota > Acidimicrobiia > IMCC26256 > VFJJ01 > VFJJ01. The sequence continues at coordinate 128,348 of VFJJ01000051.1, forward strand.
AAGTTGCGGACGAAGAAGAACGGCCCGTCGGGCAGGGTCACCACCGCCGACTCGGGAGCAAACGGCGGCGGCTCGTCGTCGGGCCAGTCCGTGGGGACGAACTCGGCGGCAACGGTTCCCGCGGCCTCCCTGATGCGCAACGCCATCATGCGAGCCAGCTCGGGACCGTCGGGACGGTCGGCCGCGAACATGGCAGCCTCGACGAGCTGGATGCGGCGACCGTCGCGCAGCGGACGCACGCGAAGCACCATCGGCACGCACGGGGCGGTACGGAACAGCTCGACGGTCATCCGCACGATCCGCATCGGCTGGAACGTGGGTACCGACTCGACGGCCCCGGCCAACAGCGCGGCCGTCGCCCCGCCGTGCAACGAGTCGGCGACCCAGGGGCCGCGGGCATTGTCGCTGGGCACGAACACATCGCCGTCGCGCTCGAAGATCCCCGATACGGCTGCGCTCACCGGCGGCACGCTACCGACGGACGGTCACCGCCCCGGCATCAGCCATCACCCGCCGGGCTCGATGACCCGTGCGGTGACGGGCCCGGCGACCACTGCGGCGACGACTGCGGCGCCCCTTCCGGGGGTGGTTCCGAGTAGCGGTCGAGGAACTGGTACACGTCGGTGAGATCGACCCCCGGGAACGCGCCCACCGGTATCGCCGCCAAGACGTGCGAGTGCTGGCGAGGTGACGGCCAGGCGAAGCCCGTCCAGCGCTCGGCCAGCGCGCCCGACGGGCGACAGCACGGACCGTCAGGGCAGTACGAGCGGTGGCGCTGGGTCGTCGAGGCTCCTCGGAAGAACTTGGCGTCGCGTTCGTGGACCCCGATCGTCACCGCGGAGTACGGGGGACGGTCGGCCTCGACGTGCGTCGCGGCCCAAAACGTGCCCATGTCGGTCTCGGTGTACTGGTAGTGGATGTCGAAGACGTCCTCGGCGTGGAAGGCGACCCTGGTCCCCCACTCCCGACACACCCGCTGGCCTTCGATGGCCCCGTCGGCGTCTGTGGGCATGGGGACCCCGTTGTTCTCGTAAGCCTTCCAGATCACGCCCTCCTCGTCGGCCCGGAGGAAGTGCACTGCGAGGCCGAGGTGGCGCGTCGCCAGGTTCGTGAAGCGGTGCGCCGCCATCTCGTAGGAGATGTAGAAGATCTCCTTGACGTCCTCGATCGAGATCTCCCGGCGGGCCTTGGCCTCACGCAGGAGCTCGACCGCCGCAGCTTCCGGGGCCAGCACGGCGCCGACGAAGTAGTTCGCCTCCACCCGCTGGCGGAGGTACTGACGGAAGTCGGCGGGGTCCTCGTGTCCCAGGGCGAAGTGCCCGAGCGTCTGCAGGATCACCGAACGGGCCGCTCGAGTCGGCACGGCGTTGCGTTGGGGGATGTAGATCGTCCGGCCGCGAAGGTCGGTCACCGAGCGGGTCTGCTTGGGGAGGTCGCGCACCCGCTTGATCGAAAAGCCGTAGTAGCGGGCCAGCTCGAGCAGGACCCGCTCCGGAACCGCCGACGTGCCGTCCCAGCCCACGGCCTGCAACGCATCGCCCGCTACGGCCTCGATCTCGGGGAAGTAGTTGTCGCGCGCTCGCATCTCGACGCGCAGCTCGGCGTTGGCCTTGCGGGCCCCTTCCGGCGAGGCCGCGTGCACCTCCGAGCGGCGGGCGAGCTGGCGGTACAGGGTCACGACGTGCTCGAGCATGTCGTCGGGCACCTTGGCCGACGGCTTCACGTACGGCAGGCGCAGCGTCTGGTACAGCGGCTCGTCCTGCGCCCGTTCGATGGCGATCTCGAGCTGGCTCCGGCGCGACGGGGCCTCGGCCGTGAGGAGCTCGGCGGTGGTCACGCCGAGCGCCTCGGCCAGATCCTCGATCACCGACAGGCGGGGCTCGCGCTTGCCGGTCTCGAGCTGCGAGAGAAAGGGAGCGGGACGGCCGACTCGCTCACCCAGAGCGTCGAGGGTGTAGCCCCGGGCCTTGCGCAGATGACGCAGCCGCTGCCCGAACACGAGGGTGTCGACTCGCTGTGTCGCCATGAAGACTGCTCCGATCGTGCGGAAATCGAAAGAATACGCGATCTTATCGGTCTGTGGAGGGTTGCAACGCGAACATCGACGGGAACAATGGAACTGTCACCTCACGCCCACGCTCCGTGGACCCGCGTCCATCGCGACACCAACCGCGCGTGACCCATAGACGGGTGATCCCCATCCAGCACCGGAGGAGCAACGATGCTCGACATTCTCGATCTCGCCCGCCGTCAGATCGCCGACCTCGACCGGGAGTGGACCACCGACCCCCGATGGAACGGCATCCGGCGGGGCTACAGCGCCGCCGACGTCGTGAAGCTCCGGGGCTCGGTGGCCGTGGAGGCCTCGGTGGCCCAGGCCGGCGCCACCCGCCTGTGGGAGCTGCTCGCCAGCCGCGACTACGTGAACGCCCTCGGGGCCATGACCGGCGGGCAGGCCGTCCAGATGGCCAAAGCCGGGCTCGAGGCCATCTACCTCTCGGGCTGGCAGGTCGCCGCCGACGCCAACCTGGCCGAGCACGTATACCCCGACCAGAGCCTGTACCCCGCCAACTCGGTCCCCTCGGTCGTGCGCCGCATCAACAACGCCCTGCGCCGGGCCGACCAGATCCAGTGGCAGGAGACGCTCGACCGGGGCGCGTCGAGCGCCGAGCTCGTTCACTACATGCTGCCCATCGTGGCCGACGCCGAGGCCGGCTTCGGCGGTCCGCTCAACGCCTACGAGCTCATGCGGGGCATGATCGAGGCCGGAGCGGCCGGCGTGCACTGGGAAGACCAGCTGGCGTCGGAGAAGAAGTGCGGTCACATGGGCGGCAAGGTGCTGATCCCGACCCAGCAGCACGTCCGCACGCTCGCCGCCGCCCGCCTCGCAGCCGACGTCATCGGGGTGCCCACCATCATCGTGGCCCGCACCGACAGCCTCGGCGCCAGCCTGATCACGAGCGACGTCGACGAGCGCGACCGTCCGTTCCTCACCGGCACCCGCACGGCCGAGGGGTACTTCGGTACCCGGGCCTGCCTGGAGTCGTCGATCGCCCGTGGCCTGGCCTACGCCCCGTACGCCGACCTCATCTGGTGCGAGACCGGAACCCCCGACCTCGACGAGGCCAAACGCTTCGCCGAGGCGATCCAGGCCGAGCACCCCGGGAAGATGCTGGCCTACAACTGCTCGCCGTCGTTCAACTGGAAGAAGCACCTCGACGACGCCACCATCGCCCGGTTCCAGAAGGAGCTCGGCGCCATGGGCTACCGCTACCAGTTCATCACCCTCGCTGGATTCCACGCCCTCAACGCCTCGATGTTCGACCTGGCCCACGGGTACGCCCGCGACGGCATGACGGCTTACGTCGAGCTCCAGGAGCGGGAGTTCGCGATGGAGGATCGTGGCTACACCGCGACCCGTCACCAGCGCGAGGTCGGCGCCGGGTACTTCGACCAGGTGGCCTCGGTGATCTCGGGCGGATTGGCGTCGACCTTGGCGCTCAAGGGTTCCACCGAGGAGGAGCAGTTCTGATGCCCGGGCCCGTCGCCCTCCCGCCGGGCGTGGCGCTGAGAGCCCCGGCGGTCGATGGCGTCGACGAGATCCTGTCGGCCGACGCCGTCGAGTTCCTGGCGTCGCTGCACCGCAGCTTCGACGGTCGCCGCAAGGCCCTGTTGACGATGCGCTTCGATCGCCAGCGTCGCATCTCCCTCGGCGAGCGCCCCGACTTCCTTGCCGAGACCGCGGCCATCCGCAACGACGACTCCTGGCAGATCTCGCCGGTGCCCGCCGACCTCGCCGACCGGCGCGTCGAGATCACCGGACCGGTCGAACGCAAGATGATCATCAACGCCCTCAACTCGGGCGCCAAGGTGTTCATGGCCGACTTCGAGGACTCGAACACGCCGCTGTGGGACAACCTCGTGCAGGGCCAACGCAACCTCCGCGACGCCGTACGAGGCACGATCGAGCTCACGACGGCGCCCGGAGTTGACGGTACCGTCAAGCACTACCGGCTGCACGAGCGGCCGGCCACGTTGATGGTGCGACCCCGGGGCTGGCACCTGGTCGAGAAGCACGTCATCGTCGACGGTCAGCCCCTGTCGGGCGCCCTGTTCGACTTCGGGCTCTTCATGTTCCACAACGCCAACCACCTCGTCGCCCGGGGCTCTGGGCCGTACTTCTACCTGCCCAAGCTCGAGAGCCATATCGAGGCGCGGCTGTGGAACGACGTCTTCGTGTTCGCCCAGGAGCGCCTCGGGCTGGCCCGGGGCACGATCAAGGCCACCGTGCTCGTCGAGACGATCCTCGCCGCGTTCGAGATGGACGAGATCCTCTTCGAGCTCCGCGAGCACTCGGCCGGCCTCAACTGCGGGCGCTGGGACTACATCTTCTCGGCCATCAAGAAGTTCCGTGACGATCCCGCCATGGTGCTCGCCGACCGGGCCCTCGTCGGCATGACGGCCAGCTTCATGCGGGCCTACTCGCTGCTCGCCATCAAGACCTGTCACCGGCGTGGCGCCCACGCCATGGGCGGCATGGCGGCGCAGATCCCCGTCAAGGGCGACGCCGCAGCCAACGACGCCGCGCTGGCCAAGGTGCGCGCCGACAAGGAGCGCGAGGCAGCAGACGGCCATGACGGCACCTGGGTGGCGCATCCCGGGTTGGTTTCGATCGCCATGGAGGCGTTCGACGCGGCGATGCCCGGTCCCGACCAGATCGCCAGGAAGCGCGACGACGTGAAGGTGGGTGCCGCCGAGCTCCTCGACTTCGGGCCTCGGGGTCCGATCACCGAGGCCGGGCTGCGACTCAACCTCGACATCGCCTTGCAGTACCTGGGCTCATGGCTCGCCGGCAACGGGTGCGTGCCGATCCACGACCTCATGGAGGACGCCGCCACGGCGGAGATCTCACGCTCGCAGCTCTGGCAGTGGGTGCGTTCGCCCTACGGGGTGCTCGACGATGGACGGAACATCGACACCGACCTGGTGCTCGACACCCTGGCCGAGGAGCTCAAGCGGATCCAGGAAACCCATGGCAGCGCTGGCCGCTACGACCTCGCCGCCAAGCTCGTCGAGGATCTCGTGACCGACGACGAGTTCGTGGAGTTCCTCACCCTGCCGGCCTACGACCTCATCGACTGACCGTCACGCCCAGCGCGTCAGGGCACGGCGTCAGGCCGAGGCGTCAGACCACCGGTCGATGATGCTGATGTCGGCGAGGAACCGGACCGACCCGTCGGGAGCCCAACGCTTCACGGCTTCCTGGAGGGAGTCGTCGAGGAGCCGGGCCGCCGCCGCGCCGTGCTCGACATGGGCGTGGACCAACAACTCGTCGTGCAGGCACAGCACGACCGTGGCCCCGAGCGCCGCGACCCGGGCCCGCACGGTCACGGCCCATACCTTGAAGAGCTCGGCCGCCGCACCCTGCACCATGGCGTTGCGGGCGTAGCGACCTCGGGCGGCGGCCCGGCTCCGGTCATCGGCGCCGCTCGACCGTCCCTCTTCGGCCACCGTCCCCACCGCGGCTGGCCCGCCCACCGCGGCCGGCCCGGCCACCCCGGCCGGTGCGGTCACGATGCGGCGGCCCCCGTGGGTACGGAGCTCACGGCCGGCCTGGCCCGCCCGGTCGGCCTCGTGCAGGTAGGCCATCGCCACCGGGTACGACGACTCCAGCCGGCGCAGGGCCTGGGCGCCGTGACCCGTGGTCTGGCCGTACATGGCGCCCAGGACCGCCACCTTGGCCGTGGCCCGGTCGACCCCGAGTTGTCGGGCAACCGGCGCGTACAGATCGTCGGCCGCCGTGGCCCGGGCCAGCGCCCGATCGCCCGAGACTGCAGCGAGCACCCGCGGCTCGATCTGGCCGAGATCGGCGCGCACGAAGACCTGCCCGGCCTCGGCCGCCACCGCGCTGCGAAGATCGGTCGGCAGGTTGTGGAGGCCGGCCGAGGCGGTCATGCGGCCAGCCGCGCCGTCACAGCCCGACCACGACCCGCGGAAGCGGCCGTCGACGCCGAGGTGCTCGTCGAGCCAGGCGTAGCCATACGTGGTCGCCACCCGCTCGGCCTTGCGCCAACTGAGCAGCGCGTCGATCAGCGGATGCGTCGCTCGGAGCGCTTCGAGGCGCCAGGCCCGGGTGTCGGGCAGGTCGACCCCGATGCGCCGCAACATCGCCTTCACCTGCACCGTGCTGCGGAGATCGATCGTCGGTCCGGGCGGGGCATGCCCGAGCACGACCTCGTCGCGTCGGCGGCGCTGCTCGACCTCGTCGGCCTCCGAACGCGGCCTCGGACCCAGGTATCCGGCGAGCAGCTCCTCCATGGTCGTGCGATCCATCGGCAGGCCGTCGACCGTCATCTCGGCGCACAGGAGCTCGATCGCCGACTCCGAACGAGCCGTGGCCGGGGCCCGGGGCCGCTCCCCGAGCGTCGCCAGCGTCGCCAGGCGTGCCTGCTGGAGCTCCGCTACCTCGGCGGCGAGCCCGGCCCAACGCCCCAGCCGCTCGGGGGTGAGCGACCACCCGCCGAGCACCCACGTGGGGCTCAGGTGGCCGTCGCTGCGGACGGCACCGTCGACGTCGTCGTCGTGAGCGGGCCCTGTGCTGAACAGGTTCGGTGGACGGTCGACCGGGATGGAGTCGAGGGCGAGCCCGTGGAGCTGCGCCCAGACCAGCGCGGGATCGGCTCGCCAACCGCCGAAGACGAGACGGTGGACGGCTGCGATGTCCCAGCAGCGAGCGGGGCGCAGACCGGCGCCGACGAGGACGACCGCGGTCTCGACCGACCAGAGAACCCATCGAGGCCGCAGGGCCAGCTCGACCTCGCCTACGACAGCAACCGGGTCACGATCTTCACAGGGGATCGACACCACCCCGGCCGAGGTCGCCAGCCCCACGCCCACGCCCGGGGCCAGGGCCACGGAGACCGCGTCGCCGGGACCGACGCCCAGACGCATCAGGCGACCGACGGCATCGGCTGTGGACCCCGTCACCGCCGTCGACGCAGCATCAAGGGCCGCGCTCGGCTCGGTGGGCTCGGGGGGCGCGGGGGGCGCGGCCGGGCCAAAGGTCGGCGCGCTCAGCGGTTGCAGGTGCCGAGGTCGACGGGGATCTGGGCGCCGGTCGTACGACGACCGTCGTCGCTGGCCAACCACAGCACGGCCGACGACACGTCGTCGGGCTCCATGAACGTGTGCGGCAACGTGTTCATGAACACCGGCCCCAGGGTCTCAGCCTCGGCCGCGATGAGCGCCATGAGCCCGGGGACGTCGCCCATCGCCGTATTGACACCGGCGGGATGGATGCTGTTGACCCGGATGTCGTAGCGCCCGAGCTCGTTGGCGAGGCCCCGGCAGATGCCGACCACACCGTGCTTGGCCGCCGTGTAGTGGAGCGTGAAGGGCTGGCCCTTGATGCCGGCGCTGGAGCTGATGAGGATGATCGAGCCGCCCTGGCCCTGGCGGATCAGGTGCGGCACCGTCGCCTTGACCGTGTGGAAGACGCCGGTGAGGTTCACGTCGAGCACCGACTGCCATTCCTCGGTGGTGATCTCCCAGGCGTGGCCCCAGGCCAGGATTCCGGCGTTGGCGACGACGATGTCGATGCGGCCCAGCTGTGCCATGGCGTCGGCAGCCAGCGCCTCGAGGGCGGCCAGGTCGCGCACGTCGACCTGACGGGCGATGACCCGGCGATCGTGCTCCTCGACCCGACGGGCCGTCTCGGCCAGGTCGTCGAGGGTGCTCGGCCCGACCATGTTGTGCTCGACCGGTCCGCAGACGTCGCTCACCACGATGTCGGCGCCCTCGGAGGCGAGTCTCACGGCATGGGCCCGGCCCTGTCCCCGTGCCCCGCCCGTGATGAACGCGACCTTGCCCGTCAAACGACCCATCGCCCGTCCCCTCGTCCGCCTTGCCGTGAGCGAACTCTAGAGTCCGAGGCCGGTGCTCCCGGCCTCGGACGGCGCCGGCCACCTAGAGTTCAGCCGTGCGTCGACGGCTCTCGCTCACCTGTGCAGCCTGGGTAGCCCTGGCTGCGGTCGTCCGTGTCGGGGCGGTTCCTGCCGAGCGGTGCCCGACGGTCGACGTGGCCGGGTTGCGTTCGAGCGCCGAGGCCGCCGCGGCGTGGATCGAGGCCGCCCAGGCCGACGACGGCACCTACGTGTACGAGTACGACCGGGGCACCGGCGAGGTGATCGCCGGCTACAACGTCGTGCGCCACGCCGGCGTCACCATGTCGCTGTACCAGTACGCCGCTGCCGGCAACGACGCCATCCTGCCCGCGGCCGACCGCGGCCTCGACTGGATGCTCGAGCGCCTCGTGCGCCAGCGCGATTTCGCGGCGTTCGCCCCGCCCGGCGAGGACGCCAAGCTCGGGGCCTCGGCGTTGCTGCTCGCCGGTCTCGCCTACCGCCGCGACGCGACGGGCGACACGCTCTACGACGACCTGATGCGCGAGGTCGGTCGCTTCTTCCTGGCCCTGCAACGCGACGACGGCGGTTTCCTCGCCTACTGGGACCCCGACGTGGCCGCTCCCGTCCCCGAGCTCACATCGCTGTACTCGACGGGCGAGGCGTTCTTCGGCTTGGCCATGCTGCACAACCGCTTCCCGGGCGAAGGCTGGGACGTCGCCACCCGGCGGGCCGCGCACTACGTGGCCACCGATCGCGACGAGGACGAGGGCCAACGCCTGGGGCCGTGGGCAGACCAGTGGTCGGCCTACGCCCTCGACGAGATGAAGACCTGGCCGCTCACCGACACCGATGTGGCTTACGCCCGCAGGCTCGCCGCCCGGTTCGGGTTCTACACACGCGGCGAGGCACAAAAGCGCGAGAGCTGGCCGCAGCGGCACATCCGGCTGGAGCCCGCCCGTGGCGCCGGGTTCGGGACCGTCGTCGAGGGCGTCACCTCGCTGTGGCGCCTGGCTGCAGTCGAGCCGCGTCTGGCCGATCTCGAGGCGCCGCTCGCCGAGCGGGCCCGGTGCTCGGCCGGCATCACGGCCTCCCGACAGCTCGACGCCACCGATGCCGTCCGATGGCCCGCCGCCGACCCGGCGCTCATCGACGGCGCCTGGTACGACGGAGATCGAACCCGCATGGATGACCAGCAGCACGCCCTCTCGGGGCTCATTCGCACCGAGGCCGTCCTCACCGCTGTCGACGCGTTCGCCGCCGGCGCCTCCTCCCCCGTCATGGAGCATTCGTGAACACGTTGCGGCTCATCGTCTTCCTGCTCGCGGTGGCGAATCCGTTCCACTCGGCGGCCCTGCTCGCACCCGGGCTGCTCGGCTCCGAACGGGGTACGCGCCTCCGGGTGGTGGGGATCGGCGCCGCCGTGGCCGCCGCGGTGGCGATCGTGCTGGCGCTCGTCGCCGACGACGTGCTCGACGCGCTCGACGTCACGTCGCCCACGTTCCGCTTGGGGGCCGGGGTGGTGATCGCCGCCACCGGGGTGCGATCGGCGCTGATCGCACCGAAGCCGTGGGCCGAGGGGTTGCGCGGCGGGCGCCTGAGCATGCTCGTGCCCGTGGCCTTCCCGGTGCTGTTCACGCCCGAGCTCGCCGTCGCCTCGGTGAGCTACAGCGCCGACCGCGGGACCGGCGCCACCGTCGTGGCCATCGCCGTGGCACTCGCGGTCTTCGCCGGGCTGGCCGTCACCGGCGCCGGATGGAGCGCGAGCGCGGTGGCCACACCGGACGGCTCGGCCTCCCCCGGCGCTCGTCGGGCCGACCCGTGGCTCGGCGCCGCCGGTCGGGTGATGGGCGCTCTCGCCGTGGTGCTCGGCATCGCGCTCGTGGTTGACGGCATCTTCGACGTGTGACAGCGCAACGCTCGTGGTGGCGTGGGCCTATCGCGGCTCGTCGGCGTGGGCCTGCAGCTCCTCAACCACGGCGGCACCATCGGCCCGATCGGCGAACCACACCACCCAGGTCCCGTCGGCGACCTCGATCTCGGCCTGGGCCCTGATCCGCCCGCGGCGGCGTACCGAGACGACCTCGCCCCAGGCGGAGCCCAGCGCCAACCCGTCGCTCGTGAAGTACCAGCCCCGCTCGCACAGCACCAGCTCGCCGTCGCGGACGTGCCCGGTGAGCGCACCCCGCGCCGACGTCCAGGTTCGCGAGCTGCCGAGCTCGCGCCGCATGCGCTGGTCGACGGCGGCGTCGGGAGGCGGGGCGTCATGCACGGCGCCCAGCGCTCCCTGCGCGCTCGGGGTTCTCCGTGCTCTCAGCGCTCTGGGGTCTCGCCGGGCTCATTGGTTTCGGCGGTCTCAGCGGGCCAGGAACGGGGGCGTGACGACGGTGGCCCGGCTGGGGCGGCCCCGGATGTCGACCGCCACCTCGGCGCCGGGCTCGATCGCGGGGTCGAGCAGGGCCAAGGCGATGGCCCGTTCGAGCGTGGGAGAGAAGCTGCCCGAGGTCACCCGTCCGACCTCGCGGCCGTCGAGGTTCACGAGATAGCCGTCACGCGCCGCCTGGCGTCCTTCCAGCACGAGCCCGCGCAGCCGCCGCTTCACCCCGCGTTCCTTCTCGGCGGCCAAGGCCTCACGGCCCCGAAACGGACCCTTGTCCCATCGGACGACCCACCCCAGGCCGGCCTGCAGTGGCGTGATCCCCGGTCCCAGCTCGTGGCCGTGCAACGGATAGCCCATCTCGAGCCGAAGCGTGTCGCGTGCACCGAGCCCGGCGGGCGCGAGCCCGGCTGCGATCAACGCGTCCCACAGCCCCTCGGCGAGAGCCGTGGGCACCGCCACCTCGACGCCGTCCTCGCCCGTGTAACCCGTTCCCCCCACCAGCAGCTCGGCGCCGTTCCACACCACGGTGGCCACCCGGTTGCGCCCGACCTCGGCGGCGGCCGGTGACACCGACGCCAGGCGTCGCCGGGCTTCGGGCCCCTGCACGGCGATGACGGCACGCGTCGGCGTCACGTCGGTCACCTCGGTCGCCTCCGACGGCCCGATCGCCTCGCGGAAGGCGGCGAGGGCCGGACCGGTGTTCGAGGCGTTCGGCATGACCCAGAAATCACCGTCGGGACGCCACCAGACGATGATGTCGTCGACGACGTGCGCGTCTTCGGGGTCGAGGAGGTGTGTGTACTGGGCCTGACCGGGGCCGATCCGGTGCAGGTCGTTGGTGAGCAGGCGCTGGAGCGCATCGAGCGCTCCCGGCCCGGCGACGTGGAGCGTGCCCAGGTGCGACACGTCGAACACGACCCCGTCCGAGCGGCATGCCCGGTGCTCGTCGAGCACACCGGTGTAGTGGATGGGCATCTCCCATCCGCCGAAGGCCGCCATCTTGGCCCCGAGCGCCCGATGTCGACCGTCGAGCGGCGATCGTCGGAGACCGGTCTCGACGCCGATGCTCGCTCGATCGGGACTCACGCCTGCGTGCTCAGCGCTCGATCGGCCCGGCCGGAGCCAGCGCTGCCACCCGATGCAACGGCCGGTCGGGCACGGGGGCGCCGTCGAGACCGTAGGTGGCAAGAAGATGCAGGTAGTCGCGTTGATACAGGAGCTTCACGTCGATGCCGTAGAGCTCGCGGACCCTGCGGACCTTGCGGTTCTTCTTGGTGACCAGGTTCTGGTTCAAGGTCGTGATCTCGACGTACAGATCGTGCAACGGCAGGTAGAAGTCGGGCGTGAACGCCTGGGTGGCGTGACCGAAGCAGTCGAGCTCGAGGTCGAAGGTTCTCGGCTCGTACTCCCAGGCCACGCCGTAGAAATCGAGCAGGGCCGCGAACTGTCGCTCGGAGGCGTGAGCGAACCGGACGCCACGGTACGAGGTGAGCTCGGCATCACCGGCGCCCTCGCTGGCGACCACCGCAAGAAGCGGAGGCTGCGGAGACCGCACAGGCTGCGGATCGCAGCTCACCGGCGCCCGCTCACGAACCCGCCGCCCGGGGTGCGCGACCCGAGGTGCGCTGGCCCCGGGGGACCACGTAGTCGGAGACGACCGGGGCCTCGGCCGCGACCGGTGCGAACTCGACGATCGAGGCGTCGAGCTCCTGCTTGACGCTGCCGAGCGGCACGATGTTGAGCACGCCCTGGCCCTGGCGGACGAGATCGATGAGCTCCTCGCCCGTGCGGGCCAGCACCGATCTCGTTCCGTTGATCACGAGGTTGGCGCTGGCGACGTCGGAACCCAGGTTGTCGCGCAGGTAGTCGATGACCTTGCGGACGCTCTGCAGCGACAGGCCACCGTCGAGGAGGCTCTTGATGACCTTGAGCTCGACCAGGTCGGTGTAGGAGTACAGCCGCTGGGTTCCGCTGCCGTGGGCCTGGGCCAGCGACGGGCACACCAGCTCGGTGCGTGTCCAGTGGTCGAGCTGGCGGTAGGTGATCCCCACGATCTTGCACACCTGGGGACCGCGAAAGCCCTCGGTGACGTCGGGGCCGATGGTCATGGTTGGCGCTCCCTGAGACGCCGGGGAGCCCGCGCCCCCCTCGGGACGGCACTCGCTGCCGGCAGCGGCTCACACCGCCGTAGTTACGTTCGTGTGAGGAACATACGCTGGCAACCGGCGCCGGTCAACGTTTGTTTCTGGCACATCCCTGCCCTCCGGGACAAGGCGCTGCTCTTGTGCCGCCTCCAAGTGCCTTTGGCACGTCGGCGACGAATTCGGGACCTCGCTGCGCTCGGCGAAGGGCACGGTCAAAAGCTCAAGCTCAGGTGGCGAAGTCCTCGGGGCGAACCTGGTCGAGGAACTCGCGGAACTCCGCGACCTGCTCCTCTTCGTCGTCCTTGTCGAAGATCACCCCGGCCTCTTCGAGCACGGCATCCTCGGCGAAGATCGGCACCTGCTCGTCGAAGCGCACAGCCAAGGCGATGGCGTCGGAGGGTCGCGACGACACCCGGTGCACGGTGCCGCTGGCATCGAGCATCTCGAGCTCGGCGTAGAACGTGCCCTCGCGCAGCTCAGTGATGACGACCTTCTGCATCGAGATCCCCAACCCATCGAGCACGTTCTTGAACAGATCGTGCGTCATCGGCCGCGGGGTGTCCATCTCGTTCAGCGCGAAGACGATCGCCGTCGCCTCGGGATTGCCGATGAAGATCGGGAGGTGACGGCCACCATCGCCGTCCTCTCGGAGGAGGACCATCGGCTGGTTCGTGGGGACCTCGACTCGTACTCCGACGAGCGTCAACCTGATCACGGCGCAACCCCCGGCTTCGACACTCCCACCCTAGCACCGAGCTCCTCGGGGCGGGCCGCGAGATCGGAAGCGGGATCGGCGACATGGTCACGGCCACGAAGCCCGAGGGGCGCTTGGGGGAGCAGCGTCGCGACGTGCGCTCGTGGATCACTGCGAAGGGAGCGGATGTCGCAGGCGAGGACGTGATCGAGGGTCTGGTACAGACCCTGGTAGCCGAGCCCGTAGCCGAGGAGGAACTCGTCGCCGATCTCGTGGCCCACATATCGCAGCTCGATCGGTAGGAGTCGTCGCCGCCGTCGGTCGAAGAGCAGGCACAGCTCGATCTGGTGCGGGTCCCGGAGCCGGAGCTGGCGGACGAGGAAGTCGGCGGTGAGCCCGGTGTCGGCGATCACGTCGACCAGCACCACCGTCCGTCCCTCGATCACGAGGTCGAGATCCTTGAGCAGCCGGACCCGGCCCGAGTCGGGAGCGAAACGTGAGATTGCCAGGAAGTCGACCTCGACCGGAACCGTCATCGCCCGGAGCAGGTCGGCCATGAGCATCAGCGCTCCGTCGAGCACGCCGACGAGCACGACACCGTCGGGATGGTCACGACCGATCTCTGCGGCGAGCCGGGCCACGGTGCTCTGGAGCTCAGCGGCGCTGAGCAACGACGGGGCCGGGACGGCGCTCACGGTCACTCGTCGAACGCGCCCTGCAGCGCGGCTCGAAGCATCGCCGTGCGCAAGGCCCGGCCGAGGCGAGCAAGCTCGGCCACGGTCTCCTGGGCCTGCCGGCGAGCCCTGGGGTTGCGCTGCTTGAGGAGCGGCATGACCACCGTTTCGTAGAGCGCGGCCTCCCGCTCTGCGAAGTGCTTGTACATCTTGAGGTGCCGCGCTTCGATGCCGTGCCGGGCGAAGGACCGGGCCAGGTGGGCCACCGTGAGGGCGTCCTCGTCGAACAGGCCCGCCGCGTCGTCGTCGAGCGCGCGGGGAAGCAGCCCGTGCGATTCGAGGTCGAGGATGTCGGCCTCCTTCAGGCCGCTGCGCCGGGCCAGCTCGCTTCGCGTGAAGTGCGCCGCCCGATCGTCGCCGGGGATGGCCTCGCGGTCTTCGGGCTCGACCGTCAACCCGTCGACGTCGGGGGTCGTGGGCTGCGTGCCCGCGCGCCCGACCTCGGGCGCCGTCAGCACACCAGCGACACCGGCACGACTCGCGGCGCTGGTGGGAGCATCCCGCTCGATCGAATCACCGACCGGTTGCCCGAGGGGCTGCACGACCGCCTCGACCTGCGAAGCGGGGATGCGTGCGCCGTCGGCACGCGCAGGGAGCATCGGGAGGCTCTGGAGCACCGCTCCGAGCGGCTCGCTCCATGACGGCTCACCCTCGTGATCGTCGTCGAGCTTCTCGCGGATCACCTTGAGGGGGAGGTAGTGGTCCTTCTGTTGCTGGAGGATCCACCGGAGACGTTCGACATCGGCGTCGTAGAACTTCCGGTAACCGCTCGGCGTGCGCTCGGGGGCCACGAGCCCCTGGCTCTCGAGGAACCGGATCTTCGAGATGGTGACCTCGGGAAACTCCTCACGCAGGAGGGCAAGGACCTCGCCGATCGACAGGTGCGGCTGCTCCGACACGGCTGCTCCCCCCGGGCCCTGCTCGCTCACGGCGCATCCTCAGGGTTGATCGACAAGAACACGAGGCGGAAGCGACCGATCTGGATCTCGTCGCCGCTGTGGATCACGGCCTCGTCGACGCGCTCGCGGTTGACGTAGGTGCCGTTCAGCGAACCGACGTCGTGGACGACGTACACGTCGCCCGGCGTGTGCGTGATCTCGACATGGCGGCGCGACACCGTGATGTCGTCGAGGAAGATCTCCGACTTGGGATGACGCCCCGCCTTGGTGACGAGCTGGTCGAGGACGTACGTGCTGCCGGCGTTCGGGCCGTGCCGCACGACGAGCATCCCCAGACCGTGCTGGAGCTCGTCGATGTTGATGCTGAGGTCTTCGCCGATCTCACCCTCGCCGGGATGGAACGTGATGGTCGAGTCCTCGCGCAGCTGGTGCTCGAGCGCGCTCCCGCATGCCGAGCAGAAGTGCGCATCGCCAGGATTCCGATGACCGCACTGGTGACAGAACACGACGATGAGGGTACTACCGGGCCCGGACCGTTTCGGATGACCCTGCCGCTCTGACGTCGCAGCGTCGCTCCGGTGTGTCTCGGACAGATCGACCGTCACTCCAGGAGAGCCTGATACGCCGATGCGTCGAGGAGTGCCGTCGTCTCGGCGGTGTCGGCGATGGCGAGCTCGAAGATCCATCCGGCGCCGTACGGATCGGTGTTCACCAGCTCGGGCGTGTCGGCCAGCGCGTGGTTGGCGGCGCAGACGACACCGGCCAGCGGGGCGTAGATGGCCGACACCGACTTGGTCGACTCGATCTCGGCGACGACGTCTCCCGAGGCGAACGTCACGCCGATCTCAGGGAGCTGCACGAAGACCACGTCTCCCAACGCGTCCTGGGCGTGATCGGTGATCCCGACCCGGGCCGAGGCGCCGGCGACCCGCACCCATTCGTGCTCGGCGGTGTAGGCGAGGTCGTCGGGGAAGCGCATCGGATCCTCCGTGTCGGCTGGTGAACCATGCTGCCACGGCCACGCTCACGCCGACGAGCGCGCCGCCCGCTCTGCCCGAGCCGCCCGTCCGTCACGCAGCGCCGTGCGGGCCAGCGGCACGTACACCCACAGCGCGTACCAGCTGAAGGCCAGCCCGGGCCCGACGCAGGCCCAGCCGAGCAGGCGCAGGAGGTCGTGCAGCCAGCCGGGATCGACACCGGCACCCACCACGAAGAACGGGAAGGCGAACATGTTCAAGAACGTGCCGGTCTTGCCCACCCACTGCACGTCGATGCGAGCCGCGCCCAGGGCCGCCAGGGTCAGCACCACCAGCGAGATGAGCACCTCTCGCACGAGCACGAGCCAGGCGACCCATCCCGGAACCGAGCCGTCGATGAGCACGGCGATCATGGCCACGCCGAGCATGATGCGGTCGGTGGTGGGGTCGAGCACCTTGCCGAGGGTGCTCGTCTGGCCGAACCGGCGGGCGATGTACCCGTCGACCCAATCGGTTGCGCCGAGCACGGCGAGCAGCAGCCCGGCGCCGACCCGGTCGTCGCGCTCGAACAGCAGCCAGAGGAACCACGGCACACAGCCCAGCCGAACCAGTGTCACCAGATTCGGCACCGTGAACACGCCGGCCCATCCCTCGCGCACGACCTCGACCGGGATCGGCGGGTCGGACGGCGCGGAGAGGTCTCTTCGGTCGGCGGGGGTCGGGTCTTCCATGTGGTTGACTCCACGGTATCGACGCCCCAAGCGCGGAGCACGGAGCGTGTGACCGCGTCCGGTTGCGGTGGGTGCGTCTCAGCGAGCAAGCTCACCCCTCGTCAGGTGCCGGTCGGCTCGTATCCGACCCGGGGGGACACAGGGGTGACGTGGACGAGTTCTTGAATCTGGCCATCTCGGGAGCGATGACCGGCACCATCTACTCGCTGTTTGCCAGCGGTCTCACGCTCTCGTACTCGGCCACCGGGATCTTCAACTTCGCCTACGGGGCCGTGGCATATGTTGCAGCGCTGTTGTACTTCGAGCTCAACACCGGTCGAGGCTGGCCGATCCTGCCCGCTGCGCTGATCTGTCTCGTCGTGTTGCCCATCGTCCTCGGGCTCGGGCTGAACCTGGCGATCTTCCGGCCCCTCGCCAAAGCCACGCCCGAGGCCAAGACCATGGCGACCATCGGCCTCCTGGTCGCGCTGCCTGCACTGGCCAAGTGGATCGTCGACCTCCTCCGGAACTCCCTCGACGTCCGACTCGCCGACTATCGGCAGGTCTTCAACCCGGTCGGGATCGGTCCCCAGCCGAAGAACAACTGGAACAAGTTCGACATCGTCTTCGACTCCGACAAGCTGATCGTGCTGATCTGCTCCGTGGTCGTGGCCAGCGCGCTCTGGTTTCTCATGCGCAAGACCACCCTCGGCCTCCAGATGCGCGCCGTCGTCGATCGGTCGGAGCTCGCTGAGCTGCGCGGCGTCGACGAGGGCCGTACGTCCTACACGGCGTGGATCGTCGGGATGTTCCTCGCGTGCCTCGCCGGAGTGATCGGCGCACCCCTGCTCCCCAACCTCGATTCCGACCTGTTCACGCTGTTCATCTTCATCGCGGCCGCCGCCACGGTGCTCGGCGGCTTGCGCTCGATCCCCTTGGCTTTCGCCGGCGGCATGATGTTGGGCATTCTCCAGAACCTGGTGCGGGGAAACATCGGCGGGCTCTTCGATTTCGCCGAGGACATCAACGGTTTCGGGAACTCGGTGCCGTTCGTAGTCCTCCTCGCCGGTCTCATCGTCCTCGGCCGTGACCGGAGCCGCCGCGGTGGCACGGCGGCTGACGCTGTGCCACCGGCCAGCTTCACCGCAGACCTCACTCAGGCACGACGCATGGCGCCGTGGGTGCTGTGGATCACGTTCTTCCTGGTCTATCTCGTGTTCCTGGCTGACAACTTCTACCTCGGCCTCATGGCACGCGGCCTCGCGCTGGGCCTCGTCTTCCTCTCATTCACGATCGTCACGGGCATGGGCGGGATGGTCAGCCTGGCCCAGACGGCATTCGTGACGGCCTCGGGCCTCACCGTTGGCCTGCTGACGCAGCAGTACGGCTGGCCCATGCTCCCGGCCCTCGTCGTAGCCGTCGCGGTGTGCGTCACATTGGGGCTCGTCGTCGCTGTCCCGGCCTTGCGTCTCGGAGGTCTCCCGCTGGCGCTCGCCACCTTGGCGCTGGCCTTCGCCTGCGACAGCGTCCTGTTCCAGTGGGACTGGTTCCGGAACGCGGCGCGTGGCTGGACGGTCGAACGGCCCGACCTCGGCTTCGTCGACCTCGATTCGAACAAGAACCTCGCGCTCGCGCTGTTGATCGTCGTCGGCCTGACCACATTGATGATCAGGAACCTCCAACGATCGGCGTCGGGCCGCCAGGTCGTGGCCGTGCGGACCTCGGAGCCGGCATCGTCGACATCAGGGATCTCCGTTGTGCGCTCGAAGCTCAAGCTCTTCGCGCTCTCAGCCGCCGTCGCCGCGCTGGGCGGATTCTTCCTCGCCGTGTTCAACGAGAGCATCAACAACACGTCGAACCCGACCCCGGTCGGGCTGTTCTGGCTGGCCAGCGTGGTCCTCTTCGGTGTGCGTCGTCCCGGAGGTGCGGTCATCGCCGGCATCGTCGCCGTGCTCAGCCCCCATCTGTTCTTGAACGGCTTCCACATCGGAAGCTCGGGATGGGACGGGACGGAGTCGATCCACATCCCCAACATCCTGTTCGGCATCGGGGCCATCCAACTGGCCCGCAATCCCGACGGGATCCTGGCCCTCACTGCCAAGCAGAACCAGGTCAAGCGCATGAAGCGCCGAGCGAAGAAGGCGGCGGCTGGCGCTGGGACGGTCTCGCCGGAACCCCGGGCAACTTCTCATCTCGACGAGATCGTCGCCCTCGAGGAGGCCGCTGACGCGGCCACCGCCGCCTTGCATGCTCGAGCAATGGTGGAACGAGGCGTCGTTGCCTCGGGACACTCCATCACCTCGCTCGACTCCCCCGACGCCGCGCTCGTCCTCCGTGACGTGCACTCGGGGTACGGGCCCGTGCGCGTCCTGCACGGCATCAACTTGGCCCTCGAACGGGGAACGATCACCGCGATCGTGGGGGCCAATGGGGCTGGCAAGTCGACGTTGTGTCTCACGGCCGCCGGGCAGGTGCCGGTCACGTCGGGTTCGATCACGCTCAAGGGCGTCGACATCACCGCCGACCGGGGATTCCGTCGGGCCCGAGCCGGGCTCGTGTTGGGACCCGAATCCCGGGGAATCTTCCCAGGTCTTTCTGTGCAGGAGAATCTGCAGCTTTGGTTGTCCACTGCTGCCGAACGCGACCGGGCCTACGACCGCTTCCCCGTCCTGGGTGAGCGCCGCAACCTCCAGGCCGGATCGCTCTCTGGCGGCGAGCAACAGATGCTCACGCTCGCGCCGCTGTTGGTTCGGCCCCCCGAGGTCCTCATCGTCGACGAGCCGTCGCTCGGCCTGGCCCCGCTGATCATTGCCCAGATCCTCGAGCTGTTCCGTGAGTTGCGCAGCAACGGGGTCGCCATCCTCCTCGTCGAAGAGAAGGCGCGGGACATCCTGTCAGTCGCCGACACCGTGGCCTTCCTCGAGCTGGGCCACATTACGTGGATCGGGCCACGGAGCGATGTCGACGAAGACCGGCTGGCCGAGGCCTACCTCGGCGCCGGGGTCTGAAAGCGAGGCACCAGGGGCCGAGCACGGTGGGGCATGACCACGCTCACCGACATGAATCTGTAACAATGACACCTCCGCCAGCTCGGCGGCAGGTACGAACACCGGGAGACCCGGTGAAACAAGGGGGAACAGTGAAGCGATTCTGGCTGGTCAAGGTGCTCAGCCTCGTCGCGACGTTGGCACTCGTCGCCGCAGCCTGCGGTGACGACGACGACGGCGGCGAAGCCACACCCGAGACGACGGCAGAGGCATCCGGCACAACAGCCGCAGGTGGGACCGACGGTGCCACCACGACGGTGCCACCCGAGGGGACCGACACCACCGAGGGGACCGATACCACCGAGGGGACCGACACCACCGAGGCGCCCGCGACCGACAGTGATCCGACGGCGACGCCGGTGCCGATGCCTGAGTTCGAGGGTGATCCCTCGACCCGAGGGATCACCGACGACTCAATCAAGGTCGGCGGGGTCGCGCAACTCGACTTCTTCCCAGGGATGGAAGAAGGCGCCCGGGCCCGATTCGAGCGAGCCAATCGTGAGGGCGGCATCCACGGACGCGAGATCGAGTTCATCGGGATCGAGAACGACGGATCCGACACGGCCAAGAACCTCGACATCATTCGGGGCCAGGTCGAGAACGAGGAAGTCTTCGCGATGATCGCGACGAGCCCGAGCCTCCTGCCTGGTTCGACCGACTACATGGCCGAGAACCACGTGCCGTTCTTCGGCTGGGGCTTCATGCCCGGGTTCTGCCACCCCAACTACTGGGGCTTCGGCTTCAACGGCTGCCTGTCGCCTGGGCCCTTCGGTGTCCCGGACGCTCCGGGCAACGAGTCGTTGATCGCTCCCATCTCCGAGCTCGTGGGCAAGCCTGTCGAGGAGCTGAGAATCGTCGTGCTCAACAGCGACGACGACGCTGGCCGTGGTGGCCAGGCTGGATACCAGGCCCTGTTCGGTGACCAGATCGTGGCCGATGACTACGTTCCCACCGTCACCGCAGGTGGTGTCACCGACGCGACGCCGTGGGTGAACCTCGTCAACGAAAACGACCCCGACGCGGTCATCCTGTCGGTCGACTTCGGTGCTGCCGTCGTGCTCAAGGCTGCGATCCTCGCCAGCGGCTACGAGGGTCCTCTCGTCGACTACACCACCTACCAGCCCGGATTGCTCGAGGCTCAGCCCAACGTGGCCCAGGGCCTCGAGGGCGGCTACACCAACTCGCAGATCCCGCCGATCGAGGACGGCACCCCCGGTCCTCAGCAGATCATCACCGACCTCGAGGCCATCGGCGAGCCGCCGTTCGCGGCGTCGGGTGCTTCGATCGGCTACTGGTCGGCCGACCTGCTGGTGCAGCAGCTGCTCGCCGTCGGGGAGGATCTCAACACGAAGACCTTCTACGACACCGTCAACCTGACGGGCTTCACTTACACGCCGCCCGAAGGCGGCCTCGGTCCGATCGCCTACCCGATCGGTCACTTCCAGATGCAGCCTTGCGCAGCCCTTGTCCAGGTGATCGACGGTAAGTACACGTCGGCCGTCCCGTTCTCGTGCTACAAGCTCGTCGACTTGGCTGCATAGCACCACCATCAGCTGATCACCGATGCCCGTCCACCTCCGGGTGGGCGGGCATCACCGCGCCGGCGCGCCGGTGTGCGTCGGGTTGGCGCGTTGGAGCGCCTCGGTTGCCGCGAGGGTGGGCAGCGACGGGGTGGCCCCGGCGACCGTGGTGGCCAGGGCCCCGGCGGCGCTGGCCCGTTCGAGCGCGGCTGGCAGCGCCGAACCGGTGGCCAGGGCCGCGGCCAGTGCACCGCAGAACGCGTCGCCGGCGGCTGTGGAGTCGAGCGGCGTGACCCGAAACGCCGTCACCAGAAGCCCGGCGGCCGTCGGCCCGTCGACGAGCACCGCGCCACGTTCGCCCATCGTCACCACGACGGCCCCGACCCCGCGGCGGAGCAGCACGCGGGCCGCGGCGATCGCCCCGTCGACGGTGGACGTGTCGAGGCCGGTGAGCAGCGCGGCCTCGTGCTCGTTCGGGACGAGGATGTCGCACAGGGCGAGGATGGCGTCGGGCAGGCCGTCCGCCGGTGCCGGAGCCGGGTTGAGGATCGTCACGGCCCCCGCCCCCCGTGCGACCGCCAGGGACGCAGCGACGACCACGAGCGGGCATTCGAGCTGGGCCAGCACGACACACGACCCTGCGATCGTCGACGCATGCCGTGCAATCGCCGCGTCGTCGACACGGCCGTTGGCTTCGGGCACCACCACGATGAGGTTCTCGCCGGCGTCGCTCACCGCGATGAGGGCCACGCCGGTCGGTGAGCCGACGAGACGTTGCACACCAACGGCGTCGATCGCCTCGGCCTCCAGCAGCGCCAGCAACGACTCGCCCATGGCGTCGCCTCCGACGGCGCCGATCATGGCCGTGCGCGCGCCTTGACGGGCCGCGGCGACGGCCTGGTTGAGCCCCTTGCCGCCGGGCACCGTGACGAACGCGGTCCCCAGCACGGTTTCGCCGGGGGCGGGCAGCCGGGGGGTCCGGGCCACGAGATCCATGTTGAGGCTGCCCACCACCGTCACGTCGAAGATGCTCATGGCCCGCCATCCTCCCATGCCGGTCCCGAACTTCTCGTCCAGAACCGCGCCGAGAGCGGTCGGGGACGCTAAGAACGGCTGTGCATGCGTAGCCTGGGGCCATGAGCGACGTGCATCCCCTGGCCCTGCTGAGCGCCGACGAGATCAACGATGCGGTGGCGATCCTCAGGGCCGATCACCGCATCGCCGGCGCCGCCGACACAGCCGAGACTGTTCGATTCCCCGCCGTGCGGGTGGCCGAACCCACCAAGGCGGAGCTGGCCGAGATGGAAGCGGGAACACGGCCGATCGACCGGCGGGTGCGGGTGATGGTCGTGCCCGGGCCCGGGCCGGGTGTCGTCGACGCGGTGGTGTCGCTCACCACCGGGCAGGTGGTGGAATGGGTCGAGACGGCCGACGCCCATCCGACGCTGCTGTTCATGGAGGCCATGAGCGCGATCAACGCCACCCGGGCGCACCCCGAGTGGCAGGCGGCCATCCGTCTGCGCGGCATCGAGGACTTCGAGCAGGTCCAGATCGACCCGTGGCCACCCGGGCGCTTCGGGTTGGCGTACGAGTCGGAGCGGCGCATCGTGCGGTGCATCTCGTTCTGGCGCGAAACCGGTGGCGCCAACGGGTATGCCCGTCCGATCGAGGGCTTGCTGACGATCGTCGACGCGGCCCGGGGTGAGGTGCTCGAGTTCATCGACACCGGCATCGTGCCGCTGGCTCCCGAGCTCGGCAGCTACTTCCCCGCCGACCAGCCGAGCCTGCGCAGCGACCTCAAGCCGATCGAGATCACCCAGCCCGAAGGGCCCAGCTTCACCGTCGACGGGAATCTCGTTGGGTGGCAGGGCTGGCAGCTCCGCATCGGCTGGGATCCCTTCGAGGGCCTGGTGCTGCACCAGGTGGGCTATCGCGATCGCAGCGGGGCGAGCGCGGTCGACGAGCTGCGGCCCATCCTGCATCGAGCCGCCGTCTCGGAGATGGTCGTACCGTACGGCGACACCGACCCCATGCACTTCTGGAAGAACGCCTTCGACGCCGGCGAGTGGGGCCTCGGTCGCATGACCACGTCGCTCAAGCTGGGCTGCGACTGCGTGGGGCACATCCACTATTTCGACGTGCACAACACCCTCGACCGGGGCGAGCCCTACGTGGTGGCCAACGCCATCTGCATGCACGAGGAGGACTACGGGATCCTCTGGAAGCACGTCGACATGCACCACGGCACCAGCGAGGTGCGGCGCTCCCGCCGCCTCGTCGTGAGCTTCGTGGCCACCGTGGGCAACTACGAGTACGGGTTCTTCTGGTACTTCTACCTCGACGGCACGATCCAGCTCGAGGTCAAGCTCACCGGGATCATGTCGACCAAGGCCATGGCGATCGACGCCCCGGCGTCGGCGGCACTCCCCTACACGCGCCAGATCGCCCCGGGCCTGGCCGCCCCTCTGCACCAGCACCTGTTCAACGTGCGTCTCGACGTCACGGTCGACGGCTTCGACAACACAGTCGAGGAGGTGAACGTGCGACCGATCCCGCCGGGGCCCGACAACCCGTGGGCCAACGCCTTCGTGGCCGAGGCCACCGTGCTCGAGACCGAGCTCGCGGCGATCCGAGACATCGACCCGGCGAAGGCTCGCGCCTGGCGCATCGTCAATCCCACCAAGCTCAACGGGCTCGGCGAGCCTGTGGCCTACAAGCTCATCCCCGGCTCGACACCTACCTTGCACGCCGACCCGTCGTCGAACGTGGGTCGACGCGCCGGCTTCGCCCGTCACAACCTCTGGGTCACACCGTGGCGGGCCGACGAGCGCCGCGCGGCTGGCGAATACCCCAACCAGAGCGTCGGCGGCGACGGCCTGCCGCGCTGGACGGCCGCCGATCGGCCCATCGTCGACACCGACATCGTGGTCTGGCACACCTTCGGCGTGACGCATGTACCCCGGCCCGAGGACTGGCCCGTCATGCCCGTCGAGTACGCGGGCTTCTCGCTCGTACCCTTCGGCTTCTTCGACCGCAACCCGGCCCTCGACCTCCCGCCCGCGGCGGCCGACGGCGAGCACTGCCACGCCGAGACCGCCGAGCCGGCCGAGACCGGCACACCGTCGCCGTGAGCGTGGCGAGCCTCGTCTCCGGGAGTCCGCCGATCGAGGTGTTCGACTGCGACGGCCACGTGGCCGAGCCGCGTTCGCTGTTCGACGACTATGCCGATCCCGGGTTCCGGGCCGCGGCCAACGCGGCGCTGCACGTGCAGAACTTCGAGGGCGGTGGGTCGGGGCTCATGCTCGATGGCCGGTGCATCGTGCGGGGCATCGAGGCCGTCACCTTTGCCGGACAGAGCCCCGCCATGTTCCTGGGCAAGCACTGGGACGACGGGTATCCCGGCGCGTTCGATCCCGCGCACCGCTTGGGAGACATGGACGCCGAGGGCATCGACCGGGCCATGGTCTTCCCGTCGCTGCTGGGCGCGATCGGCGGGGTGAGCGACACCGCACTCGCCGCGGCGATGTGCCGGGCGTACAACCGGTGGATGCTCGACTACTGCTCGACCGACCCGAACCGGCTGTTCGGTGTGGCGGTCGTCCCGCTGCAGGACCCGGCCGCAGCCGCAACCGAGGCCGAGTGGGCGGCGGCGCAGGGATATCGCTGTGTGATGGTGCGGCCCTGTCCTTACACCGGTCGCACCATCGAGCATCCCGATTTCGATCGGTTCTACTCGGTGTGCGAGGACGCCGGAATGGTGATCGGATTGCACCCGTTCCCGTTTCCCGACGTGGCCTGGAGTCAGACACTTATCGGCGATCTCGCCGGCGCTCCCGGCAGCGCGATCCAGATGGCCGACATGGTGTGCCTGCCGATCGACAACATGCTGACCATGGCCTGGGCCATGTTCGGTGGCCTCACCGATCGCCACCCGCGCTTGAGCTTCTCGTTCCTCGAATCCAATGGCACCTGGGTCGCCATGTGGATCGACCGCCTCGAGTCGCGCTTTCACCGGGGCGGCCATCGCGCCATCACCACACCGCCGCGCGAGATCCTGGCGCGCCAGTGCTACATCTCGGTCGAGGGCGACGAACGGTCGCTTCCCCTCGTGGCTGAGCTCATCGGCGTCGACCGTCTGGTGTGGGCATCCGATTTCCCGCACTTCGACGGGCACTTCCCGGGAGCGGTCACCGAGGCCCTCGACGGGCTGTCGACGCTCCCCGATCCGGTGGTGCGTCAGGTGCTCGGCGC
This sequence comes from Actinomycetota bacterium, assembly GCA_009886115.1. Classification (GTDB taxonomy): domain Bacteria; phylum Actinomycetota; class Acidimicrobiia; order IMCC26256; family VFJJ01; genus VFJJ01. The sequence continues at coordinate 153,605 of VFJJ01000051.1, forward strand.
CAACGCCTCTCGCATGTACGGGATCTGAGGCGCTCATGGTTCCGCTCGGTGTGGTCTCGGTGGTCTACGGCGCGCTCCCGATCGACGAGATCGCCCGGACCGCTCGGGCCGACGGCTTCGACGAGCTGATCGGCTCGGCCGACACGCCCGACGGTTTGGCCCTGCCGATCAGCTCGCGTTACACGCGCCCGCCCGAGCCCGGCCCGGGCACCTACTGCAGCCCGCACGTGCACTGGAGCTGGGAACAGACCGTGGCCGCCTTCCGGAGCGCTCCGGGCTGCCTGCTGGAGCCGCATCCCTGGTGCTGTGTCGACACCACCGAGGCCGTGCTGGCCATGCTCGACGAGGTGCCGGGGCTCCGGCTCGTGGTCGACGTCGGGCACGTCACGTACTGGGGCGGCGATCCGCTGGAGCTGCTCCCGTTCGCCGGTGCCGTCCAGCTCCGCCAGGCCCGGCCCGGCGTGGCCCAGTGCCGCGTCGACGAGGGGACGATCGATCTCGCGGCGGTGGTGGCTGCTGCGCTCGCGGCCGACGATCGGCCGGCGCTGTGCGTGGAGTACTTCGACCTCGACATCCGTCCCGAGTACCGACTCGACGACCCGCGGGGCCACGCCGTCGAGCTGGCCGAGCATCTGCGCCCGCTCCTGCGCTGAAGCGGCCCGCCCCTCGCTGTGCGCACCGCGCGAGCGCCGCCGGCGGCGTCGCTCAGCCGCCGAGCACGGTGAGCTCGGCAATGCCGCCGCAGTCGGGGCTCTCGTGGCCGGTGAGCGTGAGGGCCACGCTTCGGCCGCTCACCCCGGGGAACACCGCGACGTCGGGGTCGGGCGTCCCCGCCAGCTCGTGGGTCTCCTCGAACACCGTGGTGCCGTCACCGTCGATGACCCTGATCGTGACGGCGTCGAAGCCGAAGTTCTGCCGGAACTCCGGGTTGGCCTGGAGGGCGTTGCCGGTGATGCGCACCTCGCTGATGGGGGTGTCGGCATCGAGCAACCACACGTACACCGACGACGGGCCGTCGACGTCGCCGGCCGAGAACCATGACGTGGTCGGATCGTCGTCGATGGCCAGGGCCGCCGGGAACTCCCCTCCGGGGTACTCCGACGACGCCGTCACCGTGCCCCGTCGGGTGATGTCGGAACGTGGCCGCGTCGTGGCCGGGACGGTCGCGGTCGCGGTCGCGGTCGTGGCCGTGGTTCCGACCGTCTCCGGCGTCGGCACCGTCGTCGTCGTCGTCGGTCCGGTCGTGGTTGAGGGCACCTCGGGGACCACCGCCCCGAGGTCGAAGTCGGCGTCACCGGTTGAACCAACCGGTCGTTCGAATTGCTCGCCGGTGTCGACGTCGGTGAGGACGAGCGTGGCCAGCGGATCCGCCGAGGGCGACACCACCGCCACCGAGACCGGGTCGAATCCCTCCCACGACGGTCCGGTGTAGAAGGCGGCCGCAGCGACAGGCTCAGGCTCGAGGAGCGGGTTCCCGCAACGGCACCGCACCCGGGGCACACCCCGATCGTCGACGAGCACCGCCGTGCCCGCCTGGAGCACCGACTGCCGAGGCGTCGCCCGTCCGTTTGAGTAGCCGTGGTTGGTGACCCGGGTGTCGGCGCCGAGCACGACCGGCGTGAGCCGGTCCACGTATTCGGCGATCTCCGATGGGTCGATGCCGAGCACCTCGGCCCAGGCCCGGGCCTTGTCGGGACTCTCGCCGAGGAACTCGACCAACTGCACCGGATCGCACGCGCCGTCGTCGCGGGTGCCGCCGTACAGGCCCGGTGTACCCCCCGGCGAGGTGGAGATGAGGATGGTCCCCTCGGCGGTGGTGGGCGCACTGGCCTCGGTGACGCTCAGCGGTGTCACTCCTTGTCCACCGCTCTTGGGCGGCCGGGCCCGATCGACCGACTTGGTGAACACGGCGGGCCCCGGCGACGACGCCCGTTCGAGGAAGATCTCGCCCGGAGCGCCAACCGGGGCCCCGTCCGAAGCTGTGGTGTCGTCTCCCCCGCCCATCACCACCACGGCGATGGCGACGATGGCGATCACCAGCGCCACCGCGGCACCTGCGAGCCAACGGTTCGACGATGTCGCCCGGGCGGGCCCCGGGACGAACGGGACGGGTACCACGGGGGGAACGGCCGCCCCGGGCGGGGTCGGTGGCGGCGGCACCCACCCGGCTGCGGGCAGGGCGCCGGACGGGTCGCCCGGCAGGGGCGGTAGTGCCGGCAGGGGCGGCAGCGGCGGGACGGCTGAGCTTGCTCCCGACGGGACCGGCGGCCCCGGGAGTTGCGGCAGTTGCGATGCCATCCAGGCTTCGAGCTCGGCGATGCGGACGTTGGCGGCGTCGGTCGCGAGCATCCGGGCGACATTGGCGGCCAGGACCGGCAGCACCACGCCGAGCGCCACAGCGACGCCCACGACGTTGCGAGTCGGGAACAGCACGGCGAACTGCTGGAGCAGCACCAGCACCCCGAGCGCCCCAACCAGACCCGAGAGCACACCGATGACGGGGAACGCGAACCGGTGGCGGGCCCGGGGCAGACCGACGCCGTTCATCGGATCGACGCCGGTCCGCCGGGGGCCCCGCCGAGCTGTTCGGCGAGCGCTCGGATCCCGTCGGGGCCCGAGCTCAGGTAGCTCTCGATCAGCGCGACCTGGTCGGCGGGTGTGGCGACGAGGGACTGGTTCTGCACGAGCGGAGCTCGCGGGTCGAAGCTCGGCGACCGGCCGCGGCTCCGGCCCCTGACCGCACGCCGTGTTCCGGCTGCGACACCGGCGAGCCCGAGCCCGGCGAGCACGACGCCGGCCCAGCCGGCGACGGTCGCCAGCGGGTTGCCGCCCACCTTCACGAGCACGGAACCTTCACAGGCCCCGGGTCCGGTGCTGGTGGCGTGCACCTTGTAGAGCCCCACTCCGAAGCGGGAGTAGTCGCCGACCTCGATGCGGTCGCTCCAGATGATGGAGCCCGGCTCGCCTTCGGCCACCTGCCACCGGAAGCCCGCGAACTCGAGCTCGATCGTGTACGTCTCGATGATCGCATCGGACTCGACGACGATCTCGACGGTCGCGTCCTGGTCGACCTCGACGGCCTGGCCGGGGTCGTCGGCCGAGCGGCCGGCCACGTCGATCCCGTCGATGCTGGCGCTGCATCGCTCCGAGATCTCGGCACCGGCCGGCCGAGCGCTCGATACCGCCACCAAGCCCGAGACGGCGACGGCCATCACCGAGCCCGCCAGGACCCGTCTCAGTGCACGGCCTGTGCGCGCCGAGGTCACGACACGAACCGTAGTCCCGGCGGCCCCACACGACGCTCGCCATGACCGTCCACAGCCGAACGTGGCCGTCCATGGCCGGCCATGGCCGTCCACGACACGTGCCGGAAACGGGCTACACCACCGCGCCGGCGAGGCCTTTCTTCAACGCCGAGTTGGCTCCGTCGGGAAGACCGTCGAGCGGCGTGGCGAGCTCGTCGACCGTGGGGCCGTACCGAGCCGCGATGGGGGCCAGCGAGTCGAGCGAGAACTCGTACATCTCGGCGGCGTTGGTGGCCAGGATCTGGTGCAGCTCGGCCGGCGTTCGCTCGTGAAAGAGCTGACGCAGGTGCTCGCGAGTGAACGGGTGTGTGCCCTCGTCGTGGGGATAGTCGCTCCCCCACATGAACCGCTCGATGCCGAGCTCGTCGAGCACGGCGGCGTCGGCCCACGAGGGCTGCGACACCGCAACATGGCAGTTCTGCTTGAAGTAGTCGGTGGCCGACTGCGGGAGGATGTGCTCCTTGGTGTACTTGATCTCGCCGGTCTCGCCGGTGTCGCGGATCGAGGCCAGCGTGGCGTCGAGCCGACGCAGCAGCGGTGGCAGCCAGGCGCAGCCCATCTCGGCCATCACGAACTTCATGTTCGGATGCCGCTCGAACACACCGCCCATGAGCATGTGCATGAATGGGCGCTGCGAGTGGAAGTGGGCCTCGGTGATGTAGAGGAGCTGCGCCACCGGCTCCTTGCCGTAGTCGGGAACACCAGTCCCCCCATGGGCATTGACGGGAACACCCATTTCCTCGGCCGCGACCCAGAACGGGTCGTAGTACCGGTCGAAGAGCGGCTTGACCCAGGTGCAGTCGGGCGGAACATTCGGGATGAGCACCCCGCCGCGCAGGCCGTTGTCCTTGATGAAACGCAGATCCTCGAGCGCGTCGTCGATGTCGTTGAAGAACACCTGACCCACACCCGCCCGTTGCGCAGGGAACTCATTGCACCACTCGACCAGCCACCGGTTGTGGGCCCGGATCCCCGCCAGCCGATGTGCGTAGTCCTCGGGCCGCGGTGGCGCCGCGAAGAGCACGAAGCTCGGGAAGAACGGCGGCACCGTGTTGGGGTAGATGACCTCGCCCACCACCCCGTCGGCGAGTTGCTGGCTGTTGCGCATCTCGTTGTCCCAGTTGCGCAACCGCCGGTTGTCGCCCAGATCCTTGAACGGGTTCTTGTACTTCCCCCGCCACGCGTCGAAGTCGTCCAGGAACGCCGGGTCGAGGTGCTCGCGGTATGCCGCGTGGCTCCCACCCCCGTGACTGTCGGCCGTGATGATCGTGTAGCGATCCGTCGCCTTGCTCGGTGCTGTCGCCATCGTGGGAGAGTCCTCCTCGGTCTGGTGGTCGGGGCCGCCCTGATCGGCCCCCGCCTGCTCCCCAACCCTACGCCGCTCACTGTCCGACAAGCCCGTGCGGGCGGACACCACCCCGCATCGGTGATCGGACACAACCCCGGCCGAGCGGTGGGCACGACGACGTCACAGGGCACGTCCAACTGCCCACTGCTCGGAGTCGCTTCAGGCGGGACCGACCGCGCCCGGGTGGCGGAGCTCAGCTCGAAGCCCCGGCCCGCTTTCGGTGGGCCTTCAGGGCCATCTCGAGGCCGGCCTTGACGAGCTTGTCGTTGTCCTTGGAGATGAAGCGGTGCACCCGACGTTCGAGCAGCACTCGCATGATCGGGTTGAAGACGTGGTAGGTCTCGCGGAAGTGCACCCGGGTGCTGCCGTCGCCGAGGTCCTCGTAACGCTGCCGGCCCTCGGCCTGTGACCACAAGGGTTTGCCGATGGCGTCGTACTTCGACGACACGCCGGGCACGATCTCGCTGACCATCTCCCACGACTGGGCCCGTCCACCCGAGAGCAGATACCGGGGCACCCGGAACCAGCAGTGGCGCACCAGGCCGTCACCGTGCTCGTCACCCTCGTGGAGGATCTCGATGCGGACGGGGCCGTGCTCGATCACCCGCTTCTCGCCCGGCCCCAGCTTGGGATGGACCGGATGCGTCGCGGCCCACAACTCCGACGGCGCTGCATCGATGATGAACGAGTACTCGTGCACCTGCATTGGATGGCCTCCTTGGACGGCCGTCAGAGCGAGAAGTCGATGACGGTACGGGCGACGGTGACGGCCCGCATGGCGTCGTAGCCCTCATTGATCTCGGCGAGGGGACGGCGCGCCGACACCATCTCGTCGAGCAGCAGCCGGCCGTCGAGATACATCTCGATGTAGGCCGGCATGTCGGAGCGGAACTGGTTCGAGCCCATCAGCGAGCCCTGGATCCGCTTCTCGGTGGCGAACAGTCCAGCCGACCGGGGACGGTGTTCAGGACGGCTGCACGCATCGCTGCTCCCCCGTTGGTCGATGGCCGAGGTGGCCGCCTGCAGGCTACGAGCTGCGCGAGATTCTTCGCCAGATCGTCGGAATTCCCTTGTGTTCATTGGGGTATCGGTGTAGCATCGAATGTATGTTCGGGTGGGGTGAAGGATCCGGCGACGAGCTCGGCGAGCAGTTCGGTGGGCAGTTCGCGGCCTGGTTCGAACGGCTCGACGTCACCGCCGACCCCGACCTGATCGCGGCCGGGTTCTCGGTTCGTGACCATCTGTCGTGTGTGCTCACCGGGGCTGTGTCACGACTCGACGCCGAGCGAGGCTGCGTGGCCGATGGGGCGTTGAGCACCCGGGCCTGGCTCCAGAACCAGGCCCGCCTCGACGAAGCCGAAGCCGCTCGCACGCTCAGGACGGCACGCCGGTTGCGACGCTGGCCGGTCACAACCTCCGCGTGGGAGTCCGGGCGACTTTCGGCCGGTCAGGTCACGGCGATCGTCAACCTCGTCGGTTCGAACGAACGGTTGGTCGCGTTGTTCGCTGAGCACGAGACCGAGATCATCGCCGGGCTCGCCGATCTCACCGCGTACGACACGATGATCGCGATGCGCCGCTGGCGGCACCTCGCCAACCAGCAGATCGACACCGAACCGAACCCGACACCCGAACCCGACCCGGGGCCGGATGCTCATCCCGATGATCGGCCCGAACCCGAGCCGGAACCGGTCGTGCAGTCGTTGCACCTCTCGGCCCATTTCGATGGGCACTGGCGCCTCGACGCCAACCTCGGCCCCGAAGGCGGCACGATCATCGACAAGGCCATCGACCTCGCGACACTCCCCGACATCGACCGCGACATCGACGGGCCCGGTGGCCGCTGGGGATCCGAACGACGAGCCGACGCGCTCGTCGAGATCTGCCGGTCCTTCCTCGCACACCACGACCACGGCACCGCCAAGCCGCGCAACCGGCCCCACATCAACATCGTCGTCGACCTCCCCTGGCTCCACGGCCAGGCCGGCCGGGCTGAAACGATCGAAGGGCTCCCCCTCGACCGGCCCACCATCGAACGCCTGCTCTGCGACGCCGACATCCACCGGGTCATCACCAACGGACCCAGCGTGATCCTCGACTACGGACGAGCCACCCGCACCACCACCCCCGAACAATGGAACGCGTTACTGCTCCGCGACCGGCACTGCACCTGGCCCGCCGGATGCACCATCGCCGCGAAACGCTGCCATGCCCATCACGAACCCGAGTGGATCCATAGCGGCACCACCAACATCAACACCATGCGACTCCTCTGCACCGGCCACCACTGGCTCCGCCACCAACCCGGATGGCACGCCAAGATCCTCCCCGACACCACCTACCAAGTCACCAGTCCCAAGGGCAAGACCTTCACCAGCCGCCCCCGATGTTGAGATCCCATTCGTGCGTAGGCTCCAATGGGCGAGCGGCCAGGCGGCGAGAGGAGCGGCCATGAGGGCAGTCGTGATGCGCAGCGGGCAGCTCGTCGTCGACGACATCGCCGAGCCCACGCCGGGTCCGGGCCAGGCCCTCGTGGAGGTGCTGGCCTGTGGGATCTGCGGCTCCGACCTCCACGCGCTGGCCCACACCGACGACTTCGCCGAGACCGCAGCCATCTCCGGCGATGCGCTGTTCCGGTTCCGGCCCGAGCGCGACCTCGTGATGGGACATGAGATGTGCACCCGGGTGCTCGACGTGCACCCGTCGGTCACCTCGGTGCGGACGGGCGACGTGCTCGTCGGGATGCCGATCGTGATCGAGCCCGACGGGGTCCACTGCGTCGGTTACACCAACGACCACAACGGTGGTTTCGCCGAGCGCATGGTGATCACCGCCGACGTGGCGATCCCCGTCCCTGCCGATGTCGACCCCCGGCACGCCGCGCTCGCCGATCCCATCGCCGTCGGCATCAACGGGGTCTGGCGCTCGCGCGCCGAAGCGGGAAGGGCCGCGTACGTCGCCGGCTGTGGTCCCATCGGGCTGGGAACCATCCTGGCTCTGCGTCGGGCAGGGCTGGGGCCGATCATCGCTGCCGACCATTCGCCGCTGCGCCGACGTCTCGCCGAGCACTGTGGCGCCGATGAGGTGCTCGACCCGGGAACGACAGACCTGGCGAGTGCCATGGGACGGTTACCGACCGACAGCGGGCATCCGCCGGTGCTGTTCGACTGCGTCGGTGTCGCCGGCCTCATCGACCAGTTCATCGTGGCCGCTCCCCGTCGAAGCACCGTGGTCGTGCTCGGCGCGTGCATGCCCCCCGACCGCTTCCGGCCGATGCTGGCGCAATGGCGCGATCTCACGTTCGAGTTCGTGCTCTCGGGCCCGCCCGACAGCTACAACCAGGCGTTGGCCATCGTTGCCGCTGCGCCTGTCGACCTCGAGCCCCTCATCACCGCCAGCGTGGGACTCGATGGCGTGGCGCAGGCCTTTCGGGATCTGGCCGATCCGGCCGAGCACTGCAAGATCATGGTCTGCCCCTCGGCGCCGAAGGACGCCGAAGAGCGCTGACGAGCGCTGACGGCGCTTCTGAGGGGCCGGCGAGGGGCCGGCGAGCACGCGTCAGCTCGGGTGGACCGGATCGATGTTCCAGCGGATGGTCAGCCGGAGCGACAACGTCTCGCCCGGATCGAGGATCCGAGGGCTGGCGTTGAAGGCATCCGGGGCATCGGTCTGCGGCTCGATGCACACCATGTCGTCTCGACGATCGAAGACCACCCAGGTCGAGGAGCTCGACTCGAGTCTCAGCGACAGCGCACCCGGCCACCGGAGCGCAGGAGCCTCGGTCACGCCCTCGAAGCAGTCGTCCCAGGGCCCGGGGCCCGGCGCCACCCGCTCGCCGGTCGGGATCCCCTCGCCGTCGAGCGCCAGCATCCAGGCGGGCGTGAAGCTCACAACCGCCGATGTGCCTTGGTCCAGACGCCTGCGCAGGCACGGATGCCAGCCCAGCACGGCGGGCATCGGCTCCTTCCCTGCGGTGACGCTCAGATCGAGGTCGATCGCATCGGCCCGCAGCGTGAACCGCTGCTCGGCTCGTCCGCCGAAGGCCCAACGGCCGTCGAGATCGAGCCCGAGCTGGCCGTCACGAAAGACCTCCCACTCGGCACGGTGACCGAGCCCGTGAATCGCGTGCGGCGGATGGTCGACCTCGACTGCGTGGTGCACGCCGCGGAACACGAACTCCCCGTGCCGGAGTCGCCCGGCCCACGGCGCCATGGCGTAGCAACCCCACGACAGGTCGTCGCTGCCGAGACGCGGAGCCAGCAACTCCTCGCCGGCGACCACCAGCGAGGCGAGCCGCCCACCGCGCACGGGGTCGATGCGCGCCACGACAGTTCCTGCGGTGAGTTCCATGAGAGCCATGAGGGCACAGCCTGGGCCCGATCGAGCGTGGGGCGCCAACGAGCCGATGTCATCCCCACCATCGCCCAGACCGAGACCGGACCGCCGTGGCGGGCTGACGGGCTCAGCGCCGAAAGACCCGGGCGAGCCAGCCTGACGGGCGCTCGTCCGACGACCCGGAATCACGGCCAGCGCCGCGTCGTGCCTTGGCCGCCGCCCGAACCAGCCGCCTCGAGGAAGTCGCCCCCGTCGAAGAGGTTGGCGAACTACGACGATCCCCCGGGCACGCGCATGTCCATGGTCTCGCCTTCCGCTACCTGGCAACCGTCGCTCGCGACATCAAGCGTAGATCGGTGGCAGCCGACCATTGAACCGAGCACGACGACGGGCTCCGCTAGGCCTCGGCCGCCGGGACGAGGAAGTCGCAGCGGGGACCGGGGGCGCCGGCGAGACGACGGTCGAGCGTCAGCAGGGTCGCGCCGAGAGCCTCGGCCAACGCCACGTACAGGGCGTCGTAGCCCCGGAGGTTGGCCCGCAGCTCCCATGCCCGGGCGAGCAGCGGTCGGTGCGACCACCGTTCTCCCGGCCACGCTCGCAGGTCGTCGACGGCTTGGGCCGCTGCGGTGTCATCGAGCGCACTGCGGCGATGGTGCGTCTGGATGACAGCCAGCACCTCGGCATCGATGAGATGGGGAGCGGCCTGGTCGGTGTCTCGGGCGAGATGGGCCCGGATCGTCTCTGACGACGGCGTGTCAGCCACAACCTCGAACAGCGCGCTGGCGTCAACCACCAGCATGGGAACCTGCGTGTGGCCACTCGCCGCGGATCTCGTCGAGCGCCTCGATCACCTCGGCACGACTGACGGCCGAGGGCCGACGGCGGGTCCGTTCGAGCCATTCCTCGACCGACGGCCGACTCGCCAGACGGGTCGCCTCCCGTCGCAGCAGCTCGGGGACGCTCAGCCCGGCTTCAGCGGCCCGCTGGGCCAACGCGAGATACACCTCGTCATCGATGTCGCGGATCTGCACCGTCTTCGGCATAACCGCATGTTATCATGCAGATATGCATGTTGAAGGCGGAAACGCTCGTGTGATGGTTCAGGTCGACCACGATGTGTGCAGCGGAACCGCGCACTGTCAGCAGTCGATGCCTCAGGTGTTCGTCGTGACCAACCGCAAGGCGCACGTCCGCAGCGATGTCGACTGGGCAACCGTCGACCGCGATGCCCTCGACCGCACGGCCGAGGCCTGCCCGTGGTTCGCCATCACCGTCTCGTCACCACCACCGTCACCACCACCGTCACCGTCACCGTCACCACAACCGTCACCGTCACCCGGAGGAAGCTGACATGCCTGAGTACAACCCGGTCGCCGAGAACCTCGATCCGCCGTGGGCTGCAATGGCCGCCGACCGCAGCACGTGCCCCGTGGCGCACGTCCGGCTCCCCGAGCAGGAGTTCTTCCAGATCACCCGGTACGACCTCATCACCGAGGTGCTGCGGAACCACAAGGTGTTCTCCAACGTGCACGGCACGACGGTCACGGTCGAGTCGTACAGCGAGGAGGAGCAGGTGCTGTCGTTCGCCGATCCGCCGCGCCACACCAAGCAGCGCCGACTCCTCGTCTCGGCGTTCTCGCCCGCCCGAGTCGAGGCGATCGGTCCGCACATCCAGCGCGTCGCCGACGACCTCATCGATCGGCTCCCCGTCGACGGCGGCACGTTCGAGTTGACGAGCGCCATCGGCGCTGCGCTCCCCGTGCAGATCATCTGCGAGATGCTCGGTGTGCCGATGGCCGATCGTGACGACTTCCGCCGGTGGAGCGAGGTCTCCGAGCGAGCGGCATCGCTGTCGGACCGCTCATCGGTGCAAGCCGATCTCAACGCGTTCAGCGCCTACCTCGCCCGCACGGTGGCCGATCGGCAGGCGGCGCTCGACGCCGGCGACCACCCCGACGACCTCATCACCGCGATCATGACCGCCGAGGTCGACGGTGTTCGGTTCACCCCCACCGAGTGCGTGGCGATCATCCGCCTCCTGCTCTCGGCCGGCAACACCACCACGACCACACTGATCGGGAACCTGGTGAAGGCCATCGAGGAGCACCCGGCCGAGAAGGCGAAGTTACTGTCCGATCTCGACGGCCTGTCGATGTCGGCGGTCGACGAGGGCATGCGCTTCGATGGGCCGATCCACGGCCTCTTCCGCACCGCGCTCGCCGACACCGAGCTCGACGGAGTGGCCATCGCACAAGGCTGCAGGGTCTTCAACGTCTACGGCGCCGGCAGCCACGACCCCGCGGCGTTCGACCGGCCCGACGAGTTCGTGATCGACCGCGACTTCGAGAACCTGCCGAGCCACCTGGGCTTCGGCATGGGGATCCACCACTGCCTCGGCTCCAACCTCGCCCGCACGGAGGCACAGGTCACGATCGAGACGCTGTACCGGCGGCTGCCGAACCTCCGCATCGCCGACGGCTTCGTGCCCCAGCAGTTCCCCGGCGCGATCTTCCGAACCTACGGCGTGTTGCAGTTGGAGTACGACGGCCCCGTCGCTCCCCGGTCGTCATGAACACGGTCGGCGCGATGAGAACCGCCGACGGCGACACCGCGTCCGCCTGACCGATGGCCGGGGCGGCCACCCGAGAGCCGGCAATCGACCGACCGACCAAGTAATCAGACAGATATCGGAGCCCGGCGGGCAAACAGCGCGTCGATCTCGGCGACCGGCAGCGGACGGGCGAAGAGATATCCCTGCGCTCGATCACACCCCAGCGCGGCGAGTGCCGCAAGCTGCTCGGCCGTCTCAACGCCTTCGGCCGTCGAGCGGTAACCGAGAGCTCGGGCCAGCGCGATCACCGCTGCTGCGATGGTGGCGTCTGAGCCGAGCCGTGAGAGCTCGGTCACGAACACGGGGGCGATCTTGACCTCGTCGAGGGGATAGCGGCGCAGGTATTCGAGCGATGAGTACCCGGTTCCGAAATCGTCGATCGAGAGCGCTACGCCCGTCGAGCGCAGCGATTCCAGGCGGGCCAACACACTCGACGGATCGTGGATGAGCGCCGACTCGGTGATCTCCAGGATCAGGCAGGTCGGGTCGACACCCGACCGGGCGAGGATGCCGGCGACCAGCGCGGCGAATCCCGGCCGATCGAGCTGGCGACCCGAGACGTTCACCGACATCGTGATCGGCCGCTGGTCGAGACGGGCGTCGTTCCAGCGGGCGAGCTGACGGCAGGCCCGCTCGAGCACCCAGGCGCCGACCTCGGAGATCAGGCCCACTTCATCGGCGATCGAGATGAACTGGTCGGGGGTCAGGGTTCCGTGGCCAGGCCGCTCCCAGCGCACGAGCGCTTCGCACCCCACGACCTCACCGGATCGGATGTCGACCTGGGGCTGGTACAGGAGCCTCAGCTCGTCCCGCTCGACGGCTCGGCGGAGCGCGGTCTCGGTCTGAATCCGATGATCGAGCCTGACCCGCATGTCGCTGTCGAAGAGCTCCCAACGCCCTCGCCCGGCGCGCTTGGCGCGGTACATCGCAGCGTCCGCATCGCGTAGCAGGCTCTCAGGCGTATCGGTCGGGCCGGTGTGGAGCGCGATCCCCACCGAGGCCGAGACGTGCGCATGCTCGTCGAGGACCGGGATGGGCGAGCCGAGCGCCTCGATGACGCGGTCGGCGATGCGGGTGGCCTCGTCGACACCCGCGACATCCTCGCAGAGCAGCACGAACTCGTCACCCCCGAGGCGGGCCACCGTGTCGCCGGCCCGTCCGCAACGCTCGAGCCGGCGGGCAACCTCGACGAGCAACCGGTCGCCAGCCGCATGACCCATGGTGTCGTTGACGATCTTGAAGCGGTCGACGTCGAGGTAGAGGACGCAGGTCTGGCCTGGTCGCCGCTGGGCGTAGGCCAGCGCATGGCTGAGCCGGTCGATCAGCAACGGCCGGTTGGGAAGCCCGGTCAGCGCATCGTGGGTCGCCTGGTGGGCCAGTGTGGCCTCGGCGCGCTGCGTGTGGCGCACGAGGGAGCGCATCCGTCCGAGCACGAGGCCGGTCAGCGTGGCCGACACCACGAGGAACACTCCGTTGCTGAACCCCCCGCCTCGCCCATTGTCGATGATGGCGACGATCGGGGCCACGAAGAGCGCGACCCCGAGGAAGGCGATCCGGGCCGGGTGCAAGGTGCCGGCTGCCCGTGGCTGTGGATCGGGTCGGGCCAGGCTCGCGACCGACGGGTGGATCAACGCGCCGGCCGCGAAGGCATACCCGATGCCGTACAGCGGGTTGACCACGTACGCACCAAGGCTTCCGGCGTCACCGATCAATGCGAACAGCACGTCGGCCACCAGCATGGAGGCGAAGTGCGCGACGAGGAGCCAGAGGGCCGGCGACCGGCGCCCTGGAGCGAGCAGCAACCACGCCAGCCCGGCCACGAGCACGGTGTCAGCGATCGGATAGGCCGCCAACACCACACGTTCGAGGACGGGCAGGCCCGAGATCAGCCGGGTGTCGACGACGAGGAACTGCCACGAGAGCAACGCTGCGGCGACGGCGATCGCGACCCCGTCGCCCCAAACTCCGCTGTCGCGCTGTCCCGTCCGAGAGCGAACGAGGAGCACCATCCCCGCGAGCATCAGCGCGTAGTACGCCAGATAGATGGCGTCGACCAACGACACGGTCGGGCTCACCCCGATGCCGAGGACGATCGAGTACGCGATGTCGGCGACGGCGCTCGCCACCAAGCCCAGAGCGATGAGGCGGCCGGCGAGCCAACCGGGCGTCCGCCACGCGGCGACGACAGCGACCACCGCGGGGAGCACGCCCGCAGCGTTCGAGGCCACGGTGCCGAGCACGGTCCACGGGAGCAACGGTTGTGCGTACACCAGTGCAGCGCACGCCACGACCAAACGCCAAGGCGTCATCCTGTTCACCCGAGTGGGATCGACGCGCACTTCTCGTACCTACATCGACGTGCGCCAAGATGCCCGAGATGTCGCCGCAAGATATTGCCCCGAGGTGCTGCCCAGCCAGCATAGCACTTGTGCTACACTTGCGGGATGATCACCGTGGGCCTCCGTGAACTTCGTCAGGACGCGTCTGAGCTCGTGCGACGGGTCGAGGATGGAGAGGAGATCCAGATCACGGTCGCGGGTCGTCTCGCCGCCCGTATGGTTCCCGCCGCTCCCCGTCGATGGCAGAGATGGGACGACATCGCGGACCTGTTCGCCGGTCGATCCGACCCGGACTGGGACCGTGACCGTGACCTGATCGATCAGTCCGTGGCGAACCCGTGGGAGCGCAGCGGTGAAGGCACTCCTTGACACCAGCGTGCTGATCGCGACTGACGTGCCCGAGCTGGAAGGGGAACTTGCGATCAGCGTCGCCTCGCTCGCTGAACTGCACTTCGGTGTGCTCGTCACCGCTGACGCGGCCATCCGGGCGGAGCGACTGCGAAGGCTCTCGGATCTCCAGCGGAAGTTCGACGCTCTCCCGGTCGACGACGATGTGGCGACCAGCTATGGGCAACTCGCTGCCGCGGTTGCCATCACCGGCCGTCAACCGCGATCCCGGGTGATGGACCTGATGATCGCTGCAACAGCGCATGCCCACGGTGCCCGGCTCTACACCCGCAACGCAGGAGATCTTGTGGGGATCGAGCACCTGATCGAGATCGTTGCCGTCTGATCGTCAACCCGTCGGCGACCGGTGGAGCGTTGCCCGATCAGGCGCCAGCGACGAATGAATCTCGTCGCCTGGCGTTCCTCGGAGCGAGCAGCGGCCACCTCGCCGGTCGACAGGCCGATGCCGATCCCGAACGGCGCCCGTCCCGCGGCGATCCAGGTCTCGTTGACCCCGGCCTGCACCGCGTGCATGGCGATGGCTACTGCCGCGCCGTCTCGGCGCGAGCGACCAGCAATCTGCCCTAGCCGGTCGACGCCCGCCGGCGCGAGGATCGGGAGGGAGTACGCGCCGATGTTGCGCCACTGCCGCCCCGCGAGCCCTCGTACCGGTACACGCCTCCGAGCGTCGAAGGCGGTACGTCCCCGACCGCAGCACAACCCGCAGCCTACGAGCACCCAACTCCCGTGCGCCCGACGAAGCGCCTCTTCGGGAAGCGACACGATCAATCCGGCCTCGCCGGGCTGGTCGACCATCGGCACCGCGTCAGCGTAGAGCCATCGTCCCTACAGCAGACCGGGAGCGGGTCGACTCGCGTTCGTCGTCCGACAGGGCACAGGTCGCCACGCTCTACAGCAACACAGACCGAACGATCATCACGATCTGCTCAGCATCGTCGATCACGAGGTGCGCCTCGCCCATGGTGACGTCAGGGATGTCACCGGGTATCGCGCGTCGACCGCCCACGGATCGAGCAGCGCCAGGTCGACGCTCTCCGGGAGCGAACGCACCCGGTCAGGCACGAGAGTCCACGAGAGCCACGAGATCGTGGGTACGGGGGACCGGCGTGCCCGCCCAGACGAGCGTGGCCTTGAGCGCCTTCTCGGCCGCCTGCTGTGCGTGAAAGCACGCCAACCTGGGCGGCAGATCCGGGCCACCGATGAGCCGAACCGCAGCCGCCAGATCGGCCTCGGCGAAACCCATCCACTCGCCGGGCTCAGCCGACATCAGCAAGCGGTCGCCGATAGACCGACCGGCCCTCACGCAACGGCCAGTAGAGGATCGAGCCGACATGATCTCGTCGGGCGTCGATCTCGGACTCATCGGTGACGAGCACGTCGATCGGAGCGACCGTCGTGATCGAGCGCCTCACGTGCGCCATCAGCGAACGCTTCTCCGACGGATCGACATGATCGAACACCACGAGAAGATCGATGTCGGAGTCCGGGCCATCGTCACCCCGGGCAACCGAGCCGAACAAGATCACCTCGAGCGGGTCGACCGCGGCGACCACCTCGTCGACCACGAGCGGCACGATCTCGCTCAGCGTCCGCCCATCCCAGCGCCCATGGCCGTCGAAGGTGTGCTGAACCGACATGTGGCGACTCTACCGCCACCCGATCCGGTCACCGCCGCTGACAGCGCACGCACTCAAGCGCCGCTGGGCGTCCTCACCAACCACCTTCCTATCATGACCGACTCACCCGGGCTCGACTACATCAGCC
>VFJJ01000116.1 GCA_009886115.1 Actinomycetota bacterium
GGTGCTCAGCCGATGGTGATCTGGAGGCGCACGGGGTTCTCGAGCCAGGCCACGCTGAAGCCGCGCTGCGCGTCGAGGCCGATCACCCAGTTCAGGGTGGCCTCGAAGTCGCCCAACTCTTGGACGGTGGTCACGTACCTCGACCCGTCGGGGACGATCTCGTCGGGGCCGGTGTAGGTCTCGACGAACGGATCGACCGACAGATCGACGCCGGACGCGCCCTCGAAGTGCACCGCGATCCACGACGCCCCGGAGACCTCGACCTGACGGCCCTCACCGTCGGTGGTGAACGGCGGCTCGGCCACCGAGACGCGAAACGCCGGCTGCTGCTCGGCCAAGGTGGCACCGTCGAAGACGAACGTGACGACGTCGCCGCAGGTGTCACTCTCGACCGTGACATCGGCGAGCAGCGCGATACCGGTCCCCCCGACGACACCGATGGCGTCGTCGCGGCCACGAGCAGGCGGGCAGGGCCGTTGCGTGGCCCCTGTGGATCCGCTCGCCGGCGCGCTCGAGCCGGTGCTCGAACCCGTGGCGTCTGTCCCAGCGCCCTCGGGATCGTCGGCGTCGATGGTCGCGTCCGTCTCTCCTGATGTCGAGGCGTCAGCTGTCGAGGAGCCGGGCGAGCCGGCATCGGGCCGTTCGGTCGAAGCTGTCGAGGAGCCCGACCCGCTCGGAGAACCGCCGCCACCGCTGTCCCCGTTGCACGCCGCGAGGACGGCGACGGCGACGATCGCCACCACGGATCTGACGGATCTGACGGATCGAGCCCAACGAGGTGCGGTCACCCGAGCGGGCCCCAACCGAAGCGGCTCAAGACCTCGGGGCTCATGTCGGACACGGCCACGGTCTCCCGGGCGAACCACGTGGCCACACCGGGATCGCACACACAGACCTGCACGGCGAGGACCATACCTTCCTCGATCAGCCAACGACCTTCGCCTCCGGAACCGGGCCCGCCCACGCCCACGATCGGCGGTTCCATCCCCAGCCCGACACCGGTGACGATCGGCAGAGCCGGGAGCGGCTCGCCCGTGGCCTCCCAGGCCCGCCGGAACGCGACCGCTGCCCGCCCGGGGACGCACTCGGCCACGAGGGCGTCGAGGGCCCGGCGTCCCCTGGCGGCCAGGGCCACCTCGGCCGGCGACGGGCTAGCGCCACCCGAGCCCACGCGCCAGGTGCGGCCCACGCCTCCCTCGTAACCCCCGTACTGCACGATCGCGTGCAGAGCCACGAGATCGCCGTCGCGCACGACGCGATCGCCCGGGATGTGGCGCAGCGCGGCGCCTGCCAACGAGACCGGGTCGGCCGGCTCGTGGGTGGTGACACAGAACGCGCCTTCCTGACCCGGGGTGGTGACGCCGTTTCGGGCCATGGCGTGCTCGAACGCGCCCAGGAGCTCGCGCTCGCTCACCCCGGGCTCGAGCGCGTCGAGCGCTCCGGCGAGCGAGGCCTCGGCCAGCGCGCAGGCCGTCCGGATGATGGCGATCTCCTCGTGCGACTTGATCCGTCTGACCGAGCGCACGAGATCGTCACCGTCGACGAGCTCGGCGTCGGGGAAGGTGTTGTGCAGCAAGGTCTCGAACAGCGGCGTGAGACCGTCGACGGCGATCACCCGGGCGTCGGTCGTCCCCGGGATCTGTGCCAGCCGCATCATCAGGTTCATGGGGTTCCAGCTGATGGGAAACAGGTGCGCGTGCGGGATCTCGAGCGGCACGCCCTCGTCGCTGATCGACAGCAGATGCACGTCGCGGGTGTGGCGAACCAGCACGCAGGTGGGCGCGAACGGCCGCGACCCCAGCAGCGTGAGCCCCCGGCTGCCGGCCACGTACTTGGGATTTCCGCCGCGCCCGACCATCAGCACGTCGACGTTCCGTGCCTCCATCTCGGCCAGCACCCGATACCGACGCAGGGCCCGAACAGCGTCGAATGCCACCGAAGGCCCGTCCTCCAACGTCATGGTGCCGAAGCTCTGGTGCACGGAACTCGCTCCTCGCTGCGTTCTTTGTGTCCAGATCCGCTCCAGGCGCGGTCGTGGACGCAAAGAACGGGTCAGTCGTCGGGGAAGGGGTGGTAGGTGTCGTGGCTGAGGGCGATCCAGCCGGTCTCGGTGACGGCGACGACGTCCTCCGACCTGTAACCGGCGTGGCCGTGCTCCCAGATGACGGGCTCGAGCACCATGACCATCCCCGGTACCAGCACGATCGACTCGTCGAACTCCGAGCCGAGGTCGGTGCCGATCAACGGGGCTTCGGCCGGATCGGTACCGATCCCGTGCACGAGATAGAAGTGCGGCAGCCAGGGTCGGCGCGCCTCTCCGACACACGCGGCCCGAACGAGATCGCCCCCCGTGGCGCCGGGACGGGTCGCCTCGAGAACCCGATCGACGACCGCGCGCCACCGCTGATACTGGGCCACTTGATGTGCGTCGGGACGGGCGTCGCGTGACACCAGCCAGGTTCGGCCGTGATCGGACGCATATCCGTTCCAGTTACACCCGGTATCTGTCCAGATCACATCGCCCTCGCGGAGGATGCGGTCGGTGGTCGCCGTCGGAAACACCACGTCGCCCGTCGTCGAATACGGCCCCGACGACACACGGGCCGGCATCACCTGCCAGACGGGATCGACGCAGTTCGACGAGATGCAGAGCTCGCGGATCCGGCGGAGGAAGGCCGCGGTGAGCTCGGTCTGGCGCACCCCCGGACGCGCCAAGGGCCGCACGGCATCCATGGCCGTGTCGTTGATGCGCTGCGCCTCGCGGATGCAGGCCAGCTCGTCGAACGTCTTGCACAGCTTGGCCGCGCCCATGACCGCCGACGCATCGCCGAGCTCGAGGCCCGACACCGACACCTCGGCGTACAGGGGCATCGTGTACTCGTCGAACGCCACGACGCCCACGGGGCGCCCGCCGAGCACGTCGTAGATCGCGTCGACGAGACCGCCGCCTCCGAGCTCGACCGGCAGCGGCCCATGACAGCTCTCTGGCGGGAGCTCGGGCGGGAGCCCTTCCGGGAACGCACTGAACACGTGGGGCACCCATCCGTCGACGGTGACCACGGCGATCGGACGCTGCAGGGTCGCCCGTCCGATCTCGGCCGCGGGAGCATGAGCCCCGGTGGCGTAGCGCACGTTGCTCTCGCCCAGCAGCACGAGCACGTCGACGTCCTGCGTCTCCATCGCGGCGACGAGCTTGGCGTGACGCTCGCGGCGCATGCGAGCGAGATCGGGAGTTCCTTCGAAGAGCGGCTGCATCGAGAGCAGTGTCTACCCGGAGAGCCCGTAGGCCGTGACGACGTTGCGCCAGCAGATGTTCTCGCGGGCGGCCTCGGTGAGCGGCTCGATGGCTTCGTGCAGCTCGGCCACGACGGTGGGGTGGTACTCGGGATGCGGGTAGTCGGAGGCCCAGAGGATCCGCTCGGAGCCCAGCCAGTCGGAGCACGCGGCGAGGTTCCACTCCTCGGCCTCGAAGCTCACGTAGCCCTGGCGCTTGAAGTACTCGCTCGGCAGCGAGTTGAGCCAACGCCGTTCGAGGGGGAAGGCCTTCACCTGCTCGTCCATCCGCTGGAGCTGGGTCGGTACCCATCCGCCGCCGGCCTCGAGGAGCAGGAACCGCAAGCGGGGGAAGCGTTCGCACACCCCGCCCATCAGCAGACGCCCGAGGGTGACGTTCATGTCGACGGCGTTGCCGATCGCCTGGCCCAGCCCCGAGCCGCCGTGGAGCTCGTCGACCTGCATGTTGGTGACCGACGTGTTCGGCGAGTTGGCGACGAGCCCGTACTTCAAGCAGGCGCCGGGCGTGTCGATGTGCACGCCGTTGTGGAAGGCCACCGGTACGTCGAGATCGCACGCCGCGGCCCAGAAGCGGTCGTAGGCGTGGTGCGAGAACGGGAGCTCGGTGTCGCCGTCGAACAGGTAGGCCGACGGGCGCACGAACACCCCGCGGTGACCCTGGTTCACGGCCCGTTCGAGCTCGGCCACCGCGAGATCGACGTCTTGCAGCGGGACGGCCGCCGTGGGGATCAGCCTGTGGGGATCGGCCGAGCAGTACTCGGTGATCCAGTCGTTGTACGCCGCCTGGCAGTCGCGTACGAACTCGGTGTTGCGCAGGGCCTTGATGGGATCGATCGGGCCGAAGAACAACGCGAAGCTGGGGTAGAGCACCACTCGGTCGATGCCGTCGCGGTCCATGTCGGCCAGACGGGCGACCGGGTCCTCCCCGCCGGGGGTGCGGAGCTGCGCCATGAGGCCCCGCACGCCTTGGGGGGTGAGCCCGGCCTTCTCGGCGATGGCGTCGGTGACCTCACGGCCTCCGCCGCGCAGCTCCCCGCCCAACCAGATGAACTCGTAGGGCTCCTCGGTGGTCTTGTGCGGGATCCAGTCGCCCCACTTCTTGCGGTCCATGCGGTCGGTCCAGACCGCATCGAACGGCTCGTAGACGTGGCCATCGGCGTCGAAGACGGTCATGGGCTGCTCCCTCTGTGCGTCCTGTGCGTACATCGACGACCAGGAGTGAGTTGTACCCCCTCTGTGCCGGTCAACTCACTCTTGCTCGGGGTTCGTCACGTAGCCTGCCTCCGTGAGCACCGTCGTGCAACGTAAACCTGACGCTGGCGTCACATGAGCTCGCTCGCCGAGCGCTCCCTCTGCGAGCGGCTGGGGCATCGGGCCGACGCCCGCCTGTTGCTGGTGACGGCCGACGACCTCGGCATGACGCATGCCGCCAACGTCGGGGTCTACGACGCGCTCCGTCACGGCCTGGCTACCAGCGCCGGGCTGATGGTGCCGTGCCCGTGGGCCCGCGACGCCGCCGCGGCTTACCGGGGCGAGGACGTGGGCGTGCACCTCACGTTCAACGCCGAGTTCGACACCTACCGCTGGGGGCCGCTCACCCGCTCCCCGTCGCTCGTCGACGGCGACGGCGGATACCCCCGCACCGTCACCGACCTCTGGGGCCACGCCGACCTCGAGGAGGTGCGCCGCGACGGACGGGTCCAGATCGAGCGGGCGATCTCATGGGGCTTCGACCCGTCGCACCTCTCGTCGCATCTGTCGGCGCTGGTACCCCGGGCCGAGTTCTTCGACGCCCTGCTCGAGCTGGCCGTCGACTTCCGGCTCCCGCTTCGCCTGCCCGGCGCCGACGCTGAGAAGGCGATCGGCTTCCCCTTGCGCCGCTTGGCCGCCGAGGAAGGCGTGGTGTTCCCCGACCAGTTGGTGACGCTCCGGGGCGACTCCCGCCGGGCATTCGAGCAGGCCGTCTTCAACCTCGCCCCCGGCGTCACCGAGATCCGCATTCGCCCCGCCGTCGCCTCCGAGGAGCTCCGGGCCGCGTGTCCCGACTGGGCCCGCCGGGTCGACGACCACGCCACTGCCCGCCACGACCGGGCCCTCGCGGACCTGGTCGAGCGGGCGGGAGCGATCCTTATCGGCTGGAAACCCTTACGGGAGCTGATGCGGCGAGGGTGAGGGTGAGGCCGAAGCCGTTCTCAGCCTGGCCGTGAAGGCGTGGGATTGTCCGTCAGGCAGGGTGACGGCACCTCCGACCGCATCGCCGGTCAACGTCGCCGTGAGAACGATCTCCCCGAGCACGTCCTCGGCAGCGAGCGTGTCGCCGGTACGACTGCCGGTCAGGTAGTCCCACAGCTTGTCGCTGTCGCAGACGTAGGCGAGCACCTGGCTATCGTCGGCCACCACAGCGACGAAGGCGTCGCTTCCCTCCACGGCGCCCAGCTTCAGCCCGCTCGGGAACCCGCCAGCTCCCGGAGTACGGCGCGGCGGGCGGGGTGGTCGAACCACTCGAGGAGCTCCAACAGGAGGCCCTGATCGCCCGAGGTCTTGAGCTTGCCCTGCATGAACGCCACCGTGGCCGCCGTCTCGCCGGAGAGCACCGACGAGGCGAGCGGCCATGGTGCGTTCAGGCTCACGGGCAGGTCGGGTGCCGGCGTTCCCAGCTCCACATCGGCGAGCTGGCCGTCGTTCAGCACCAGGGTCGCGGCGACGTCACCCATGCCCCCGCCCGACGTGCCCCCGCCCGACGTGCCACCGCCCGACGTGCCACCGCCCGACACGAGCAGCCCGACACGCAGCGACGGACGGGCGCCCGATCCGCCGACGTCGGTTGCGGCCAGAGCCAGGCGCCAGGCCTCGAACCAGTCGGGCGAGAGCAGTGACAACGCAGCGACCGTCACGACCGTCGTCGACCCACGGGCGAGCGGAGGCCGGCGAAGAGGTCGGTCTCCCATTCGCCCGCCGCCACACCGGTCTCGACGAGGGACCGGGCGAGCATGAACTCCTCCCAGGGGAACAGCTCCTTGGTGGCCTCGTCGGGCATGCGCATCCAGAACCCGTTGGGATCGACCTGCGTCCGGTGCGCCAGCAGGGAGAGGCGGCGGGCTTCGAGGTGCTCACCCACGTGGATACGTGTCGTGAGCGTCGCTTCCTCGTAGGTGTCGATGTGCTCCATCCACCGGTCGTAGGGGTTCTCTCCCTCGCGTTCCGAGAACCACTTGTGCAGCACGAGGATCCGGGCTTTCGACCAGAAGCCCATGTAGTAGAGCTTGACGGGCTGGAAGGGCTCACCGGCTTCGGGGTAGCGATCGGGATCGCCAGCCGCTTCGAATGCCCGCACCGACACGTCGTGGACCCGGATGTGATCGGGATGCGGGTAGCGCGAGTGGTCGTCGCCATAGGCCATCACGACCTGGGGGCGCTCGGCCCGGATGATGCGCACCAGACGGCCGGTGGCCTCGTCGAGATCGGCGTTCCAGAAGTTGTCGGGGCGGTGGTTGACCTCGGTGTCGGGCATGCCGGAATCGTGGTAGCCGAGGAGGTGCAGCGTCCCATAGGCCAGCGCAGCACACGACTCCCGGAGCTCTCGCATCCGCAGGGCGGACAGATCGGCCCGGTTCTCGGGGGTGTCGAGCTCCTTGGTGAGGATGTCGCCAGCCTCGCCACCCGTGCAGCACACCAACACCGTGCGTACGCCTTCGGCCGCGTAGAGCGCGGCCGTCCCCGACCCCTTGGAAGCTTCGTCGTCGGGATGGGCGTGGACCTGGAGGAGGCACAGCTCCGAGCCCGTAGTCTCGTCGATGGGGGGCGGCACGGCTGACGAGGGTAGCTGGTCAGGCCGACCGGCCCCGTCCCCGCCCTCCGGCGACGTGCACGAGAGGCTGCCTCGGGTTCGCTACCGTTGTCGGCTCTGACGAGGGGTCAGGACGGGGCGGGGCCCCGAGGGGGTTGTGTGGACCGCAGGATTCGGAGGCTCGCACTGGGTGCGGGCACCGTCGCGGCTGTGTGGGCGCTGGGGATCATGGCCGAGCGCCTGATCTGGAGTGGCCAGGTGCTGCCCCGCGTCGAGGCGCCCGGCCATCAGGTGGCTCGGCGCGATATCGACGAGGTGCGCGCCGAGCTGGTGGCCGACGTGCTCCGCCGCGAGACCGAGCCCATCACGTTCAGCGCGGGCGACGTTCAGCTCGTGCTCGACCCTGCCGCTGTGTACCTCGACATCGATGAACCCGCTCTGGTCGAGGGCGTCACGCAGGCCGGTCGCAGCGGGAACCCGCTGGCCCAGGCGTTCGGGTTCGTCGCCCGACGGTTCCGTCCCGACGTCATCGAGCCCACGGTCACGTTTGACGACGCTGCGCTCGGGACGGTCGTCGACGGCTGGGTGATCCAGGTCGCCGGCGGATCGAGTGGTGGTGGCCTCCAGCTCCAAGGGACGATCGTCGTCGGCATCGACCCCCAGGTCGGCAATCGACTCGACGCGACCGCCGCGCTCGACGCTGCCGTCGTGGCGTTGCGCACAGGCGTCACGTCGAACCAACCGCTCCCCGTCGCCGAGGCCACTGCCGTGCAGGACCCGGCCGCGATCGCAGCCGCCATCGAGCAGGCCCGGATGTTGCTCGACGGCCCGGTGACGATCCTGGCGCCCGGCGTGGTCTTGCCGCTCTTCCCCGAGGACCTCGCCCAGACCTTGGTGGTGACGCCTCGCGGGACGGGGCTCGCGGTCGTGGTCGACCCGACGCGCCTGCAGACCGTCCTCGGCAACGACCTGAGCGCCCTCGAAGCCCTGCCCCGCAACGCCAGCATCGATCTCGGCTCCGGGCAGGCCGTGGTGCTCGCATCGCAACCCGGACGGCGCCTCGACGTGGTGGCGCTGGCCGCTGCGCTCAGCTCGGGCGCCACCGAGGTGACCGCCACGTTCACCGACATCCCTGCCGAAACCACCACCGACGAGCTCGCCGCCTTGGGCATCAAGGAGGAGATCTCCCGATTCACCACGATCCACCCGGCCGGCGAGCCCCGGGTCACGAACATCCACCGCATGTGCGACCTGGTGCAGGACACCGTCGTCATGTCGGGCGACACGTTCTCGTTGAACACCGTGGCCGGGCAGCGCACCGAGGCGAGGGGCTTCGTCGCCGCCCCCGCCATCGATGCCGGCGAGTTCGTCGAGGAGGTCGGCGGCGGCGTGAGCCAGTTCTCGACCACCCTGTTCAACGCCGTGCTCAAGGGCGGCTACGACCTGCGCGAGCACCAGCCGCACTCGTACTGGCTCTCGCGCTACCCCAAGGGTCTCGAGGCCACGCTGTCGTGGCCCCATCCCGACCTGGTGTGGGTCAACGACTTCGAGACCCCGGTGCTCGTGCACTGCGCCTACGACGCCACCACGATCACCGTGGTGCTCTTCGGCGACAAGGAAGGCCGGCAGGTGCTCATCGAGGGGCCGGAGATCACCAACGAGGTTCCGGCCGTCGATCGGATCACCGTCGACACGAGCTTCAGCGACAACCAGATCGAGATCGTCGAAGAGCGGTCGTACGACGCGTTCGATGCCCGGTGGGTCCGCACCGTGTCACGCCCCGGACGGGAACCCCACGCCGAGGTCTTCGAGACGAGCTATCGGATGCTCGGCCGCAAGGTGATCGTCGGGGCGACGACCACGTCGACCACGGCCCCGGCGACGACCACGACCAGCGCTGTCACCACGACCGTGCCGGTCGCCACCACCACGTCGTCGGTCAGCACCACCACGACGGTCACGACCACCACGACGGCTCCGCCGCCATCGGAGACGACGACCACGACCGCTGCCGCCTGAGGGCACGGTCGTGCATCGACGCTCAGGTCGGAGCTACGTGAGGAGCTTCGAACGAGACTCGGTTGCCGCCGTGATCACACGCTCGAGCCCCGTGGCGTTGGCGCTGACGGTCACCGACGTGCTCAGTGTGGCCGTGTTGGCGTTCGTGGGTTATCGGCTGGTGAAGGCGGCTCGCATCACCATCGACCGCCGGCACCGGACCATTCGGCTCCTCCGTGGCTTGCGCGTTCGGCACTTCGCGCTGGCCGTGCCCGTCTGGCTCGGCGTGGTGACGGCCTACGTGGCGCTGGCCGAGGTGCCGGGTCTCGACGTCGGCTGGTGGTACGCGATCGGCGGTGACGGCAACCCGGCGTTGGGCTCGACCTCGGCCGGCGGCGGGGCGCTCGACTGGCTCCCGTTCGTGTTCATCCCGGTGCTGGCCGTCGCGCTCCCCGTGCTCGTCGAGAGCGAGGAGCGCATGTTCCGCCTCGGCGCCGAGACGCGCTCGACCGCGGCCAACCTGCGCCGGGCGCTGTGGTTCGGCCTGGTGCATGCCGTGGTCGGCATCCCGATCGCCGCGGCGCTGGCCCTCACCGTCGGCGGCTGCTACCTGACCCAGCGCTATCTCGGCGCCTGGAGGGCCACGCGCTCGCGAGACGCCGCGCTCGCCGAGTCGACCCGGGCCCATCTGGCGTACAACCTCACGATCCTGGCCCTGGCCGTCCCCCTCCTCGTGTACCTGGCCCTGTGGGGCTGAGCTCGCTCCGGAGCGCCGAGTGGCTGTTCCAATCGGGGTTTGCTGAGACCCGAGCGACCCGACTCACACGAAGTCGTACGCGATCTCGAGCGAGGCATAGGTGGCCGCGGCTCGTTGGTCTCGCGTGAGCAACGTGACGTCGGTTCCGACGACGGCCAGGGCGATCATGGCGTCGTAGACGGCTCCACCTGCGATCTGGTGGTGCGCCAACACGTTCGGGAGATCGGCCAGCGTTTCGGGATCGACGGTCAATGGGGGGGCGAAGCCCGACGACAGCAGCCGGGCGGCGTCGTGTGGGTCGAGCCGGGCATCGCCAGGGAGGCGGGTCAGCACCGAGTACGTCTCGGCGAGAGAGTGGACGGTCATCGAGATCGTCGCGTCCCGCACCGCTTCGCGGGCGAGCGCGTGAGACGTGTGCCGTCGGAGCAGCAGCGGGATGGCGACGCTCGTGTCGAGTGCGACGTGCTTCACCGGCGGATCGACTCCAGCAGCCCGAAGACGACCTCGTCGGTCACGACCGTGTCGGAATCCGCGACCAGACGACCGTCTTCGTTCACGATCCGGGCCGTGCGTCCCACGGGGATCACCTGCAACCCAGCCCCGTACAGGCTCACGTCGACCTTCGTCCCGGTCGTCAGGCCGAGGGCGTCACGTAGGGCCTTGGGCACGACGATCCGACCGACGCCATCGATGCTCGCTTCCATGGGAGAAGGCTACCATTGATTTCCCTTCGACGGCGCCCGAAGGGGGATGACCGGCATCACCGGAAGTCTCTCGACGGGGTGACCGGGATGGGAGTGGCAGTTCCGACCACTGCAGACAACGGGCGGATGACGCCGGCCATGAGGTTGATCACCTGGCCCTGGCGCTCGACGACGCCCTTGATCACCAACAGGTTTCGGGTGCGGACGATGCGCTGGTAGCGCTTCCAGATCCCTTGGACGCAGATCACGTTCACCAGGCCGGTCTCGTCCTCGAGGTTGAGGAACGTGACCCCTCCCGCGGTCTCGGGGCGCTGGCGGTGGGTGACGACCCCGGCGACCTCCACCAGGCGCCCGTGCGGGATGCCCCGGAGCACCTCGGCCGTCACCACCCCCAACTCGTCGAGGCGGTCACGCACCAGCTCGGTGGGATGGCGCCCGGGCGACAGGCCCAGGGACCACAGGTCGGCGGCCAGCTCCTCGGCCTCGCTCATGCCCGGCAGGCACGGAGCCTCCAGGCCCTGCACGAGACCGGGCAGCCGATCGGGACGGGCGTCGCGCAAGGCGCCCGCCGCCCACAGGGCTTCGCGGCGTCCGATCCCGAAGCACTCGCGGAACGCCCCGGCGGTGGCCAACGCCTCCAACACCGGCGTGGGGGCGCCCGTCCGTCGGGTGAAGTCCTCCATGTCGACGAACGGCGCCCGCTCGCGTTCGGTCTCGATGCGCTCCAGCAACGTGTCGCCCAGGTTGCGGACGTAGCGCAACCCCAGGCGTACAGCCAGCGGTGACGGATCGGCGTGCCATCCCCGCCGGCCCGAGCCGCCCCGGGGCTGGCCGAGCAGGCCGCCCGGATCGTCGACGCGGCGGGGCTCCAGGGTGCAGTCGCGCCGCGACGCGTTGACATCGGGGCCCCGGGTGAGCACGCCGTGGCGACGGGCGTCTCGCACCAGGGTGTGCGGCGAGTAGAAGCCCATCGGCTGGGCGTTGAGCAGCCCAGCGAGAAACTCGGCCGGGTAGTGCAGCTTCAACCAGGCCGACTCGTA
>VFJJ01000175.1 GCA_009886115.1 Actinomycetota bacterium
CGGCGCGGAAGCAGCGGCAGCGGCGGCAGCGGCAGCGAAGCGTCGGGCGCGTCGCAAGCCTCGGATGCGCACGCAGCGCGTGAGCATCACGAACCTCGGGATTGGACGGCTCTGGGCGTGGAGGACCAGACCCTGGCCAAGGCAGACCGGATGTCGAAGCCGGCCCTCAGGGCGCGCGACCCCGCGCCCCAGCGAATCCCACGCTGACCGTCAGTGCACGATGTGAGCCAACACCCGGTCCTGGTATTCACCCACGAGACGCCGCACGTCATCGATGCCCGGCCCGGCCGCCTCGTCAGCGCTGATGATCAGCCGTGTGGCACCCGCGTCCACGTAGGCCTGGGCGAGGACGACATCGAAGGTGGCACCCCAACGCCACGATGTCGGCCATGCGGTCAGTTCGATCAGGGACGGATCACGCCCCGCTGCTCGGGCAACGGCGTGCATCTCGGTGACGCCGAGGCCGAAGTCGTCGGGCGAGATCACATAGGGGAGCCAACCGTCGCCCCGAGCCCCGGCCCGGCGTGCCGCTGCCATCGACGAACCACCGACGACGATGGGGACACCGTTCTCGTGCACCGGCTTGGGCTCGCTGCGAAGACCCGAGAACTGCACGTACCGACCCTGGAAGGAAGCCACGTCGGAGCCCCACAAGGCTCGCAGCACATCGATGTACTCGTCGAGGCGCCGTCCCCGATCGGCGTACGGCACGTTGAGCGCCGCGTACTCCTCCTTCTGCCAGCCGATCCCGACCCCGAGCATCGTGCGGCCGCCCGACAGCGCATCGAGGGTCGCGACCCGCTTGGCCATCGTGACGGGGCTGTGTTGGGTCAACACCACCACGGCAGTCCCCAGACGCAACGACGAGCTGCACGCCGCCACGAACGCCAGCCATTCCAAGGGATCCGGCATGACCGTGTCGGGATGGTCGCCCATCCGCCCACTTTCGGAGTACGGGTACAGGGGCTCGTAGTCGACGGCGACGACCACGTGCTCGACACCCCAGACCGACTCGACGCCCGATGCCTCGATCGCTTCCACGAACTCCCTGACCCACGCCGGGTCGGTGATGCACTGCCGCTTGAATCGGGGAAGCATCCCGATCGCGATCGGCCCGTCGCTGTTCGCCATGCCCCATCGTGGCGCGCGGCACACATGGAAAGCCACCGCTGCACGCAGGGCAGCCGAGCGGGACGCTTGACACCGACGAGAACGAGGACCGACGATGGCCGTCCGCGGCAACGGTTCCAGGGGGATGGTCGGTGGTCAACGCAACAGCGCTCGGCGAACGCCTCCCCCCGTTCATCCGCGTGACCGACTTCGCCAACTGGAACCGGTACGCGGCAGTGAACGACGAGTTCATCGATGTGCACATGAGCGCCGACGCAGCCCGGGCCGCCGGTCAGCCCGATGTCTTCGGAATGGGCAACCTGCGCATCGCCTACGTCCACGCCATGCTCCACAGCTGGCTCGATGGACGAGGCGACATCAGCTCGTTCAGCTGTCAGTTCCGGGGCCTCAACTTCCGGGGCGATGTCCTGAGCGCCCATGCGACGACGACGACGGTCACCCCGGCGCCCGAGCCCCTCGCCGGCGCCACCCTGGTCGACCTCGAGCTCGGTGTGACCAACGGCAGCGGCGTCGAGACGATGCCCGGTTCCGCCCAGGTCATCCTGTTCGGCGACGCGCCGGCACAGATGCCGACACCGCCATCGCAGCCGTCCATCCCCGCGCCGAGCCCGGGCGAGTACCTCGACGACGTCACGATCTCGTGGCTCGGGCGTCCGCTGGCTCCGCTGCGGTCGCTGCCCGTCGACGCCAACGACATCCGGCGTTGGGCCCTGGCGGCCTGGTACCCCGAACCTCCTCCCCCCGATCTCGTCGACGACGACATCGCTCGAACAACACCCTGGCGCGGGCTCGTCGCCCCCCGCGACTTCAATCCCTACGCCTGGAACCCCGACCACCGGCCGGATGCCTATCCCTGGATGCGCGGGATGGGGACCGAGCCGGGCCGGCGAGGCCTCAACGGGGGGCAGCGTTGCTGGCATGGAGCGCCCATCCGCGTCGGCGACACCATCACCTGCGTGGTCACCTTGATCGACGCCTACGAGAAACCCGGCAAGCTCGGCACGATGCTGTTCCTCGTCGACGAGTCCCGGTGGACGAATCAGCATGGGACGACCGTGCGCGTCGGCCAACGCACATCGATCTACCACTGACCGGAATCGGCGGACCGCCCATGCACGAGCAGCGATCACGTCCTGTCGACCTCGGTGCCGCGATCTTCGCCCTTCACGATCCGCTGCGGGGCCACGAGGTCGCATTCCACCGTTACTACGAGCGCGATCACATGTATGCGGCTGCGATCATGGCGCCGTGGACCATTGCCGGTCAGCGTTTCATCGCGACCCACGATCTCAAGGCTCTTCGCTACCCGAGCAGCGGGCCCTTCGGACCGGCAACAGCCGGATCGTTCCTGACGGCCTACTGGATCCAGGACGGCCGCCTCGCCGACCAGCAGAGCTGGGTCGCCGAGCAGATGCTCGAGCTCAACGCTGGGGGGCGCACGTTCTCCGAGCGCACCGTGCAGACCGCCACGGCGTACGACCTCGTCGGGACGTGGGAACGCGACGTCGACGGCGTGCCCCCGTGGTTGGCCCTCGACCACCGCTACCCGGGGCTCGTCTGGCTCGTCGTCGAACGGACACCGGCGACGCCCCTCGAGGATCTCGCCGAGGGGCTGTGCGACGGCGTGTTCCCCGATGAGTTCGGGGCCAACAGCTCGCCCGTCGCCATGGCGGTGCTCTTCACCCCGCGCCCCAAGGAGCCGTGGTGGCCGCCCGCTGCGCCCGACGTCCCCGGGGTCGGTGAGCGGATCATGGTGGCGCTGTTCCTCGAGGACGACCCCCGAACCGCATGGGACGTGTACTTCGACGGGCTCGGAGCCTCCATCGAAAGGCGCGGGCACGGGCGGGCACTCCTCGTCGCACCGTTCATTCCGACCGTCCCCGGCACCGACCGCCACCTCGACCAGCTCTGGCCCACCGACCCGCCAGCCCAGGCACACCAGGCAGACCAGGCAGACCAGGCACACCAGGCACACCAGACACAGCAGACACAGCAGTAGACACACACCGACACGAGGGGGAGGCCATGGAGCTTCGGGGACTGGGATACGTCGGCATCGGGAGTCGGGAGCCCGAAGCATGGAGGCACCTCGGCGTCGACATCATGGGACTGATGCCCGGAGACGGTCCGCCAACCGCCGAGCCTGGTCCGCTGTGGTTCCGGATGGACGAGCGCTGCTGGCGAGTTGCGGTGCATCCCGGCGAGGCGGACGCCTTCATGTATGCGGGATGGGAGCTCCCCAACCGCGGGGCGTTCGAGGCCGGTGTCGATGAGCTCCAGCGCTGCGGGGTCAAGGTCCGCCGTGGATCCGAGGCTCTGCGTGCCACCCGCGGCGTGGCCGACGTGGCCCAGTTCGACGACCCCTTCGACAACCACCACGAGATCTTCTACGGCGCCATGATCGACGAGACGCCGTTCGCCGCGCCTCATGCCGGGGGCGGGTTCGTCACCGACGGGGTGGGGATGGGCCATGCCCTGTATGTCGTGCCGTCGTCGAGCGACGCTCTCGACTTCTTTGTTCGCATCATGGGTTTCCGGGTCACCGACGAGTTCGCGTGGGGGCCGTTCGGTGCGGTGTTCCTTCACGCCACGCCACGCCACCACAGCATCGCTTGGATCGACCTTCCTCTCCCGGGCGGGCCCGGCCTCAACCACGTGATGATCGAAGCGGCGTCGCTCGCCGATGTCGGTCGGGCCTACGACCGCGCCATCGACGCCAAGGTCCCGATCGTCAACTCACTGGGCCAACACAGCAACGACCCGATGCTCTCGTTCTATGTCGGCGCACCCGGGGGCTTCAACGTCGAGCTGGGCTGGAACGGACTCATGATCGACGAACGCACATGGAACGTCCGGACCTACACCGGGCGCGGCGAGCTCTGGGGCCACCGCGGCGACTTCATGGACTCGATCGCCGAGGCCAAGGACCCCGCGGCTCCCTGATTCCTTGCGAGCCGAGCCGCACGCCGCACGCCGAGCGCCCGGGCCACGCTCACCACGCTCACCACGGCCGCGACGAACACCATGCACACCAAGAACTACGGAGGACGCGGTGCACGTCTGCATCATCGGAGCCGGGGGCCTGGGGCTGGTCGTCGGCGCCTGCCTCGCCGAGTCGGGCGTCGATGTGAGCCTCGTCGCCCGTCCCCGTCACGTCGAGGCCGTCCGGTCGCGAGGCCTCGTCGTGACCGGCATCCGGGGTGACCGGACGGTCCGTGACCGCCTCGTGGCCGTCGCCGATCCTTCCGAGATCGAGGGATCGGTCGACGTGCTCGTGCTCGCCACCAAGACCCGCGACACCGATGCGGCCCTGCTCGCCGCCCACTCGCTCCGCCACCGAACCGCGAACGCGCTCTCCCTCCAGAACTCGGTGACCAAGGACGAGAAGCTCGCAGCCTGGATCGGCGACGACCGGGTGGTGGGTGCCAGCACCACCGAGGCGGGGACGGTCACCGGCGACGGCGAGGTCCGCCACGTGGCGACCGCCCCCACCTCGACCTACGTGGGAGACCTGAGCCCCTCTCCGACGGTCTCGACGCGCGTGCAGGAGATCGCCGCCATGCTCAGCGCGGCCGGCATCGCCACGAGGACGACGACGCAGATCACCGCGGTCGAGTGGGAGAAGCTCCTCCAGATCGCTCTTGTCGCCGGGTTCTCGGCCTCCACCCTGGGATTTCGGCCCGGAGCCGCGTTCGCCCATGGCATCGCAACGAGGCCCGGCGCAGAGCACTACGTGACCATGGCCAACGAGCTCCTCGCCGTATACCGCGCCCTGGGCCACCAGGTGCACGACTGGTTCGCTCCCTACTCGCGCTTCGCCGAGATCGAGGCCGCGTCGTTCGCTGACGCGGTCGAGGCTGTCATGACCCAGGGCGCCACGATGATCGCCGATGGGATACTCGGCCGGCCGTCACTGCACGAAGACCTCGTGCACGGGCGCCCGACGGAGCTCGACGAGAGCCTCGGTGTCTTCCTCGAAGCGGCCGATCGCCTGTGCGTGCCCGTCCCCACGGTGCGCGGTGCGTGGCGCGTCATCCGCGCGAACGGAGGGTGAGCGATGGACGGTTCGACATGGCGGCCCCGGGTCGGCGCTCTGCTGCCGGCGATGACTCCCGAGATGGACGTCGTCCTTCTCTGTCGGACCCTCTGGCACGAAGGTTTCGATGATCACCTCGGGGGTCATGTCACCATCCGTCAGCCGAACGGGTCGCTGCTCACCAACCCCTGGCCCCTGCTGTGGGACGAGTTCGGGCCCGACGACGTCGTGACGATCGACGGAGAGGGCACGGTGCTGAGCGGGCGCTGGCCGCCAGCCCCCGGGGTGCTCCTGCACTTGGCGCTGCACCGGGCCCGGCCCGGGGTCAACGTCGCGATCCACCACCATCCCCGGTTCGCGACGTTGTGGGCCAACGCCCAACGGCTACCGCCGATCCTCGACCAGACCTCCGGCCTCGGCGGAGGCTCGGTGGCGATCATCCGCGAGTACCGGGGAACGGTCGCCGCCGCCGAGGCCGCCCAAATGGCGATCGCCGACATGGGCGACGCCGACATCGCGCTCCTCGCGGGTCACGGTCTGTTCGTGCTCGGCGACGACCTCGCCCAGGCCCACCTGCGGGCAGTGTGCTTCGAGCACCGTTGCCGACAGGCGTTCCAGGTGGAGGCCCTCGGCGGCGGCCCCGCCCTCGACGAGGACGTCGCTGCCGTACTCGGCGCCGCTGCGTTCGACGGCTTCTGGGAGGCCATGGCCCGAAAGGAGCTCCGACGCGACCCGACGCTCCTCGAGGGACTCACCGGACTGGGCCCACCGACGACGACGACCTGATCGCCCGCCAGATCCGTTCGGGCGACAGCGGCGGCTCGAGGTGACGGACACCGAGGTGCGCCACGGCATCGCAGACCGCGTTATGGACCGCCGCGGCCGCACCGATCGTCCCTGACTCGCCAATTCCCTTGGCGCCCAAGGGGTTGCCCGGTGTTGGTGTCTCGGATCGCACCAGCTCGAAGAGGGGCAGCTCGGCCGCGGACGGGACGAGGTAGTCGGCCAGCGTCGTGGTCAACGGCGTGCCGTCGGACGAGTACACGAACTCCTCGAAGAGCATCTCGCCGATGCCCTGAGCGATCCCACCGTGGACCTGGCCCTCGAACAGCGCCGGGTGCAGCACGCGACCCGCGTCGTCAGCCGCGATGACCCGACGCACGCGGACCTCGCCCGTCTCCGTGTCGACCTCCACGACGACGACATGGGCGCCGAACGGGAACGTCATGGCGCCATTGAACATCCTCGTCTCGGCGATCATCCCGGCGGGCGTCCCGCCGAGCGACCGCGGGTCGGACTCCGCGGACGCAGCGGACGCAGCGGGAGCCGCGGCGACCGCCGCCCACCCGAGAAACCGGGCTGGCGTCCCCCGAACGGTGAAGCCGTGACGCGTCGGATCGAGCACGACGTCGTCGACCGCAGCCTCGAACAGCTGCGCAGCGAGAAGGCGCCCCCGTTCGAGCACCGCAGCCGAGGCACTCCAGACGGCCGAGCCGGCGATCTGCACCGAGCGCGACGCGAACGTGCCCAACCCGGCAGGGACGAGATCGGTGTCGCCGGTCACCACCGAGATCGTTGCCGGGTCGAGACCCAGCACCCGAGCCGCAATCAGCGCCCAGGTGCTGTGATGACCTTGGCCGTGCGGCGAGGAGCCCGATCGCACCTCGGCCCGACCGTCGACCCGGATGCCGACCGTGGCGAACTCCATGCCGGGCCCCGCGGCCGTCGACTCGACGTAGACGGCCACGCCGATCCCGAGCTGCAGCCGGTCGACGGGGTTGCTGCGGCGGCGTTGCTGCTCGACCCGCAGCCCGGTGTAGTCGGCCGCTTCGACGGCGGCGTCGAGCGCTCGCCGGTAGTCACCCGTGTCGTAGACGGTGCCGACCGCCGACGTATAGGGGAACGACGCAGCCCCCACGAGGTTCCGGCGCCGGAGCTCGACCGGGTCCATGCCGATCTCGTTGGCAAAAACGTCGACGGCGCGCTCGAGGGCACCCGTCGCTTCCGGCCGGCCCGTTCCTCGGTAGGCACCGACGGGCACCGTGCTCGTGCGCACGGAGGTCGAAGATGCCACGGCACACGGGATGTCGTAGACGCCAGTTGTCATCCGGAGTGTCGCATCGGGCGCATAGGCCCCCAGATCGGCGTAGGCGCCACCATCCTGGTGCACGGTGAGGGAGTACGCCGCGAGGCGACCGGCCCGGTCGCCGCCGAGACGGGCGACCTGGCTCTGCGCCCGACCGTGGTGCAGGCTCAGCATCGACTCCTGCCGGGACTCCGTCCACCGCACGGCCCGACCGAGCCGACGAGCGAGCCAGGCGGCCACGATCTCCTCGGGGCACGCCCCGAACTTCGATCCGAAGGCTCCTCCGACCTCAGGGGCCACGACCCGCACCGCGTCGTCGTCGAGACCGAACACGGCCTGGAGCGTGCGCTTGACCCCGTGCGGCGCCTGGGTGCTGGTCCAGTGGTGCAACCGCCCATCGACCACGACAGAGGCCGAGCCCCGGCATTCGATGGGGCACGGCGCGATCCTCGGGCGATTCGTGGCCACCTCGACCACCACGTCACACCCGTCGAACAGCTCGGGCGAGCCGGCAGGGGCAGCTTCTCCGACCGTGAGAACACGCATGACGTCAGCATCGCCAGGGACAGGCACCGGGAGAGCAGCGATGTCGACGATCACGCGCTCGGCCGCGTCCTCGGCAGTCGCCGACGTGGCTGCGACCACGGCGGCGACTGCCTCGCCGACGTAGCGCACGGCGTCGGTCGCCAATGGCGGCACGCTGAATCTCGGATCGAAGATCGCCAGAACGGGCGGTAAGTGTCCGATATCGAGATCACCGGCCGACACCACCCCGACGACACCGTAAGCCGCTCGAGCCGCCCCGAGATCGATGCTCACGATGTTGCCCGACGCCACGGGTGAACGGACGAAGACAACGTGCAGCGCATCGGCGAGCGACGGATCGTCGACATCGGCGACGAAGCGGCCCCGCCCGGTGACCAGCGCCGGATCCTCACGGCGCCATCCGGATCGGCCGAGGTCGTCCACAGCGCCGAGGCTAACCGGGCTCGTCGGGCCCCGTCGGCGATGACCATCAGCGGCATCATCCCGGGCCACCCTTGGCCACCCTTGGCGATCCCCGGCCATCCCCGGCCATCCCTGGCGGTCGCTGGTTACCGCTGGCTGCGACACGAGCGCCACCGTCACTGGCGTCGATATCGTGAGGCGGACGCTCGGCTCCAGCGCCGACACCTCTGGGGGAAGCATGGGCATGCACCTGCATCGGGTGGGGCTGAGCTCCCGTCCCGGCCGCCACACGTGGGCCCCGAGCGATTGTGGGCTCTACGCGGTGGCGGTCGGCGCCGGTCCCGCCGACGAGGCGTTCGTCCTCGACACGCCGGGCGGCCGCGACCAGCTGGTGTACCCGACCTTCGTCCTGTCAGGAGTGCTGGCCGCCGATGCCTCGACGTGGCCCGACCCGGCGATGGCGACCGGCGACTACGACCGCGACCAACTCGTTCTCGGCGAGCAGAGCCTCGAGCTCTTCGGACCCGTCCCCGCTCAGGGAGACGTCACGACCGTCACCACGATCGCCGCGATCTACGACAAGGGGTCGGGCGCACTCGTGGTGCTGGAGACCGACGCCACCGACAACCGATCGGGCCAACGCATGTTCAGGGCCGCGACCGGGATCTTCGTGATCGGCGCCGGCGGCTTCGGGGGCGCGCGAGGTCCGGCCGATGGTGGACCGCCGCCGATCCCCGACCGACCACCCGTCCTCGAGGTACACGTGACCACGTCACCGGTGCAGACCCTGCTGTACCGCTACGCCGGCAACGACCGCAACCCCATGCATTTCGACACCGAGACCGCCCACAAGGCCGGGTACCGCCAGCCGATCCTCATGGGCCAGAACACGATGGGGTTCGCGGCGCGCGCCATCGTGCACGAGCTCGGTGCTGGCGACCCCGCAGCGCTGCGGGCCATCTCCGGGCGTTTCGCTGGTGCGGGTTACAACGGCGACACGCTGACCACCCAGCTGTGGCACGTCGACACCGGTCGGGTCACGGACCTCGGTACCACCGCCGTGCAGTTCCGCGTCGTCAACCAGGACGGCACGGTGCTCCTCGATCGGGGAGCGTGCATGCTTCGAGGCTCGGGGCCGCTCCGATGACCACCCCGCTCAACCCCGACACCTTGTGGGATCTCATCGAGCGGCGAGCGGTGCTCACGCCCGACCGGGTCCTCGCGATCGACGAACGCGACCGCACCCTGAGCTTTCTCGAGCTCCGCGATCGCGCTGAACGTGTCGCTGCCGCGCTCGCCGTCGAGCACAGGGTCGGGGTGGGCACGCCCGTGGCCTGGCAGCTCCCGACGCGGCTCTCGTCGATGGTGCTCGTCGGGGCGCTGGCCCGGCTGGGCGCCGTTCAGGTTCCGATGCTGCCGATCTACCGCGAGCGCGAGGTGCGTTTCATCCTGGCTCAGGTGCGACCGGCGCTCGTCGTCGTGCCCAGCACCTGGCGCGGCTTCGGGTATCTGCAGCTCGCCGAACGGATCATCGACGATCTGGGCCTGCCGACCTCGGTGCTCGTGTGCGACGACGAGCTCCCCGAGGCCGAGGCCGAGGCCGAGCATGAGGCCGACCGGGCGACGGACCGCTGGATCGCCCGGGCCACCCACCAAGCCACCCACACCAACACCACGATCGAAGGCGCACGTCGCTCCGGCGATCCGGGAGCCAACGGCACCGATCCGGTCCGCTGGATCTTCTACTCCTCGGGAACCACCGGCGAGCCCAAGGGGGCACTGCACACCGACGGTTCGCTGTTCGCCGGATCGGCCGGCGTGGTCGACGCCTACCGGATCACCCAAGACGACCGGTATCCGATGGTCTTCCCGTTCACCCACGTGGGCGGGATCGGCATGTTGGTCATCCAGCTGCTCAGCGGGGCGAGCGCCGTGGCCGTCGAGCAGTTCGACCCCGAACACACACCGCCGCTCCTGGCCCGCCACGGCATCACGATCGCCGCCGGGGGAACACCCCTGGCCCTGGTGTGGCTCCAGCAGCAACGACGGCATCCAACGCAGCCGCTGTTCCCGCTGGTGCGGGCCGTGATGACCGGCGCGGCGCCGAAGCCGCCCGCCATGCACGCCGAGCTCAAGCGCGAGCTCGGTTGCTCCGGCGCCTTGTCGTGCTATGGGCTCACCGAGGTGCCCTTCCTCACCGTCAGCTCGGTCGACGATCGTGACGACGACCGGGCACTCACCGAGGGCCGCCCCATCGGCGGTGCCGAGGTGCGCATCGTGGGCCCCGACGAGCAGAGCTGTCCGACCGGGCGCGTCGGCGAGATCAGGGCTCGGGGCCCGCAGGTGTGCCGGGGATACCTCGACGGCAGTCGTGATGCCGAGGCGTTCGACGACGAGGGCTGGTTCCGCACCGGTGACCTCGGCCGTCTCGACGAGCGGGGCAACCTCGTCGTGACCGGACGGCTCAAGGAGATCATCATCCGCAAGGGCGAGAACATCTCGGCCAAGGAGATCGAGGACGTCCTCTACGACCATCCAGCCATCGCCGACGTCGCTGTGATCGGTCTCCCCGACCCCGCCCTCGGCGAGCTGTGCTGCGCAGTCGTGGTCCTGAGACGCCCCGGCAACGGACCTGCCGCCGAACGGACGGACGGCCCGGAGTCGGGCCCGATCACGCTCGCCGCCATCGCTGCGCACTGCCGCCGAGCCGGCCTGGCGAACCAGAAGGTCCCCGAGCGCGTGGAGATCGTCGATGAGTTGCCTCGCAATGCCAGCGGCAAGATCCTCAAGTACCAGTTGGTCGAGCGGTTCAGCGCCCCGGCGCGCTGACGGGGGAGCCGAGCACCTCGGCTGCGGCAGCCTCGACCACCGTCCCCGTGAAGAAATCGGGGTTCATCCCGCCGTGGAGCCGTACTGCATTGGCAAACGTGAAGTCGCGGAATCCATCGAGGTCGAGGAGCCCGTCACGCACGAGCTCGTGCGCCTTGACGACGACCTGCCGCATGTCGGGCACGTCGAAGTGGCCGATGTCGGAGCCCAGCATGGCCTTGAGCTTGACCCCGAACGGGTTGAGGCGGGCGTCGAGCGCCGCCGCGACCATGCGGTCGTCACCTTCGCAGCCGTAGAAGAAGGGCTCGACGAAAAGATCGGGGATCTCGCTCTCGTGGGTGAGACCACAGGCCGACCAGTCGTCGAGCTCGTCGGGATGGTCCGACCACAGCGAGTCCTGCACGAGCTGATCACGAATGGCTTGCACCCGCTCGTGCCCGAAACCGTCGATGAGCTCAGCGAACCGGGCCGTGTCGAGCAACGCAGGGTCGAGATGACGGATCGCCTCGGCGTTGCGCTTCTCCCAGTGCTCGATCATGCGGCAGTAGAGGCTCTGGCCCCAGGTGACGCCGCCTTCGAGGAAACCCAGGCGCAAGGTGGGGAAGCGGCGGGTGACACCCCCGAAGAACAACGACTTCGCCAGCGCCTCGCCGCCCTCGGCGAAACCGCCGAGCTGGTTGTACTGATGCCGGCTCACCGACCGCCGGCTGCCCTGGCCGATCGGGCCGCTGTGGAAGGTCGGGGCCACGCCGAGCTCGACGCAGGCCTGCCAGACGGGGTCGTAGTCGTATGGACTGTCGATGCCGAAGCAGTCCTGGTACAGCGCGTGCGAGGCCATCTCGGGGTGGTCGCGAGCGACCGACGGCACGGGTCGCAACACGTCACCAGCGAACACGGCCGCCTTGAGCCCCAGCTCACCAACGGCGAAGCGCAGCTCGTCGACCGCTTCCTCGGGCGTGTGCATGGGGATGACCGCCGCGGGTGTGAGCCGATCACCCAGGCCCGCGAACACCTCCCTGTAGTAGAGGTTGAAGGCACGAGCCGTCGCCCGGCGGAGCTCGTCGTCGGCCATGCCCGGCAGGGTGAGCACGAGCAATCCCTGACCCGGGTACACGATCGAGAAGTCGAGCCCGATCTCGTCCATCCGGTCGTACAGGAGCCCGGGCAGCACGGTCGTGGCCCGATCGATCGTGTTCTCGGTGGGGACGGGCCACCACACGGGGACCGGTGTACGGGTGTCGCGTCGTTCGGCAGCAGTCATGCGGAAGGCCCGGCGGGCGTGCATGAAGTAGGCGAGGAGCCGATCGGGCATCCCAGGGCCACCGACGTCGCGCACGAAGTCGAAGACCACCGACAGCACCTCGAGCTGGTGGGCGTCGACGTCGACGATGGGATGGCCGAGCCCGTCTCGCAGACGGCGCAGCTCATCGGACGGCCTTCGACGAGCGTCGGCGCCGATGCCCATGGCGACCTCCCCATTCGCGTTCGATTGCGCTCCAGCAGTTGCTCGGGCACGGTAGACCCGTTGGAATGGTCCGGCAACGGCTGCGCGGCACGTGACGAGCGGCGGATCGAGGCAGCGCGGTGGAGCGCCGCCGGGAGACCGAGGGGGTCCGATGGGTACGTGCGACGGGAGGGTGGCGATCGTCACCGGTGGAGGCCGGGGACTCGGCCGTTCCCATGCGCTGGCCCTGGCCCGAGAGGGGTGCGCTGTCGTCGTCAACGACCTCGGCGGCTCGACCGACGGCACGGGCGGCTCG
This sequence comes from Actinomycetota bacterium, assembly GCA_009886115.1. Taxonomy (GTDB): domain Bacteria; phylum Actinomycetota; class Acidimicrobiia; order IMCC26256; family VFJJ01; genus VFJJ01. The sequence continues at coordinate 12,791 of VFJJ01000175.1, forward strand.
ACGGTGCCCGCCGAGGACGTGGCCGCCGTGATCAGGGCCACGGGGGGCCAGGCCATCTCCAACGGTGACGACGTGGCCGACTGGGACGGCGCGGCCCGCATCGTCGGCTCGGCGATCGATGCGTTCGGACATCTCGACGTGGTCGTCAACAACGCGGGAATCCTGCGCGATCGGATGTTCGTCTCGGCCACGATCGACGAGTGGGACGCCGTGATCAGGGTCCACCTCCGGGGCCACTTCTGCGTCAGTCGCCACGCCGTGAACCACTGGCGCGACCGCGCCAAGGCCGGCGAAACGATCGCCGCCCGCATCGTCAACACGAGCTCGGGCGCCGGGCTGATGGGCAGCGTCGGTCAGAGCGCCTACGGGGCGGCCAAGGCCGGCATCGCGGCCCTGACGATCGTCCAGGCCGTCGAGCTCGCCCGCTACGGGGTGACGGCCAACGCCCTGGCCCCCAGCGCCCGGACCCGCCTCACCGAGGGCGTGTTCAGCGACATGATGGCCCTCCCGGCCGACGGCTTCGACGCCATGGACCCCGACAACATCTCCCCCATCGTGGTGTGGTTGGCCGGGCTCGACTCGAGCGACGTGACCGGGAGGATGTTCGAGGTCGAGGGCGGGGCGCTGTCGATCTGCGACGGCTGGCAGCACGGAGCCCCCATCGACATCGGCCGACGCTGGGAAGTCGACGAGCTCGGACCTGCCGTCAGGAAGCTCATCAGCCAGGCCCCGGCACCGGCACCGGTCTACGGCGTGTGACAGGCGGAGCGACACGCACAGGCGGAGCGCCACGCACAGGCGGAGCGACAGGACGGGTGTGAGACCAGCCGAGCCAGGGGAGAGAACGTGACGTGACCCCGAGGCGGCGCATCGTGCACCGGTTGCTCGTGACGGCGACCGCCGTCCTGGTCGGCTCGTCCGGACTCGCCGTGTTGGTGCCGCCGTCACCGGCCCGATCTGCGGACGCGCCGCTCCCGCCACCCACGGTCACCGGGGGCATGGGGGCGGTGACCGAACGCGACGTCACCGTCGTCGGAGACTCGATCCTGCGCGGCGCCACCGAGAACATCCGCACGACCTTGCTCGGCAACGGGTGGGACCCGACGATCGCCACGTTCCCCGGTCTGCCCCTCGGTGTGGGCAAGGAGTTCCTCAGGGAGCGGCGCGAGGCGGGGTTGATCGCCAACGTCGTGGTGATCCACCTCGGCAACAACCTGCCCGACGGGGTCGCCACGTTCGAGCGCGACCTCGACAAGACCATGGGGTATCTGGACGGAGTCCCGTTCGTGGTCTGGATGACCGTGCAGGCGTTCCAGCCGTCGCGCGTGCGTGTGAACGCCGTCCTGAGAGCCGCTGCCGACCGATACCCGTCGATCAGGATCATCGACTGGGCTGCCGAGGTGGCGGCGCACCCCGGATGGTCCGGCGATACCAACCCCCATCTGTCGGGCTCCGGTCGGCTCGGGATGGCAGCGCTGATCGACGGCGAGCTGGCTCGGATCGTGGCGTCGGACGCGACCTGCCGGGCGTCGACCAACCCTCCACCAGCCGTGAGCCCGGCCCCCGCTGCTGGTTGGCTGCTCGACTCCACCGGACGGGTCCACCCCCTCGGCGGTGCCCCGCGCTCGGCGACCTGCGCACGGTCGGCGCGACCAGCGCACCTGGGGCCGTCACGGCGGTTCCCCGAGGCGACGGCTACTGGATCCTCGACGCGTCCGGAGCGGTCTACAGCTTCGGGACGGCGCGATACGCCGGTGGCGTGAACGGGCTGCCGCTCGCCCCGACCGCGGGTCCAACCCTCAGCGCAGGGACTCCCGGGCAGGCCCGACCCCACCGCATCAGAGCCGCATCTCGTAGTAGAGGTTCGTGGGGTTGTCGAAGTCGTGGACGAGGAACGTGGAGAACCCGGCGTCGGTGGCCATGCGCTGCGCCGTGCCCGGGTCGAAACCCAGCGTTCCCAGACCCATGCCATCGGGCTCCGAGAGGGCAGACGACATGCACGACAGCACCGAGGCCGCGTACATCATCCCGAGCATGGGGTTGCGTTCGAGGTTCTCCTCGAACGTCGGTGCGCTCTTGATGTCGGCGCACAACCAGATGCCATCGCCCTTGAGCGCCTTGTGGATCTGAGCGATGACGAGGTCGGGACGGGTCATGTCGTGGATGCAGTCGAAGGTCGTGACGAGGTCGAATCGACCATCGTCCGGCATCTCCTCGCCCCGGATCAGGTGGAAGGTGAGGTTCGAGAGCGCCGTCGCGCCCAGGTTGGCCTCGGCCCGTTCGATGGCGTGCGCCGAGAGGTCGTAGCCGTGGAACTGCGAAGCGGGAAAGGCCGACGCCATCACGATGAGTGCCAGGCCGGCCCCGCAGCCCACGTCGGCGACCAGCGACCCGGCTTCCAACCGGGACACCAGCCCGTCGATCGCAGGGAGCACCCGGGGCACCAGGGCGTGACGATGCCAGGGAGCCAGCATGCGCTCGACCTTGTGGGCGCACGACGGCCCATGATCGTCGTAGGTGAGCCCCCGCCCGGTCCGAAAGGCCTCGGGGAGCCGTTCGAGGACCCGGGCCTGCGCGGGGAGACCGATGAACCCGCCGGTGGCCGTGGCCAGGTTGTCGTCGTCGGCCAACACCCACTCCCCCACGGGAGGCAGGGCGAACCGTCCGGTTCCCGGTCCGTCGGCGCCGGGGAGGTACGTGAGGATCCGGGCTCCGGCCTGGCCTCGGAGCCATTCGAGCAGCCACCGCTCGCTGAGGCCGGTGCGGACGGCCAGCTCGCCCGCGTTCACCGGCTCGCCCCCCGACAGCGCCCGGTACAAGCCGAGCTCGTGGCCGAGGTGGATCATGCTGGCGATGTCGTAGCCGGCCCGGTATCCCCACACGAGCGCCACGTAGCTCTTGAGCTCCTCGGGATCGACCTCGGGAAGCGCCGGAAGCGCCGGAGTTCCCGGGCTGGCCATGGGGGACACGGCGGGCGGGGGGTTCATGCGGTCTCCTGGGTCGGGCACAGATGCAGAGGCTCGAGCTCGTCGGCGAGGGTGTGGATCTCGGGGCCGAAGGTTCCTGTCACCAGCTCGTGGCGCAGCGAGAGCTCGGCCACGATCGCAGTCGCGACCGCTTCGTGCAACGAGAGGACCGACGACGTGCCCGATGCCGACGCACCCGACCCGACCTCGTCGGCGACACTGCCCACCGAGGAGGGTCGCCAGTCGAGGCCCAGCTCGGCGTACACCGGGACGAGCACGTCGCGAACACGGGCGCTGTCGTCGACGACGATCACGCCCCCGACGTGCGCGGCGCCCCGAACCAGGCGCTGCCCCACGCCCATGATCTTGGTCTCACCCCGGGCGTTGACCGACCATTCCCCGGGGCAGTACTCGCCCGACACCTCGCCGATCCGGGCGTCGATCCCCAAGCGTGACAAGGCATCGGCAACGATCTGGCTCATCTCGTCGAAACGCTGCCGTATCCCCGCCGGCGGGTCGGGACTGGGGATCGTCCACGCGAATGCGATCGTCTGCTCGTGGAAGACCGCCGCCCGTCCACCGGCGAGACGTTCAATGGCCCCGAACCCGGCGGACCGAGCCGCGGCGATCGCCCGGTGGTAGCCCGGAGCGATCCGGTCGTGCGGCCCGAACGCCACCACGGCCGTCGGACGGTGCAGGCGCAACGTCTCGGGCTCCTCCCCGGTCGCGACCCGACTGAGCAGAGCTCGGGTGACGGCCGTGTCGCGGGCCGGACGGTCGGCGAACGACTCGCGGTTGACCCGGACCGCCCGGCGTTCACTGCTCACCAGCTCAGGCCCGACCCCAAAGGTCGAAGTCGGGACCGGCGATCGAACGCAGCTGTCGCAGGTCGTCGGCGAGCTCCGACCAGATCCAAGCCTCGGTTTCAGGGGTGAGGTCGAGTTCGCCCGGCCGATACGCGCGTCCGAAATGCCGGTTCACCTTGCTCTTGCGCGCACTGGAAAGCATTCGAGGCACAGGAGTCCGACGAACCATCGACCGCAGAACCCTGTACCAACTCGGGGGCGCGGTGCGGTGTTCGGACGTGTTGTGCTCGTGGTCGAGGTCGTCGGGCTGACGGCTCGGATCGACACCGAGGAACTCCAACACCCGTCCGAACTCTGCCGCGCGGTCGGTGCGAAGACGCTCGCTCGAGACCAGGAGGATCGAATCGCGTTCGTAGTACTCGAGATACAGCCCGAGCTGATGGGCATAGCTGCTCGTTTCCATGTACACGGGGTTCTCTCGAACGGCTCGGTCGAACGGGCGATCTTCCCGACCGCGCTCGACCAGCATCTGGTAGTGCGAGCGGATCCGATGTATCGGATTCCTGAGGACGTAGATCAGCTGTGCATTGGGAATGGTCTCAGCCATCCGGGGCGCACAGTTCGGGATCGACGGGTCGCGTGTGTATTGAGGACTCGCCTCGCCGATGCGTTGGCCCGGGGTCGCGCCATCGAAACTCGCCGCGTACCAGCTCGGGCCCTCGAAGTAGCGGAAGCTGAAGTAGTTCACTTCTTTCTGGGGGGCGATGAAGATGTCGGGATGGACACTCAGATAGCGGGCGAGTGCGGTTGTACCGGTTTTTCCGGCACCGATGATCACAAAGTCGGGCAGCATCGTGCTCGTTGGCCTCATCTATATCGGCTATATCGGCGGGATGGGATGCGTCTTGGCGCACCCAGCGCGACGATCGATCGATCGGGTAGGGGTCCGGGTTGGCGCCCGTATCGAGGTACATCCCGGGTCAGGCTTCGTCTGGCGCATCGAATGGTAGCTTGGCCGTCCGGGGGCGAGGTCTCCGACGACACGGACCGGAGCGGGGCACGAGTTCGCCGATCAGCATCCGGGACCGGGTCGGTGTCATGTCGCGTTCGCGCCAGCCAGTTGGGAGCCCTCGGTGGCAGACCTGCTCGACGAGCTGTCGTTGCTGGCCGTGTCGATCGCGGCAGAGGCCGCCCAGATCCACCGTGAGGGACTGGGCCGGATCCTCGAGTCATCAACGAAGTCGTCGAACACCGACGTGGTCACCGAGATCGACCGGCGCTGCGAGGCACTGATCGTCGACGGCGTTCTCCGGGCTCGCCCGTCGGACGGCTATCTGGGCGAGGAAGGGTCGGATCTCGCAGGCTCGAGCGGCGTGCGCTGGATCGTCGACCCGCTCGACGGAACCACGAACTACGTGTACGGATATCCGGCGTACGCGGTCTCGATCGGTGTCGAGGTCGACGGTCGCGTCGTCGTCGGTGTGGTGCACGACTCGACCCACGACGAGGTGTTCCTCGGGCTCGCCGACCGGGGCGCGTGGTGCAACGGCGTCACGATCGCCGTGTCGGGCAAGGAGGTCCTGGCGACGGCGCTGATCGCCACCGGCTTCGGCTACGACCCCACGATGCGGGCCGAGCAAGCGGCCGTCCTGCCGGCGCTGCTCCCGCGGGTACGCGACATCCGCCGGGGCGGGTCGTGTGCCATCGACCTGTGCTGGACGGCATGCGGGCGACTCGACGGCTATTTCGAGCGAGGACCGGCCGAGTGGGACGTCGCAGCGGGAATGCTCATCGCCGCCGAGGCCGGCGCCCGCTGCCTTCGGACCGGCACCACAGCGAGCCCGGCCCGCGAACGGCTCACGATCGTCGCCAACCCGGCGATCTTCGACGATCTGCGGGCCCTCGTCGATCCCGCCGATCGATCACACTCGGGAGCCTGAACCGACACCAGCGCGCCGGCCCAACGTGATCGAGTTCACTGGCGGAGCACCGCGATCGGTTTCATTCTCATCGGGATGGGTGTGGCGACGACCAGCGACACGGGGATCGACGTCGTTGCGGGGAACTGGAGGAACGCTGCGGCCGACGGGCGGACCCGGTGACGGTCGAAGCCCAGGAGCAGACCGGGTTCACCGGTGTCGGGTCTCTGATTTCGTCGAGGGTGAAACCTCGTACAGTTCGAACATGCGGAGATCGAGGCGGTCGCCGGTGAGCCGGGCGATGATCGGGTCGGTGGCGCTCATCGCCGTCATCGCGCTCATCGCCGGGTGCGGCAGCAGCGACGACGATTCGTCGACCTCCCCACCGGCCTCGCCCGTGGTGGCCGACACGACGGCGTCGAGCGACGACGGTCCTGCCGACGACACGCCCGCTGAGAGCGAGGCCAGGTCGGTACCAACCGACGGCACGGGCTCGCCGGCAGTGGCACCCGGGGGCGAGGCCGCTCCGCTGCCACCGCTGCCTGATCCGGCACCGGCGCTGTCCTGCGACGGGTCGACCGTGTTGTGCGTCGATTCCGGCGCGAGCGGTGGAGGAGCCGACGGGACGGTGTCGCAGCCGTTTACGTCGGTGGCCGACGCGCTGAGCGCGGCGAGGGCCGGTACGACGGTCCAGGTCGCGGCCGGCACCTACGCCGAGCCCGTGGTGTTCGCCGGTGTCGACGATCTGAGCCTGATCGGCGGCTTCGCCACGGGAGGCGATTTCTCCGCCCGCGACTCGCAGGCCAACGAGACCGTGCTGCAGGGGACCAGCGAGACCTCGGTGGTCTCGATCACGGCGTCGAGCAACATCCACGTCGAGGGCTTCCGTCTCACCGGCGGTGGGGGCTCGACCGACACGTACCGCTGGTACGGCGGCGGCGTTCACATCGACTACGAATCGACCGACGTGGCCATCGTCGGCAATCGCATCGACTCGAACGCGGTCGACCACAGCGACGATCCGGGCGAGACCGAGGGCGGCGGCATTGCGAGCTACGGCAACGGCATCTCGATCATCGGCAACGTCGTCGAGAACAATCGCGCCGGTCGCGGCTCGGGCATCTCGTCGATCGGGAAGGCGACGATCCAGGGGAACACCGTGAAGGGCAACGTCTCGGTGGGCGATCACGGCGGCGGCCTCTACCTCGCCGGTGAGCCGAGCATCCTCGGCAACCACATCGAGGGCAACCGCGTCGGCGAGACGCTCGGCTACGGCTGGGGTGGCGGCATGATCGTCTACGGCGATGGCACGATGGCGACGCTCCAAGGCAACGTGATCACGGGCAACTACGCGGTCGCGGCGGGATCCGGTGTGTTCATCGACGACGGAGCTGACGCGACGTTGACCGACGAGCTCTACTACGCGAACGAGTGCACCGTCGACGGCGGGACCGAGATGCTGGTCGACTCGGGAGGGGAGACCCCCACGGTGGCAGACCTCGTCAACGTCACCATCGCCCAGACCGACTGCCCGAGCTCGGGCAACGGTGGGGCGCTCCTCGCCGCGATCTCCGAGGCCGCCGCTCCGCCGTGCGAGGTCACCGTGACGAAGTCGATCTTCTGGGGCAACGGAGGCGACGACATGGTGTCGGGCGGCTGCAATCTGACGGTGACGAACTCCGACACCGAGCAAGCCATTGACGGCGAGGGCAACATCAGCGTCGACCCGATGTTCGTCGATCCGGCCAGTGGGGACTTCTCGCTCGACCCGGCCAGCCCTGCCGCAGGTCTGGGTGCCACCGAAAGGTCACCGTCATGACCCGCAGGACTCGACGCCGGGCGATAGCAGCCGCGGCCGCAGCCGCGCTCGCGATCGTAGGGGCGACGCTCACCGTCGGGCTTGCGCCCCAGACCGCCGGCGCAGCGCCCGACCTCGTCGCGTTTCCGGGCGCGGAGGGATTCGGAGCCGCCGCCACGGGCGGTCGAGGTGGCGACGTGATGATCGTCGACACGCTCGAGCCGTTCGGCCCTGGTTCGCTGGGTGATGCGATGTCTCCCGAGGATTGCCGACCCCGGACCGTGGTCTTCGCGGTCAGTGGCGTCATCGAGGTGCCCGGCCCGAAATACGACATGGAGCTGCGCTGCGGCGACGTCACCATCGCCGGCCAGACGGCGCCGGGCGCCGGGATCACGATCCACGGCCGCGTCGACGGATATGGGGCCGGGGGAAACATCATCATCCGCCACGTCCGATTCCGGCCGCCGCCGATCACCGATGCGGAGGGTGCCGTCGACGATCTCGCAAGCAGGTACGACGCACTGCAGTTGGGGGCCAACCCCAACACGATCCTCGATCACCTCTCGCTCTCGTGGGGCAGTGACGAGACGCTCGACATGTACGAGTTCTCCCCCGACTCGACGGTGCAGTGGACCACGATCGAGCAGTCCAACCCCGAAGGCGTCGAGCCGCCGCACAACGACGGGCTGATCGCCGGACCGGACAGCCCCCGCTTCACGGTGCATCACGTGCTCTTCGCCCATCACGAAGCTCGCTGCCCAGCGCTCGCCAGCGGGCCGATCGAGCTGATCAACAGCGTCATGTACGACTGCCAGGATGCGATGGTCCACCACAACCCCGCGTCGGGCGAGTTCCACATCGCCGGCAACACGTTCATCCATGGCCCCAGCCACGAAGAGTTCACGCCGATGTTCTTCGACGACGAAGAGCCCGGTGGCACCACGTACTGGCTCTCCCAGAACCAGATCACAGCACCCGGCCAGTTCGAGGGCATCGTCGACGACATCTCGACCACGCCGCTCGCCGAGGCGGCGTTCTCCGCCGGAACAGACGCGAGCCAGATCATCTCCCAGCCGACGGACTTCAGCGCCGAGGTGGCGACGCACCAGCCGGTCACCATGCAGACGCCAGGCGACGCGTACGAATCGGTGCTCACATCGGCGGGCGCGTTCCCTCGCGACGAGATGACCACCGAGACGATCAACGACGTGCGCACAGGTGGTGGCGACTGGACGCCGGACCCACCGGAGAACCTGATCGCCGGGCTGACCCCCGTTGAGCCGCCGGCAGATGCCGACGCCGACGGGATGGCCGACGCGTGGGAGTCCGACAACGGCCTCGACCCGGCGAACGGCGAGGATCACGCAACCGTGATGCCGTCCGGGTACACCGCCATCGAGGAGTTCGTGAACGGACTGTCCGACGAGCTGGTCGGCGCCGCCCCCGTCGCCGCGCCGCCCGGCACCGGGGCTGTCGACACCCCGGAGCCAGCTGACGGCGCGTCAGCCACGATCCCGGCAGCGGGCGAACCTGATGGCACGACAGGCGCCGACGCTGAAGCGAACGATGACGGCGCGGCGGCACCGTCGGGGTCGAGCGACGCTACGGCGGCCCCGGTGGCGACGACCGGCAGCACCTCCAGCAGCGACACCCTGGCCGTCATGGCGTTGGTCATCGCCGCGGTCGCGCTCGTCGTTGCCGGCTTCGCGCTCCACGCTGCGAGCCGCCGGCCGGCCGCTGGAGTCGCGGCGCCTGCGTCATGGACCCATCCGCCTCCGCCTCCGCCTCCGCC
>VFJJ01000073.1 GCA_009886115.1 Actinomycetota bacterium
ACAGGAAGCCCATCGACACGAGCGGGTAGCGACCGCGGACATTCTTGGCGTCGCCGTACGCTTCCTCGAACCGATTTTTCCGGTTGTTCCCGAACGACGAGACCATGCTCTTGGTCGAGATGAGGAGCTCCGGGCCCCGTGACCAGTGAGCAACGAGAACATCGACCTGCTTGAAGTAGGCCCGTCCCAGGACATCGGCGCTCGAGGGTGCAGCCTTGGTGTTGCCAGCAACGCGACGTAAGGCCTGTTCCTGCTCAGACTTGGGTAGGCCCCTGATGAATTCGACCAGCTCCCGGGTGAGCACCCTCGGTCGCGTGAGGCGAGGCCAGACTTCGTCAGGGTCGAAGCGCGCTCGGCGAAGCTCGTGAGCCACCCAGGCGTCGATGGCCTTGGCCAGCCGGCCAGTGGCCGAGTCGCTCCCGGCGGCGATGGGAATCGCCAACAGGTGCTGGAGAAGCTCGTAGTCAGGCTCGAAGGTGGGTTGACCATTGCCGGTGCGCAGCCACGGCTCGGTCATGGACCTCGCCGCGAGCGTCCCCTCGAACGAGCTGAGGACGTCTTCCTTTTCGGCCATGTGGAGAAGTCTCCCGCTTCAGGTCACGAGAGCGAGGGATGTCCCACCGGGAAGACGGTCGGGTCGATTCCGTAGGCACCGCAGGCGGCCTTGGTCGCCGCGCCACGATCTCGGGAACGGAAGGCCGCGCGGAGCTCGCCTCGTGTCGTTTCGCCGATCTCGGACATGCCGGGCACGCAGATTCGTCGGAGGTACTGCGCCTGGAACCGGTAGCAGCCGCCGCGCATCTTCACGCAGTATGCGCCCACGAAGAGGTTGGCGATGTCGGAAAGTACGATCCCCCCGAGAACTTCGAGATCCCATGTATCGGAAATCACGTAATACAGGTTGTGATGGGGGTAGTAGCCACCCTCGTCGAGCACCGGATGGGCCGCCGCCTTGAGATCGGGCAGCAACAGCTTCGGTCGGCTGCGAAGTGTCGGGTCGACGGCATCGATGGTCCGGTACCAGCGATCGGGGCGCTTCCGCGCGGTGTGTCGGGCGCGCAAGCGGCTCTCGTGCGCTTCGAGGTATCGGCGGAGCTCGGGGTACGTCGTCAGGTCGACGAGGCCGTCGCCGTTCCACGGGTTCACGAGATATCGGCCCGACCATGCTGGCTGTCCGCCCGCCAGATCGCCGGCGAGCAGCAGGGGTAGCAGGCGGTCCTTCTCGACCAGACAGGCGTCGGTGGTGATGTAGACCTCGTCGCAGCCCGTCGCGACGCCGATCCCGACCCGAGTGCCCGTGCTCGGGTCCTCCAGCGGCGGGAATCGCCGCTCGAGGTCGGCGAGGAGCGCGAGCTGGGATGGGCTGCCCGAGGGCCAGAGCTCCCGGCCCTTGAACCACGTCCCGAGCCGGCACGCCTCGAACGTGGCTGACTTCGGCGTGCCAGGGCGACGATCAATCATCCAGCGGGTGATCGTGCTCGCATCCTTCTCGTCGAATGCCTTCGACGCATCGACGACATGCGCGATCCCCTGCTTCTCGTTGCGCACCACTGTGATCGCCGGATAGGCCGACACCTCGTCCTCGAACGCCGCAACGTCGTGCATGGTGATCACCGCGTCCACGGAATACCTGCTCGTGATCAGCTCACGGAGGGTCGCTCCATACTGGTTGTGCATCCACCGATCGGCGCAGATGAACGACAGCGCGCCGCCGGGCCTCAGCATGTCGAGCCCGGCTTCGAAGAAACCGACGTAGATGTCGCTGCGCCCACGCATCGTCGGACACGCCCGGCGGTAGGCGTCAGACAAGGCCGTCGGCACACCCTCGAGGCGGATGTACGGCGGGTTGCCGACGACGAAGTCGGCCATGGCGTGCTCATGATCGATGAGCAGGAAGTCGCCGACATCCACCCACCCGGCGGCCAGAGTCTCAGCGAGATCGCGCTCGATACCGCTTTCGCCAAGCTCGGCGAGCACAGCCTTGCGCGCCAAGACGGCGTTGGCCTGGCGGAGATCGAAGGCTCGGACCGCACCGCCGGTCTCGGCGATGTCACGCCCATGGAGCCGACACGATGCGACAAGGCGCTCGACGATCGGCACCAGGAAAGCACCAGTACCGCACGACGGCTCGATGATCGTGTGGGCGGCGAGATCCTTCGCGGGCATGTACCCCACGAGGTCGAGGATGAACTCGACCACCCACCGCTTGGTGAACACCTCGCCGAGATCGGCTTCCGGCTCGGTCGTCCAGTCGCTGCCGATCGAGGGCTCGAGGATCGAAAGCTGCCGGTTGACGGTCATCGGGTCGACTCCCACAGGCTCAAACTACATCGCTGGAACTCGGGAGGCGCCGTGACGACCTCCGGCCGTCGAGATCCTCGGGGCTCCCCCGGAACGATCGTCGCACACCCATGAGACAATCACGACGGGCTGGGCCCCGACACGAGCTCCAAGCGCGCGTACGACATCGGCATCTCCCTCGCCGCGACCTCGAAGGACCCAGACAAGGTCCCAGGGCCCGGTCTGGAGCGACCATCGGCTCAGGCGTCGCGTGTGCCGGCGGCGTTGACCGGTGCCATGGTCACGACACCGTCCACAACGTTGGCAGCCACCGCGCACCCGCACGACGTCGTCGTGCCGATCGACGAGCTCACCCTCAGCGACGTGCCCCGGGCCGGGGGAAAGGGCGCCAACCTGGGTGAGCTCACCCGGGCCGGGCTCCCGGTCCCCCCGGGCTTCGTCGTCACCGCCGAGGCCTACCTCGACGCCATGACCGTCGCCGGCGTCAGGGCCGCACTCTTCGAGGGGTTCGCGTCGGCCGACGTCGACGACGCCGACGCGCTCGCCGCCAAGTCGTCGCGTCTGAAGGCGACCGTGCGCGATGCCGGCATTCCCGAGACCCTCGCTGCCGAGATCCGCGCGTCCCTCGGTCGTCTCGATCCCGAGGGCGATGCCCGGGTCGCGGTGCGGTCCTCGGCCACCGCCGAGGACACCCAGGGCACGTCCTTCGCCGGGATGCACGAGACGTTCACCAACGTGCACGGTGCCGACGAGGTGCTCGACCGGATCGTCGCCTGCTGGATGTCCTTGTTCGGCCAACGCGTCATCAGCTACCGCTCGTCGCAGGGGCTCGCCGAGGAGCCCAACATCGCCGTGGTCGTGCAACGCATGGTCGACAGCGACCGCAGCGGCGTGATGTTCACCGCCGACCCGTCGACGGGCGACCGGGGCCGCATCGTGATCGAGGGGGCCTTCGGGCTCGGTGAGTCGGTCGTGAGCGGAGCCGTGCAGCCCGACACCTACGTGGTCGACAAGGTCGGCCCGACCCTGGTGTCGGTGCACATCGGGCAGAAGACCCACCAGATCGTCCGAGGTCCCGACGGTCGCGACCGGCACGAGGACCTGAGCGAGGCCGACGGGCGCAAGCGGGTGCTCACCGACGACGAGATCATCGCGCTGGCCCACGTCGCACTGGCCGCCGAGGCCCACTACGGCGAGCCCCAGGACATGGAATGGGGATACGAGGACGACCACCTGTACCTGCTGCAGTCACGGCCCATCACCACGCTCGATCTCGGCCCGAACGGGCCCGGCGCTGCGACCTCCTCGACCTCCTCGACCTCCTCGACCTCCTCGACTTCGTCGGGCGGCGGAGCGTCGGCACCGGTCCCCCTGCTCTCGGGGCTCGGTGCAGCGCCGGGCGTGGTGAGCGGCCCGGTGCGGATCCTGCGCTCCCCCAAGGAGGGACGCCTGCTGCAGCCCGGGGAGGTGCTCGTCGCCACGATGACGACGCCCGACTGGGTTCCCGCGATGCGCCGCGCCGCGGCGCTCGTCACCGACGGAGGAGGGGTGACGTGCCACGCCGCCATCGTGAGCCGCGAGCTGCGCGTCCCGTGTGTGGTCGGAACCCGTTCGGCGACGACCCGTCTGCGTGACGGCGAGATCGTGACCGTCGACGGCGCCGCCGGGGCGATCTACGAGGGTGACGTGCGCGCCCGGCTCGGCGTCGGCTCAGCGAGCGCGTCCGGCGTGACGTTTGGCCCGGGCCCCTTCGCTGGCAGTGGTTCGGGGCCGTCCGCACCCGAGACGCTGGCGACTCGCGTGTACCTGAACCTGGCCCTCCCCGAGGAGGCCACCGCCGCGGCCGCGCTCCCGGTCGACGGTGTCGGGTTGCTGCGGGCCGAGTTCATGCTCACGAGCGCCCTCGGCGGCGTGCACCCCGCGCACCTGTTGGCCTCCGGTGGACGCGACGAGTTCGTCGAACGCATGAGCGCGGCCCTGCTGGAGATCTGCCGCCCGTTCGCTCCGCGGCCCGTCGTCTACCGGTCGATCGACTTCCGCACCAACGAGTTCCGCAATCTCGACGGGGGCGAGCGGTTCGAGCCGGTCGAGGAGAACCCGATGATCGGCTACCGGGGCTGCTACCGGTACGTCCGCGACCCCGAGCTGTTCAACCTGGAGCTGGAGGTCATCGCCCGGGTGCGGTCCCAGAGCCCGAACCTGCATCTCATGATCCCGTTCGTCCGTACCCTCTGGGAGCTGGAGGCCTGCCTGGGCCTGGTCGACGCCAGCCCGCTCGGGTCGGATCGGAGCTTGTTGCGCTGGATCATGGCCGAGGTGCCATCGGTCGTGTACCGCATCCCCGAGTACGCCTCGCTCGGGATCCACGGGGTGTCGATCGGCTCCAACGACCTGACCCAGCTGATGCTCGGGGTCGATCGTGACTCCGAGATCTGCTCGGACCTCTTCGACGAGGGCGACGCCGCCGTGCTCGACGCGATCCGGCGCATCGTCGAAGCGTGCCGCGCTCACGGGCTCACGTCGTCGCTGTGTGGCCAGGCCCCGTCGAACCGGCCCGAGTTCGCCGAGCACCTCGTGAGCTTCGGGATCACCTCGGTGTCGGTCATCCCCGACGCCGTCGAGCCCACCCGGCGGGCGATCGCCGCGGCCGAACGCCGTCTGCTCCTCGAAGCCGCCCGCGCCGGTCGTCCCTGACGGTCGTCCTGACGGTCGTCCCGACGGAGGGGTGCGATCGCTACGCCGGCCGTTCGGGCGGGCCGAGCGGGCGGGTGGGCTACGGCCCGGGATCGTCGCTCGGCGCGACGGGTCGTGCCGATGCGTCGAGGTTCCGCGCCAAGCTGTCGAACACGCGCAGCAGCTCGAACGGCAGGGGGAACACGATCGTCGAGTTCTTCTCGACCGAGATCTCGGCCAGGGTAGCGAGCGTCCTGAGCTGCAGTGCCGCTGGGTGTCGCTCCATGGTCGCTGCCGCTTGCCCGAGGGCCTCGGCAGCCTCGAGCTCACCGCGGGCGTGGATGACCTTGGCGCGACGCTCCCGTTCCGACTCGGCCTCCCGGGCCATGGCGCGGCGCATCTGGTCGGGGAGCTCCACGTCCTTGATCTCCACGGTCGTGACCTCGACCCCCCACGGCTCGGTCGTGGCGTCGATGATCTCGCGCAGCTGCGAGCTGATCGACTCTCGGTCGCGTAGCAGCGCGTCGAGCTCGTGCTGACGGAGTACCGACAAGAGCGTCACCTGCGACACCTGCGCCGTGGCGAACTGGAAGTTCTGCACCGACATGACGGCCCGTACCGGATCACGTACCACGTAGTACGTGACCCCGTTGACGCGCACGGTCACGTTGTCCTTGGTGACCAGCTCCTGGAGCGGGATCTCCAGCGCCACCACGCGCAGGCCGACCCGTGTGATCCGATCGATGATCGGCAGCACCACGATCAGCCCCGGGCCCCTGGCGCCCTTGAGGTGCCCCAGCCGGAAGAACACCGCTCGCTCGTACTCGGGGATCACCTTCAACGACGTCAGGACGAGCAGCACGCCGAGGGCGAGCACGACCACCAGGATCCAGACGATCACCATGTCGTCGAGCCTCGGCGCTCGCCGATCACGGAGATAGAGGCGAGTGACGGCGTCGGCCGGGCCACTGGTCCCTTCGGGGACGGACGGGCCCGCACGGAGGGACCTTCGTCCCTGGGATCGCCGACTCGCACGGGCGAAGGTCGACGTGACCATTCGGCGCCAGACGAGGAGCGGCTCATGGATCATCCCGAGCGTTTCCAACACCAGCGGGGGCTACTGCGCCGGCTCGGCGCCGAGGTTCCCGGTCCGATGGCCGGGTTCAGCCGCCTGCACCACGACGCGCTCGCCGACGGCGCGCTGGCCACATCGGTGAAGGAGCTCATGGCCGTCGTAGCCGGGATCTGCACGCACTGTGATGACTGCATCACCTATCACATGCGAGGCGCGCTGCTCGCCGGGGCGACCCGCGAGCAGGTGCTCGAGGCGATCGGCGTCGCCATCCTCATGGGCGGCGGTCCCGCGGTGATGTACGGCACGCACGCCATGGAGGCGCTCGACCAGTTCGAGGAGCAGCTCGCGGGTGGCTCGTCGGCGTCGCAGCCGACCGAAGCCCCGTGATGACCACCCCGGCGCTGACCGCTCCGAACATGGAGGACTACGCGGCGACGCGAGCCGAGTTCTCCTGGCCGTGGGCTCGCCACCTGCTCGACGGGCTGCCCGGTGGCGGGCTCAACATCGCCCACGAGGCCGTCGACCGCCACACGGCCGGCCCGCGGCGCTCCCACGTGGCATTGCGCTGCCTGAGCCGCCAGGGTGGCCCGGCCCGTGACCTGTCGTACGAGGATCTGCGCCAGCTCACCAACCGGTTCGCCAACGTGCTCGACGGTCTGGGTGTCGGCCCCGGCGAGGTCGTGTTCACGCTCAGTGGACGGGTGCCCGAGCTGTACGTCGCCGTGCTCGGGACCCTCAAGCACCGCAGTGTGGCGTCGCCGCTGTTCTCGGCGTTCGGGCCCGAGCCGATCCGCCAGCGCATCGCCCGGGGCGACGGGCGGGTGCTCATGACCACCCGGGCCCTCTACGAGCGCAAGGTCGCGCCCATCCGCCACGAGCTCCCCGGACTGGCCCACGTCCTCATCGTCGACGGTGCGCTGGACATGCTTCGAGTCGACGCCGGCGACGCCGCTGACGACGTCGCCGCGGTCCGAGCCCGCCTCGGCGACCTGCCCGAGGGCACCAGGAGCCTGGGCGAGCTGATGGCGGCCGCCGACCGCCACTACCGGATCGGGCCCACCGACCCGGAGGCCATGGCGCTGCTGCATTTCACGAGCGGGACGACCGGCACGCCGAAGGGCGCGATCCACGTCCACGAAGCCGTGGTGGCCCACCACCTGACGGGCCGTCTCGTGCTCGACCTGCATGCCGACGACGTGTTCTGGTGCACCGCCGATCCGGGGTGGGTCACCGGCACCTCGTACGGGATCATCTCGCCGCTGACCCTCGGGGTGACGAGCATCGTCGACGAGGGCGAGTTCGACGCCGAACGCTGGTACCGGACGCTCCAGGAGCAGCGGGTGACCGTCTGGTACACCGCGCCCACGGCGATCCGCATGCTCATGAAGGCCGGCCCGGAGCTGGCCGCCGGCTACGACCTGTCGCACGTTCGGGTGATCGCCAGCGTCGGCGAGCCGCTCAACCCCGAGGCCGTCGTGTGGGGCCGGGAGGTGTTGGGCCTGCCGATCCTCGACAACTGGTGGCAGACCGAGACCGGCGGGATCATGATCGCCAACTACCCGTCGATGCCGGTGCGCCCCGGCTCCATGGGCCGGCCGTTACCGGGGATCGAGGCGACCGTCGTCGAGCGTGACGAGCACGGCACGGTCGTGCTCGGCGCCGACGGCGCGCCGGTGCCCGTCCCGACAGGGACCGAGGGCGAGATGGTGCTGCGGGCCGGCTGGCCGTCGATGTTTCGCGGCTACCTCAACGACGACGAGCGCTACGCGAAGTGCTTCGGCGGGGGCTGGTACCTCACCGGCGACCTCGCCCGGGTCGACGACGACGGCTACTTCTGGTTCATCGGACGAGGCGACGATGTCATCAAGTCGGCCGGCCATCTCATCGGCCCCTTCGAGGTCGAGAGCGTCCTGATGGAGCATCCCGCCGTTGCCGAAGCCGGCGTGATCGGCGTTCCCGACCCCATCGCCGGTGAGGTGGTGAAGGCGTTCGTGACGCTGCGTCACGGCTTCACCGCGAGCGACGAGCTGCGCCAGGAGATCCTCGGCGTGGCTCGCCGCCGGCTCGGCCCCGCTGTGGCCCCCCGGTCGATCGAGCTGCGAGACACCCTGCCCCGCACGCGCAGCGGCAAGATCATGCGCCGCTTGCTCAAGGCCCGGGAGCTGGGCCTTCCCGAGGGCGACCTGAGCACCCTCGAGGACGGGTCGTGAGCCGCCGGTGGGCCGTCGTGGCCGTGCTCGCGTCGCTGGTCCTGCTCGCCGCGGCCTGCGGGGACGACGACGGTGAGGGCGCGGCGACCACGACCGCGCCGACGACCGCGCCGACGAGCCCCTCGGCATCGAGCGCTCCATCGTCGACGATCGCTCCATCGACGACCACGGCGACTGTTCCGTCGACGACGGGCGCCTCCACGGCTCCCACTCCATCGTCGACGACGAGCTCCGGCGTCCCCCCGGGGGTGCCGTTGGGCAGCGTGGTCTACGCGTTGTACGACCAGCCGGAGGGCCAGGGCGGGCCCTTCCTCGCGCCGATCTGGCTCGACACAAGGCTCAGCCCGGTCGACGCCATCGAGGCACTCACGCGGCCTCCCGCCGAGCTGGGCCCGTCGTTCGACGCCCCGGCGTTGTCGAGCGCAGTCCCGGGGGAGACGCGAGTGCTCGCCGTGAGCGTGGTCGGCAGCGTGGCGACGGTCAACCTGTCGGAGGAGTTCGCCTCCGGAGGGGGCTCGTTCTCGATGTTCGCCCGGCTGGCCCAGGTGGTGTTCACGCTGACCCGTGCGCTCGATGTCGATGCCGTGCTGTTCGAGATCGAGGGTGAACCCGTTGACGTGTTCTCGTCGGAGGGGATCGTGCTCGACGGGCCGATCGGGCGCGACTACTTCCTCGACACCGGCGTGCTGCCCACGATCTTCGTCGACGAGCCCGCCCTCGGTCAGACCGTCGTCGCCCCGTTCCGCTTCGCCGGCTTGGGCGAGAACCTCTTCGAGGCCACCTTCACCTGGGAGCTGAGCGTCGGCGGCGAGGACCTCGTGGAGGACGGGTTCGTCACGACCTCGGGGCAGATCGGCTGGAGCGACTTCGCCACCGAGATCGGCGAGCCCGTTGGCGAGGCCCGCTTGTTGTACCTCACGGTGTTCGAAACCAGCGCCGAGACCGGCGAGATCACCTTCCTCCGGGCCTACCCGATCGAGGTCGTCCCGCCGTCGGCCGAGAGGACGCGATCGTGAACGAGCGCGCACGCGATCTTCAACTGCTGCACGACATGGTGCTGATCCGGCGCTTCGAGGAGAAGTGCGCCGAGCTCTACAGCGCCACGAAGATCCGAGGGTTCCTCCACCTCTACATCGGCGAGGAGGCTGTGGCCGTCGGGGTGATGTCGGCGCTGGGTCCCGACGACAACGTCGTGGCGACCTACCGGGAGCACGGTCACGCGCTGGCGCGAGGCCTGTCGCCGGGATCGGTGATGGCCGAGATGTACGGGATGGTCGAAGGTTGCAGCCGCGGCCGGGGCGGCTCCATGCACCTGTTCGACAAGGCGGCCCGCTTCTACGGAGGCAACGCCATCGTGGGCGGCGGTCTCCCGCTCGCCGTCGGCCTGGCGCTCGCCGACGACCTCAGGGGGCGTCAGGCGGTCACCTGCTGCTTCTTCGGGGAGGGTGCCGTCGCCGAAGGCGAGTTCCACGAGTCGATGAACCTGGCCGCCCTGTGGCGCCTGCCCGTGCTGTTCTGCTGTGAGAACAACCTCTACGCCATGGGCACGGCGTTGGACCGTTCGGAGTCGGAGACCGACCTCACGCTCAAGGCTGCGAGCTACGAGATGGCGGCCTGGCCCGTCGACGGCATGGACGCCGAGGCCGTGGCCGGCGCCGCCCAACGGGCGACCGAGTCGATCCGCGGCGGGGGAGGCCCGGTGTTCCTGGAGCTGCGGACCTACCGGTTCCGGGCCCACTCGATGTACGACCCCGAGCTGTACCGCGACAAGGCCGAGGTCGAGCAGTGGAAGCGCCACGACCCCATCGCCACCCTGGTCGAGCGCCGGAGCGTGACCGACGACGAGCTCCGGAGCATCGAGGAGGACGTGGCCGCGGCGGTCGACGCGGCCGTGGCCTTCGCCGAGGCCGGCACCCCCGAACCGGTCGAGGAGCTGACCCGTTTCGTGTACAGCGACTCGTCGACCGTGGGCCGGCCATGAAGACCACCTACCGCGAAGCCATCCGCGCCGCGATGCGCGAGGCCCTCGAACGCGACGAGCGCGTGTTCCTCATGGGCGAGGACGTCGGGCGCTACGGCGGCTGCTTCGCCGTGAGCAAGGGGCTGCTCGACGAGTTCGGTCCCGACCGCATCCGCGACACGCCCCTGTCGGAGTCGGCGTTCGTGGGCGCGGGCATCGGCGCCTCGCTCGGCGGGATGCGACCGATCGTCGAGATCATGACCGTGAACTTCAGCCTGCTCGCCCTCGACCAGATCATGAACAACGCAGCGACGTTGCTGCACATGTCGGGCGGCCAGTGCAGCGTGCCCCTGGTGATCCGCATGACCACCGGTGGGGGCCGTCAGCTTGCGGCCCAGCACTCCCACAGCCTCGAAGGGTGGTACGCGCACATCCCCGGCATCCGCATCATCACGCCCGCGACCCTCGACGACGCCCGCGGGATGCTCTGGACCGCGCTGGAAGACCCCGACCCGGTGCTGATGTTCGAGCACGGCGGCCTGTACAACGCCGAGGGCGAGCTCGCCGACGACGCCGGCCCCGTCGACATCGATCGGGCGGCCATCCGTCGAGCAGGAGCTGACGTGAGCATCGTCACCTACGGAGGGACGTTGCGCACCTGCCTGGCCGCGGCCGAGGTGCTCGCCGCCGACGGGGTCGACGCCGAGGTCATCGACCTTCGGACGCTCCGGCCCCTCGACAGCACCGCGATCCTCGACTCGGTGGTCCGCACGCATCGGGCGGTCATCGTCGACGAGGGCTGGCGCAGTGGCAGCCTCTCGGCGGAGATCAGCGCCCGCATCATGGAGGAGGCGTTCTACGATCTCGACGCTCCGGTGCAACGTGTGTGCAGCGCCGAGGTCCCGATGCCGTACGCGAAGCAGCTCGAGGAGGCGGCGCTTCCTCAGGTTGCTGACGTCGTCGCCGCGGTCCGAGCGACCACCGGCGGGGGCTGAGTCGTGTCCGACGCCCACGCAGCCCAGGGCGGGCTCTCGGAGTTCCGGATGCCGTCGCTCGGAGCCGACATGGAGGCCGGCACGGTCGTGCGCTGGCTGGTGCAACCCGGAGACCGCGTGCGCCGGGGCGACATCGTGGCCATCGTCGACACCGACAAGGCCGACGTGGAGGTCGAGATCTTCCAGAGCGGGACGGTGTCGGAGATCCTCGTGGTCCCGGGCGAGCGCGTGCCCGTCGGTACGCCACTGGCGCGCGTGACGGTGGAGGTGGCCGAGGCGCCGATCGCCCCGTCGCCAGCGCCCTCGTCTGTGCCCGCGCCGGTGAGCCCAACGAAGGCCGCCCCGGCGATCGCCCCTCCCGCCACCGCGCCCTCAGCCGCGGCGCCCTCTCGCTCCCGCCGGGCTCGCCCGAGCCCGACCGCGGCAACGACACCGGCCCCGGCTGCTGCACCGTCCGCGCGACGGCGCGTGTCGCCCCTCGCCCGGACGCGGGCCGCCGAGCTGGGCGTCGACCTCGAGGCGCTGTCGCACACGATTCGAGACCGGCCCATCGGCGTCGCCGACGTCGAGGCGGCCGTTGGCGCTGGTGTCGCCGCATCGGAGGCCGGGGCCCGGGCCCGAGCGGCTCCGGCTCCGGCTCCGGCTCCGGCTCCGGCTCCGACTGCGGCTCCGACTGCGGCTCCGGCTCCGACTTCCGGGCTGCCGTCGCTACGTGAGCCGACGGCTCCGACCGAGCGCCAGGCCAAGCTGCGTCAGGCGATCGCCGCGCTGATGGAGCGGTCCAAGCGTGAGGTGCCCCACTACTACCTGGCCCAGGACGTCGACTGCAGTCGCATGCTGGCCTGGATCGAGGAACGCAACGTCGCCCGTCCGGTCACCGAGCGACTCCTCCCGGCTGCATTGATGCTGCGGGCCGTCGCCCTCGCCGTGCGTGAGACCCCCGATCTCAACGGCTTCTGGATCGACGGGGCGCTGCGGCGTTCCGATGCCGTGCACCTCGGTGTGGCGATATCGCTGCGCGGGGGCGGCCTGCTCGCCCCGGCCATCCACGACGCCGATCGACTCGACGTGAGCGACCTGATGGCGGCGCTCAAGGACCTCGTGACGCGGGCCCGCACCGGGAACCTCCGCGCTTCTGAGATGGCCGATCCCACCATCACCGTCACCAACCTCGGTGACCAGGGGGTCGACAGCGTGTTCCCGGTGATCTACCCGCCCCAGGTGGCGATCGTCGGCTTCGGCCGTATCGCCGAGCGCCCCTGGGCCGAGCACGGGATGGTGGGTGTCCGGTCGGTGGTGACCACCACGCTGGCCGCCGATCACCGGGCAACCGACGGCCACCTCGGAGCGCGCTTCCTGAACGCGCTGGCTCGGCAGCTGCAGGATCCGCAGGAGTGGTGACGGAGGGGGACACGATGAACGACCAAGCACTCGAAGCCTTGGTACGCAGGGTCCTGAGCAGGGTGGCGCCCGAGCTCGATGTCGAGGGGCTGGAACCCGATGTCGATCTGCGAGAGCAGGCCGACCTCGACTCGATGGACTTCCTGAACCTCGTGAGCGGCCTGCACGACGCCACCGGCATCGAGATCCCCGAACGCGACTATCCCGCCGTCGCCACCATCGCGGGCTGCGCCGCGTACCTGGCCGCACGCCAGTCGGGCTGACACGTCTGCTCCCCGCCGCCGCCGCCCGAGCCCAAGCCCGCGCCGACGACTTCGATCTCCTCTACCGGCAACACCGGCCGATGATCGACCTGACCGTCGCCTGGCTCGTCAAAGACAACCACCAGCAGCTCCGCTACCGAGGAACCGACCCACCGGATCAGCACGATGCCGACAACCCCGCCAAAGCGCCTTTGCTCAGCAGGTTCCTAGGCATGAATCGATCCTTTGGAGTCCCTGTTCTGAGGCCTCCTTGATGCGCTGACAGCCGGGCATATCCCCGGAGGCCATTCTTCTCGTAGAGGGGTGATTACTGTCGTACCTCCCTGGTATCATGATGATTGATGAGTGATGGACACTTTGGCGACATTGAACCGGACGAGTTGGCCGGCACGCTCGACGAGTTGCGAGCGTTGATGACCGCCATTCATGCCGAGTTGATCGACGTGATCGCCGCGTTCGACGAGGCGCAGGGATACCGGGTCGACGGGATGCCCGACACGGCGACCTGGCTCGCAGCCCGGGCGAACCTGTCACTGGCAACCGCTCGTCGTGAGGTTGCCATCGCCACCCGGGCCCCGGCCATCCCGGCGCTCATGCAGGCCTGGCGTCAAGGTCGCCTGTCGTGGGACCAGCTCCAGGTCCTCGCCCCCGTCGCCACCGTCGCCACCGCCGACACCGCCGACACCGACACCGCCGCTGGTGCCGGTGCCGGTGCCGAGGCTGGCCTTGATGCCGAGCTCGCCGAGCAGGCTCCGGGCTGGTCGTATCACTCCACGGTCGTCAAGGCCCGGGCGTTACGACCGGTCAGTGCGAAGGATGCGCTCGCGCAGCATCGGGAACGGTTCGTGCAGCTCATCCGCCGACACGACTCGACACTCCGGATCCGTGGACAGCTCTCGGGCGAGCAGGCCGTCATCGTCGAAGAAACGCTCAACCGGCTGGCCGACAACATGCCCGAAGAAGGCCGGCTCGAACAGGCCGAACCCGTCCGGCGTGGCGCCCGCATGGCCGACGCCCTCGTCGCCATGTGCGAAACCCACCCCCAGATCCTGGCCCAGAACCCGGCCCGACCCCTCGTCGTCGTCCACATCGCAGCCGAACGCCTCGCCGACCACCCCACGGCCGGTTCCCGCGACAGCGCAGGCACCAGCCACCCCATCCCAGACGGACCGCGCGGACCGGCCGGCACAGATCCGGGAGGCCCGGGGCCGGTCACCATCGGCGGCGGATGGGCCATCGCCAGCGCCACAGC
>VFJJ01000127.1 GCA_009886115.1 Actinomycetota bacterium
ATCACGTCGCTCGCCACCCCCAGGACGAGCACCGGCTCGTCGACGATCCCGCGTTCGTGCAGCGATGCATCCTCGAGACCTTGCGATTGGGGCCGATCAGCCCGGTGGGTGTGCGATGGGCCACCGAGGACATGGTGCTGGCCGACGGGACCAGGGTCGCCGCTGGCGATCGGGTGGTCGTCGACCTGGTGGCGGTGAACCGCGACCCGTTCGTCTTCGGCCCGACCGCCGACGGCTTCGACCCCGACCGGGAACTGCCGCCCGAGGTTGCTCTGTACGGCATGTCGTTCGGCCACGGTGTGCATGCCTGCATCGGCCAGGAGCTCGCCGTGGGCGTCGACCCCGACCCGTCCGACGGCTTCGACCACCGTCTCTTCGGCCTCGTGGGCACCGTGATCAGGGAGCTGTTGCGCCACGGCGCCCGACACGATCCCGACGCTCGACCCGAACGCGATCCCACGAGCACCCGAGAGGCGTGGAGCCGTTATCCGGTGATCTTCACCCGCGACCCGATGCGAACGTGACCGACCGACGACGACGCCACGACCAACCGACCGATAGATTCCGACCGTGATCGACGAGATCCCGTCCCGAGGAGTGCGATGAGCGCAACAACCGAGCATTACGGCCGCATTCGTCCGGGAGACGTCGCGTGGGAGATGTTCCACGATCCGCACGGGAGGCCCACGACGCCCGTGCGGGCGTTCGGTGGGGGCGAGTTCCCCCACATCCTCGAAGCCCAGTTCCCCCCGAACTTCCACGCAGGCGACCACTGGCACCCGTTCGACACGATCTACATCTTCACCCAGGGCGAGATGCGTGTCGGAGGCGAAGGCTCGTACGGGCCCGGCGACATCCGCTGGGTCAAGGCGGGACACGTCTACGGTCCCGAAGAAGCCGGCCCCGAGGGTGTCACGTTCTTCCTCGTCGCGCTCGGTGGCAACGTGGGGCTCAACTGGGCCGACGTGTTCGACGTACCGCAGGAGCTCAAGGATCGCCTGGCCACGTTCGAGAGGCCCTGGGGACGCGTCAACATCGACGACGTGCCGTTCGTGCCCTTCGACGACCCGGCCGGTCGGCCCACACAGCCCGTCCAGGCCCTCCTCACCGACGACCCGTACCTCCTGCGCGTGAAGTTCGTTCCCGAGTACGTGGCCGGCGAGCACTGGCACCCGAACAACACCATCTACTTCATCACCGAGGGCCGGATGATGTTCGGTGACGAGGGCTGGTACGAGACCGGCGACATCCGCTGGGTGATCGGCGGGCACTCGTACGGACCCGAGCAACCCGGCTCCGAAGGCGTCACCTTCCTCCTCATCAGCGTCGGGGGCGAGATCGGGCTCAACTGGTCGGATCTGGTGCCGCCCCCGCACGGGACCGTCCTCTAGAAGACGGGGGCGTCGCCTTCACGAGCTTCGTTCCACCCTTTTCTGCCCTGTTTGTCCGCCTGCCCGCCAAGAAGGGACTCCGCCATGCGTGTCAAGGCTGCCGTGATCGAAGGGCTCAACCAGGGTTACGCCGTGCAGGAGGTCGAGCTCGACGATCCGAAGGACTTCGAGGTCATGATCGACCTCAAGGCCTGCGGCATCTGCCATTCTGACGACCACGGCATCACCGGCGACGTCCCCCTCGATCCGCCGGTGATCGTGGGCCACGAGGGAGCCGGAATCGTCGAGAAGGTCGGTCGGAGCGTCACCGCCGTGAAGGTCGGCGACCACGTCTGCACGTCGTTCATCCCGTCGTGTGGCCGCTGCAAGTGGTGCGCCACGGGCCGGATGTACCTCTGCGACCGGGGTGCGCTGATCACCGTCGGAACCCAGCTCGACGGTACCCACCGCTTCCACAAGCTCGATGAGGCCGGCACCGGCATCGGCCAGCTTTGCATGTTGGGCGAGTTCGCCGAGAAGACCGTGGTTCCCGAGGACTCGATCGTCAAGATCCCCGAACACATCCCGTTCGAGCACGCCTGTCTGCTGTCGTGCGGAGTGGTCACCGGATGGGGCTCGGCGGCGACACGGGCCGGGATCAAGCCGGGTGACGTGGTCGTGGTGTGGGGCTGCGGAGGTGTGGGCGCCAACGCCATTCAGGGAGCGGCACACTCCGGTGCCGGCCGCATCTTCGCCATCGACCCCAGCGAGTTCAAGCTCGAGCATGCCCAGGGCTTCGGCGCCACCGACGTGATCAACAACGCCGGCAAGACGATCGAGGAGGTACTCGAGCCGATCTTCGCCGTCACCAATGGGCAGGGTGCCGCGGTCACGATCATGACCCCGGGCGTGAACTCGGCCGAGATGATCGGCGAGGCCTACCGCACCGTTTCGAAGGACGGCACGCTCGTGCTCACCGGCGTGACCCCATGGCACGTCGAGCACATGAACGCGAACATGCTCGATCTCATCATGGGCAACAAGACGGTCAAGGGCTCCCTGTACGGCTCGATGAACCCGCGACACGCCATCCCGCACCTGATCGGCATGTACGACACCGGTCAGCTCAAGCTGGCCGAGCTCATCACCAACCGCTACAGCATCGACGACATCAACCAGGGCCTCGCCGACATGCACGCCAACAAGAACATCCGTGGCGTCGTGGTGTACGAGTAGGGCGGGTGCTCGACTTCGAAGGACGAGCGGGCGGCGCGATCGTCGTCGGGGGTAGCGGCGCGATCGGCTCGGCGATCTGCCGGCTCATGGCCGAACGCGGATCGCACGTCACGCTCTCGTACCGCAGCAACGCCGAGGCTGCCGACACGGTTGTTTCAGCCGTCGCCGCCCTCGGCCGGAGGGCTCGAGCAGTCGCTGTCGCGCTCGAGGACGCCGAGGCCACCAAGTACTTCGTCGACGCTGCGGCCGACGACATGAGCGGCGTCCACACGGTCGTGTACGCCTCAGGGCCCTACGTACCCCAGGCGTTCGTGAGCACGATCACGCCTCAGCGATTTCGCGAGCAGATCGACCACGATGTCAACGCCTGCTACCACGTGGTGCACGCAGCCTTGCCCCACCTGAGGGTCAGCCGAGGTTCGCTCGTTGCCGTGACCACCGTCGCCACACGTCGGTATCCGCCGCGCGATTCCCTGTCGTCGATCCCCAAGGGAGCCGTCGAGGCGCTCGTTCGGGCCGTGGCCGCTGAAGAAGGGCGCTTTGGAGTGCGGGCCAACTGCGTCGGCCCGGGCATCCTCGAGGACGGCCTGGCCGAAGCGCTCAAAGCTCGCGGTGAGCTCACCGACCGCGATCTTGAGCACGCTCGGCAGCTCATCCCCTTGGCCCGCTTCGGAAACGCCGTTGACGTCGCGGAGGCCGTGTGCTTCTTCGCCTCGCCTCGTGCGGGCTACATCACGGGCAAGAAGCTCGACGTCGATGGTGGCTACGACGTCTGATCGTTGACGTCGCGAGCAATTTGACCAACCGGTTGATTGATCGCGTGAGCCCCACCGACGTACGATGGGGGCTCACGTCTCGACCACCGTCGAGATGGGTGACCACAAGGGGGAAGCACTGTGAGAGCATCGTTGAAGGACAAGCGCGCCTGGCGCGTGCTTGCGGCACTGATGGCGTTGTCGATGGTTGCCGCAGCGTGCGGTGACGACGACGACGACGCAGCAGCGCCGGAGACAACGGCCGCACCCGCTGTCAGCGACACCACCGCGGCACCCGCACCGGCACCGGCACCTCCGGCAGCAGCAGTCGATGTCGTCGCCGCCGGCACCGCAGCAGCTGGCGAGCCCATCGAGCTGCCGGCCGTCAAGGTCGGCTATCTGCAGTGGGTCTACGCCGACGAGGCCGGCAAGCGGATCGAGGACGCCGCCAAGGAAGCAGTCGAGTTCCTCGGTTGGGAGTACGAGACCTGTGACGCCGGCGGCGATCAGGCCAAGATGTCGCCCTGCGGCAACGGCCTGCTCGACAAGGAAGTCGATGTCATCATGACCGACGGCATTCCCGAGGCGTTCATCACCGACGTGCTCGAGCGTGCTGCCGAAGAAGGCGTCCCGGTCATCTCCGGCGGTGGCGAGGTCGACCCTCGCGACTTCTACATCGGCAGCTACGCCTCCGACGACACCGACCTCGGTGTGCTGCTGGCTGAGCACCTCAAGACCCTCCTGCCCGACGGTGGCGACATCATCGTGCAGTCGTTCCCCTCGACCTGGAGCGCCAAGCGCCAGACCGGTCTGGCGTCGGTGCTCGAGGGCTCCAACATCACGATCGTCGACACGTTTGAGCTCGTCCCCGACGCCAACATGGTGGGGAGCACCGAGGCCGACATCACCACCAAGCTCCAGCAGTTCCCCGACGTGAAGGCGGTGTGGATCGACTTCTCGGTGGCCTCCATCGGAGCGGCCAACGCCATCGCGTCGGCGTTCCCCGACGCGGCCGACCCGGCCCGCCCGAAGCTGCTCACGTTCTACGCCAACCCGGGCACGGTTGCCGACATCCGCACCGGGCGCGTCGATGCCGCAGTCGACGAGAAGCTGGAGTGGCAGAGCTGGGCCGGTGCCGATGCTCTGGCGCAACTGCTCGCCCGTGAGACCGCTCCCAGCCAAGAGCGCGCTCCCGACTTCGGCGGCGTGAACTTCTCGGTGCGTCAGGTCATCACTCCGGCCAACGTCCCGGCCGAGGGCGAAGAGGTCCCGTCGCCCGTCGACTACGAGACGTTCTTCCGCACGAAGTGGTGTGCCGAGTTCACCAACCTGCCCAGCTGCACCTAGCCGTTCTGCAGGAC
>VFJJ01000053.1 GCA_009886115.1 Actinomycetota bacterium
GGTCGCCGACATCACGGTGGCCGAGGTCACGGTGGCCGACGTCGAGCACCGGGCTTTGTGAGCATCACCGGCGACGATCCCCGCGCCGACCCGCTCGACGGGGCCCTCGATCCCCGACGGGCCCGGCCCCATCCCAGCCGCTTCCCGCCCGACGCCCCCGGTTACGACGAGGCGCTGCGCCGCCATCGGGTGGCCATCGACGAAGGCGACCCCGGCTATCTCGACCCGGTGAGCGGGTTGTTCGTGCTGACGGCCGCCCACCACGCCGACCGGGGCACCTGCTGCGAACAGGGCTGCCGCCACTGCCCCTATATCTGGGATCGCCCGGACGCCGCGCTCGAGGCCATCCCCGCGAGCGAGCAGACCCTCGTCAGCGACGACGATCACCGCATCGCCGTCCAGGTCGCGCACACGACCGGCGTGATGCTGGTCGCGCTCCGAACCGAGCTCACCGGGCGCGGTGTGCACCCGTTCACCGTGCGCGACGAGGGCGACCGGCTCGCCCACCACCACATCATCGACGCGCTGGCCCTGGCCCGCTCGGGCGACCACGTGTTGTCGGAGGAGGGCTATCCCGATCCCGCGCGCCTCCTGGCCCGCCGCGTGTGGATCGTCGACCCGCTCGACGGCACACGCGAGTACGGGATCCCCGGGCGCCCCGATTGGGCCGTGCACATCGCCCTCACGGTCGACGGGCGACCGGCCGCGGGTGCCGTCGCCCTTCCCGCAATGGGGCTGGTGTTCGGAACGTCACCCGCGCACGCCACACCCGAGCGGCCCGACGGGCGACCGTTGCGCATCGCCTGCTCGCGCACCCATCCCGCGGGCGCTGCGGTGTACGTGGCGAGGAAGCTCGACGGGGAGCTGGTGCCGATCGGCTCGGCGGGGGCGAAGGCCATGGCCGTGGTGATGGGCGACTGCGACGCCTACATCCACCACGGCGGCCAGTACGAGTGGGACTCGTGCGCTCCCGCAGCCGTGGCCGCCGCCGCCGGGATGCACACCTCGCGTCTCGACGGCTCTCCCTTGCGCTACAACCGGCCCGACCCCTGGCTCCCCGATCTCCTGATCTGTCGTCCCGAGCTGGCCGAGCCCATCCTCGATCTCGTCCTCAACGGCTGAGCCTCAGTAGCTGCGGAGCTCGACCATGGTGTCGTCGGGGTCGAGCACGTAGATCGACCAGCCCGTTCCCCTGGCGCCGAAGCGTCGGGCGGGGCCGTCGACGACACGGAGCTCGCCGGGTGATGCGGCCACGGCGTCGACGACGCCGGGTTCGACCACGAGGCACAGGTGGTCGAGATTGCGCACCCTGGGCGGCTCGGCGCCGGAGGGTGCGCCACCGCCCGCGACCTCCACCGGGATCAGGTCGATGATCGAGGTGGCGTCGATGCGGATCGACGGGAACGGCGCCTCGCCCCTTCGCCATTCCTCGACCCTGACCCCCGCCAGCCCGAGCACGTCGAGATACCAGGCGAGTGTGGTCTCGACGTCGGCACAGCGCAGCACCAGATGATCGAAGCCGATGACCTTGATCACCCCGCCCATGGCGGCCTCCCGTTCACGTGACCCTGAACGCCAGTATGGTCCTCAAGCGGCGGGCAGATCATCAGGAGGGCCGTCGGTGACGATCGAGATCGGGATCACCAACGAAGCGGTGATCGACGTGACAGCCGACCTGGCTACCGACCATGCCGGACCGGGGGTGCTGTCGACGCCGGGGATGATCGGCCAGGTCGAGCGCATCTGTCAGGCCGCCACCGCGCAGCGCCTCCCCGATGGCCACACCACGGTCGGCGTGCACGTGTGCATGAGCCACGAGGCGTCGGTCGCGGTGGGTGGGCACGTCACGATCTCGGTGCGCCTGGCTGAGATCACCAAGCGCCGCTTGACGTTCGAGATCGAGGTGACCGACCCCGCGTCGGGTCGTATCGTCAGCCGAGGCACCCATCAACGGGCGATCGTCGACACCCGGAGGTTCGGATCATGAATGACCCCAGCGACACGACGGCGCCGACGACCGCCGGGCCCTTCCGCCGCTTCGCCGAGGTGCCGTGGGTCGACGAGGTCGCCTACGGACGGGTACCGGCCGAGCTCGCCGCCGAGGCCATGGCAGCGGGAGCGCTGCGCAAGTTCGTGACCCGGGGCGAAGAAGGCCTCTACGTGCAGTACTCGACGATGCCCGCCGGGTACCGGGTGGCGCCGCACACGCACACCCAGGGCGAGGTGCTCTTCGTGCTGCGCGGAGGCTGCGTCGTCGAGCCCGGCGCCACGGCACTGGGGCCGAACGACTCCGCCGTCGTGCCCGCCGGCGAGGAGTACGGCTTCACCTGCGGCCCGGACGGGATGGACTTCCTCACCATCCGCGCCGGCGACGCCATCTTCCAGCTGTCAGCGTCAGACCCCGTATCCGGGGCGCCACGCTGACATTTGGAGCAATGGGCGCGAACCGCGCTGGTGCGCCTCAACCCCGCGTGCACCCTGACCGACGTGAGTGGTGGGCGGCTGGGACCTCATCGATGAGAGGCCCACCATGAGCAAGCGCACCACCCTGGGAATCGTCTTCACCACCACCATGATCAGCCTCGCCGGCTTCGTCACGCCGGTGATCGGCTGGATCAAGTGGATCTGAGCTGACTGAGCTGTTGCGCCAGGCCAAGTCGGTGTGCCATCGCTGCGGCCTCGCCGCGGGTGGCCACACCGAGCTTGGCCAGGATGCTCGAGACGTGAGCCGCGACCGTTTTCGGGCTCACATAGAGTTGCGGCGCGATCTGCTTGTTGGTGAGGCCTTCGCACACGAGAGCCAGGACCTCGAGCTCTCGGATGCTGAGCCCGAACGGCGCTGACTCGGCCGGAGAGCTGGGCGGGTCGCGCAGGTCGATCTCGGTGTCTCCGAGATCGAGGCGGGCCCGGCGGGCGAGCAACTCGAGCTCTCCCTGGATCAGCCAGACGCCGAGCCCGGTCGCGGTCCGGTGAACCCTGCTCCCGATCGTGGCGCTCGCGGCGCGGTCACTGACACCAGCCAGGGCCTCGGCGGCCCGAAAGCCGCACACGAGTGCCTCGAGACCCAGCCCCACGCGTTCGAACTCCGCCTCCGCCATCAAGAAGAGTGCCGGATCGGCAGCGCCTCGGATCCGTCCCCGCTCCGCGTTCACCGCGACCTGGAACACCCGATCGAGGTCTTGCGCCGCCGGGGTGTCCGCTGCCCAGCTCGCGGTTTGGTGCAGTCGATCGGCGAGATCGCTCCTCTTGATCGCAGAGGCCTCGGCTTCGACGCGAACGGCCTCGAGCGCGACAACTCGGTTGTGGTACGTGCCACCGGTCTCGGCGATGACATCACAGGCCCGCTCCACTGCCGCGGTTGCGGCATCGATGTCGCCACGCCACCGCGCTATGGCCGATTCGAGCATGCAGATCCACACGACCGACTCGGGATCGTCATAGCTGCTCCCGATCTCGCGGGCGCGACGGCACTGGTCGTGCGCTCGCGCCAGGTCGCCTCTCCACAGCGCCAGCTGAGCCTCCGTGAGGTGCAAGCTGACCCCGTCGAGACCTGGAGCCTGCCAACCCCTGACGCGATCGAGGAGCTGATCGGTGCTTGCGAGATCACCGGTGTCGATGGCCAGCGCGGCGGCTGGAATGACCAACGATCGGATCCGCGATCGGCCGAGCCCGGCCCGCTCGACGAGCGCCAGGCCTTCCAATGCGATGTCGACTGCTTCTGCTGCACGACCGTTGGCTGCGAGTACCGCCGCCCTGTTGCAGATGCTGCGGACGACGGCCTCGATCTCGTCGAAGTCCATCGCCCTGACCCGAGCCTCCGACAGCAGCGGCTCGGCGCGCCCGAGATCGCCCTTCAGGCCGATCGCCGTCCCCAGCGTGCACAGGGCGTCCGCGGTCCCCGCTTCGAGAGCGACAACACCAGCAACGGCCAGCGCCTCTTCGGCCAGGGCGATCGCGGCATCGAATCTCGACTCGATGAGCAGGAGCTGGGCCTTCCAGGCCAGGGCGTGGAAGCGCTCCGGTGACGGCGGCTCGCCGGGGATCAGGGCCAGCCCGGCGGTGAGCTCGGTCATGCCGTCGCCGGCGGCGCCGCCGTACCAGAGACAGCGGCCGAGCTTGGCTCGCAGAAAACCGGAGCGCACGGGCAGCGACGAGGCGTCGACGAGCCCCACGGCCCGCCGAAGGTGGAGCTCGGCGCGAGCGAACTCGGCTTGGGCATCACAGACGCCGGCCGTCTCCGCCAAGGCCTGGGCGAGGTCGCAGCCGGCCAACGCCGGAGCTTCGGGCACCCGGTCCCACAGCCCGAGCGCCATCTCGAAGTGCTCGATGGCCTCCGACCGGGCGCCGACGGCGAGCTCGGCGCGGGCGGCCGCGAAGGCGGCTTCCAAAGCCCGGGGCAGATCACCGGCGCCCGTCCAGTGGGCAGCCAGCTCGGCGGCCACGGCGCCCGGACCTTCGGCGCACAGCTCGGGCCGCGCCACGAGCGTCTCGGCCACCAGGCGGTGCAGGCCCGAGTGCTCGAAGGGCAGGAGTTCCTCGTCGACGGCTTCCTGCAAGAGGGCGTGGCGGAACGTGTAGACGGACGAGCCCCGCTCGGCCCGCAAGATCCCGAGGTCGGTGACTTCCCGCAGGCCCCGATGCAGCTCGGCCTGCGACAGGCCGTCGGCCGAGGCCACGGCGGCCAGCAACTCGTGGTGCACGACCCGGCCGGCGACGGCGGCGGCCTTGAGCACGGTCATGGCTTCGTCGGACAGCCGGGTGAGGCGGCTGGCGAGGAAGCCCCGAAGCGAGTCGGGCAGCGCTGCACCGGCGCCCGGATGGGCGGCGACGAGCTCCTCGGCGAAGAACGGATTGCCCTCGGACCGTCGCCGCACGGCGTCGAGGAGCTCGGCCTCGAGCGCTCGTCCACCGAGGAGCTCGGTCGCCAGCTCGGCCACCTCGGCGTCGTCGAGTCCAGCCAGCAGGATCCGGGTGACCCGGGGCAGGCGTTCGAGCTCGGCCACGAGCGAGCGCAGGGGATGCCCTCGGTCGACGGCGTCGGCTCTGAGCGTGGCCACGATCAGGAGAGGCTCGGTGGTGAGGTTGCGGCCCAGGTACTCGAGCAGGTCGAGTGTGGAGCGGTCGGCCCAATGCACGTCCTCGAAGACGATCACCGTGGGTTGTCGGGCAGCGAGCGATCCGAACAGGCCCAACAGCGCGTCGAAGAGCCGATCGGTGTCGAGCCCCGCCTCGACGCCCGCCGCCGAGTCAGCTCCTCCCCCGCCGGTTCCCGTTCCCGCGGCACCTCCGGGCAGCAGCCGTCCGAGCGCGGGCCGCCACGGGTCGAGGATGCGTTCGACCAGTGCCGGAGGGCCGTCGTCGACGAGCTGACGCAGCACGCCGGCCACCGGTGCGAGCGCCGGAGCCCGGTCGAGGAACTGGACGCAATGGCCGATCAGCGCCCGGGCGTCGCCCCGAGCGGCCTCGCCCACGAGCTCGCCGACCAGGCGGGTCTTGCCGATCCCGGCATCGCCTTCGACCATGACCAGCTGAGGATGACCCCCGGCGGCGGTCGCGAGCAGACCCCGAAGCGTGTCGAGATCGTCGACCCTCCCGATGAAGCGCTCACTCGTGGTTCGCCGAGCCACGACACCAGTCTGACGCCCTCACGCCCGGCGTCCAAGATGGCCACGCTGGCCTGCCGCGAACCGTTCGATCTGGAGCAATGGTGCGAATGCCGCACATCTGGTCGTTTCCACCACGCTCACTGGTCATCTGACCGATGACCAGGAGCCCGGACGAGGCCACGATGGACCGGACGGGACCTTTGGCCGGCACCGATTCTCACGAACGGGTGGCCGATCTCCGTTACCGGTGCTGCACGCACGATCGGGGGAGCACCGCCCCCGAGCCATGCTCTCCCGATCGCAGCGGCATGCGGGCCTGACGCCCACCCCGTCGGGCCCGCTTGTCGCGCCCGGACTCCCCCCGGCTCGCCCGGCCCTCCCGAGGCCGCCACCGGACCATGAGGACCTGGGCAATCCGACACAACGGTCGACACCGGACAGCTGGCGGCGACCAATAGGTCACTCCCGAGCCTCCCGATTGGTCATCTGACCGATGTCCCCCCCGCCACCGAGCCGCATCATTGATCTCAGTTGATCGCAGTTGATCGCACCACACACAGCGAACCTCGGGGGTTCGCTCCGGCTCGGGAGGCACGACGATGTGTGACTTCGCCAAGATCCGCTAGACCCATCACACCCATCATCGATGAGACCCGGGGAACCCACCCTCCCCGGGTCTCATCGCGTCCGTCAGTCCTCGGCGGCGAGAACGGGCGCGATCTGATCGCCCACCGTCGCCAGAGCGCCGACGACCACGACCACGCCGAGCACACACGCCATCGCCATCCGCACCCCGATGAGGTCGCTCAACACCCCCGCGACGAGGACGCCCAGCGCCTGGGCCCCCGTGAACGCAGCCTGGAGCACCCCGTAGACCGAGGCCCGCACCTCGTCGGGCACGATCACCGAGAAGACGCTGTTCGCGAAGACGGCAGTGGAGTAGACCAGCCCGATCGCGGCGAACCCGCCCAGAGCCAGCGCCAACGAGTCAGCCAAGGCCAGGCCCACCATCCCCAACGCGGCGCCCGCGGCCGCAACTGCGCCGATCCATCGCAGCGGGCTGCCCCGAGCCAGGTCGAACGGGATCACAACGGTGGCCACGATGGTCCCCAACGGGACCGCCGCCGAGAGGAGCCCCGCGGTTCCCGCGCCGCGATCGAGGATGTCGGAGGCGTACACGACCGCGAGCCCTGACGCGGCCATGGCTCCGAAGACGAGGGTGCACGCGACGACGGTGACGGTTCTGATGGTTCCGGGACCGGCCACGACCCCGACTGCTGATCGGAGGGCCGACGACGCGGTGTGCTCTTCGAGCGCAGCTTCTCGACCGATCCTCACCGACGCGACGAGCACCCCCGATACGACGAACGTCGATGCGTTCACGATGAGCGCCCAACGAACCCCCAGCACGCCCGTGAGGCCGCCACCGGCTGCGAAGCCCAGGAGCACGGCCCCGTAGCCCGTCATCGACCTGACCACGACCACGTTGTGGCGATCTTCGACCGCCACCGACTCGGCGACGAGTGCACTTCGGGCCGCCTCGAACGGCGCCGATGCCGCCGAGGCCAGGAACGCCACGGCCAGCACCGCGAGCGGGGCTTCGATGAAGGCCAAGCCGACATAGAGAGCGGCTCGCACGACGTCGGTGACGATCATCACGGTGCGGCGCGGGAACCGATCGCCGTAGGTGCTGAGCCAGGGGCCGAGGCCCACCGTGGGGATGACCACCACGGCGAACGGAGACGCCGCCCAGGTGGCCGACCCCGTCCGATCGTGCAGGAGGATGGCGAGCGCGATCAGCGCGGCCCAGTCGCCCAGCTCACTGAGGATCTCGGCGATCCACAAACGCAGAACGTCGCGCGCCCACATCGGCCTCAGCAACGTCGACAGGCGCCCCATGATCCCCCAGGCTCGTGTCCCGGCACGATATCCCGTGGTGCGCGATCCCGTGGTCCGCGATCCCGTGGAGGTCCGCGATCCCGCGGAGGTGCGCGATCCCGTGGAGGTGCGCGGTGAATGGGTGGTGTTGTTCCCTCAGGCTGGTTCCCCGTCAGGCCGATGTTCCGAGGAGCTGAACACCTGCATCGTGAGCGGAGGCCCGTGGCATCGATCCCGAATGGAACGGAGCGCGATGTCGCCGCCCCACCGGGATTCGGGCCGGGCGCTGTCGCAGCTGCACGTCCTGGGCGGCCGAGCCCCTCCAACCGGAGGGACCGGCGCACGGCCGTGTACATGGCCGCCGTCATCACTTCAGGTATCGCCATGATGGTGCTCGGGATCGTGGGCCCCTTCGAGATGCGGCGCTCGTTGAGCGAGCCTGGCTTCTGGATGCTGTGCTCCTTCGCACTCGTCGGTGAGCTGCGGCCGGTCAGCGTGCGCTGGGGCACCCAGGAACAGGTGTTCTCGCTGTCGACGCCGTTCGTGTTCGCGTCGCTGCTCGCCTACGGGGTCGGCCCGTCGTTCATCACCCTGCTCATCGCGGTCGTCGTGGTCGACGCGGTGGCCCGGTGCCATCCGGTGAAGATCGCGTTCAACTGCGCCGGCACCGTGATCGCGTTGGGTGCGGCCGGAGCGATCCTCCACGCGGCAGCGCCGGACGATCTCGGCACGGTGAACGTCGTCGCCGGCCGGTACGCACCAGCCATCGTTCTCGCGTCGTTCGCGCTGTTCGCGGTGAACATGACGCTGACCTCGGCCTACGTGGCGCTCAAGCAGGGGATGGTCGTCGTCAGGCATCTCCGCCGGTCGGTGACCATCAACCTCGTGACCACCCTGGCGCAGCTGGCGTTCGGACCCTTGGTGGCCCTGTCGATCCTGACCCGGCCCTGGCTCGTGGCGCTGGTCCTCGTCCCGCTCTTCGCGGTCTTCAAGGGGGCCGAGGCGGTCTCGAAGGTCGAGTTCCAGGCCATGCACGATTCGCTGACGGGTCTGCCGAACCGGGCCTTCCTCCGCGACCGGGTCGAAGAGGCGATCGAGGCCGCGAGCGAGGCGCACGGCTCGAGCCCGACCGGCCGGGTGGCCATCTTGCTGTGCGATCTCGACGGGTTCAAGGAGGTCAACGACACCCTCGGCCACCACGTCGGCGACGAGCTCCTCAAGGAGGTCGGGACCCGGCTCCAGCAGGCCCTGGGCGACAACGTCAACGTGTCACGGCTGGGCGGTGACGAGTTCGCCCTCTCGGTGCAGGTCCACGATCTCGACGAGGCCACCGTGATCGCCGCCCGGCTTCAGGAGGCGCTCGATCAGCCATTCGTCTTCGGCGCGGCACGCCTGAACGTGGAGACGAGCATCGGGATCGCGACGTTCCCCGACCACGCCACCGACTTCGACACCCTGCTGCAGAAGGCCGACGTCGCCATGTACCGGGCCAAGGCCCATCACACCGGGGTCGAGGTCTACGACCCGGCGAACGACCGCAACAGCCAGGCCAAGCTGAACCTGCTGGGCGAGCTGCGTGACGCCATCCCCAACAACGAGCTGGTGCTCTACTACCAACCCAAGATCGACCTGGCGACCAATGAGATCGTGGGCGTCGAGGCCCTCGTGCGCTGGAACCATCCCGAACGCGGCTTCACGCCGCCGGACGACTTCATCCCTCTGGCCGAGCGCACCGGGCTCATCAACCCGCTCACCGACTGGGTGGTGGAAGCGGCGCTGGCCCAGTCGCACGCCTGGCGTGGT
The DNA here is from genome assembly GCA_009886115.1 of Actinomycetota bacterium. Taxonomy (GTDB): domain Bacteria; phylum Actinomycetota; class Acidimicrobiia; order IMCC26256; family VFJJ01; genus VFJJ01. The sequence goes on from VFJJ01000053.1 coordinate 9,288, forward strand.
CAGGGCCTCGACCTCGGCGTGGCCGTCAACATCTCGGTGCGCTGCCTCTATGACCGGAGCTTCCCCGAGCGGGTGGCCGACGCGCTGGCTCGCTGGATGGTCCCGGCGAGCAGCCTCAAGCTGGAGATCACCGAGGGCATGCTCATGGCCGACCCCCGCCGGGCCATGCCCGTGTTGGCCGAGCTCGAGAAGATGGGGCTCTCGCTGGCCCTCGACGACTTCGGGACGGGCTACTCGTCGCTCGCCTACCTGAAGAGGCTGCCCGTCGCCGAGCTCAAGATCGACAAGTCGTTCGTGATGCACATGACCGAGGATCAGGCCGACTCGACGATCGTCCGCACCACCATCGACATGGCCCGCAACCTCGGGCTGCACGTGGTGGCCGAGGGCGTCGAGAACCAGGAGGCACTCGACCTGCTCGTGCTCTTCGGCTGCAACCTCGCCCAGGGTTACCACATCAGCCGACCGCTTCCCGTCGACAAGGCCGACGTCTTCCTCACCGAGAGCGGGCTCCTCGTGCCCCGCCTGGCGCCCCGGATCCCCGACGTCGCCTGGCCCGTGCAGACGGTGCCTCCCGTTGTCGCAGCAGCCGAGGCACGGACCTTGATTCGGCCGCTCCAGTTCACCACGTGACGACCAGCGGCCGGCCTCACCCCCCGGGGGGCGCGCCTGGCTGCAGTTCGCCCGTCTCTGCCGTCAGCGCGCGGCCGGAACGGTCACGGTGAAGCGGGCGCCGCCGAGCGGGGCGACGCTCACCATGACCCGCAAGCGAGCCAGGAGGACGACGAGAGAGAACGGCTTGCGCAGGTAGTCGTCGGCCCCAGTGTCGAGGGCCTCGGCCTCGTCGAGCTCGCCGTCTTTTGCCGTGAGCATGAGGATCGGTGTCCACACGCCGGCCGCCCTGAGGTCACGACAGACCTGGAAGCCGTTCTTTCCGGGCAGCATGATGTCGAGGACGATCGCGGCGTCGTCGAGCTCCTGGGCCCGCCACAGCCCGTCGAGACCGTCATGCTCGATGTCGACCGCGTAGCCCGTCTTCCAGGCGGCCTCGTCCGACGAGTCGAAGGGCGCCGGCCATGGAGCGGCGCTGAGCGGGCCCCCCGTGGCGTGTCGCCCACGGCCGCCGTAGCCTGCGCGCCATGCAATTCTGGCAATCGATCGCCTTCACCGAGACCGACCAGCTCATCGACATCGCCAAGATCGCCGAGGAGGTCGGCTTCGAAGGCCTCGGCCTGGCCGAGCATCTTGTGACCCCCGACGAGATCGCCTCGACCTACCCGTACTCTGCCGACGGCACGGCCCGCTGGGACGGCAGCGCCCACTTCCCCGAGCCGTGGGCGCTGGCTTCGATGCTCGCATCGCACACCCGAACCCTGCGCTTTTGCACCAGCGTGTACATCCTGCCCATGCACGACGTGTTCAGTGCAGCCAAGGCCGTCTCCACCGCGGCGTACCTGTCCGACAACCGGGTCATCCTCGGGGTCGGCGTGGGCTGGATGAAAGAGGAGTTCGTCCTCACCGGACAGGACTTCCACACTCGGGGCCGACGGATGGACGAGATGCTCGTGGTCATGGGCAAGCTCTTCGCTGGTGGCATGGTCGAGCACCACGGCCAGTTCTTCGACTTTCCCGCGATGCAGATGGAACCGCACCCGTCACGGCCCGTTCCCGTCTACACCGGCGGGCACTCCGAGCCGGCGCTGCGCCGAGCGGCGCGCTGGGACGGGTGGTTCGGGGCCGGGCCGTACACGATCGACGAGCTGACCGGCCACATGGCCCGTCTCGACGAGATCCGGCGCGAGGTGGGGACAGCCGACCGGCCGTACGGGATCATCGCCGGGCTCTGGGAGTTCCCCGACCTCGACACCTGCAAGCGTCTCGAGGACCGGGGCGTCACCGGGCTGGTGAAGATCCCCTGGTTCTTCGATGGCATCCCCACCTCCACCGTCGAGTACAAGCGCGAGACCATGGAGCGCTTCGCCGAGCAGTACATCGAGCCTCTCCGCTCGCGCTGACCACCCCGGGGCGACCCGGCGCCCGGCATCCCCATGCGGTCTATTGGGAGAGCCGCACGGGGATGCCGCTCTGGATCACCATGCCCGTCAGGGGGTCGACGCCGCCGCCGCCGGGTCGGGTCGCGGTGAGAACGCTCACGTTCTGGCCCGCCAGCCCGTGGGGAACGGCCAGCGCGCCGGGCACGATGTCGTCGGTGATCCTGATCTCGACCCTGAGCTCGGTGTCACCCGTCATCGCGTGCAGGACCGCCGTCGTGGCGTTCGGGTCCAACCCGGCCTCGGCCGCGGTGAGCGGATGCACCCAGACCGCGATGTCGTCGCCACCCCGGGCGATGTCGCGCAGGCCAGAATTCATGCGGCGCAACGATCTCCGGGGAATGACGACCGTCGTCGGTCGTCCGTTGCGGGCCTCGCGGCCGGCGGCCGTCCCACTCCCCGGCTCGGCCTCCGTCCACCGATCGAGCTGCTCGACGAGCGCCGAGGGGGCAAGCCGCCATCGGCCATCGGGCAGCACGCGCTCGTGGACCCATCCCCGCGGGCGCGGCTCGTCAGCGATGTACAGGCCGGGTTCGCGCACCTCGGGAGCCATACGCACCATGGCCGCCAGCGGATCGGTCTCGGGTTCGTAGCCGAGACGCGATCCGAGCTCGGCGAGGACCTCGCTCAACACACGCCGATCGGCAGCCGGGCTGAACACGGGCGGCGTGTGGTGGGCGAAGCGCATCGTGGGGAACACGTCGGTGTAGAAGCTCACGTCGGTGCGTTCCAACTGGCCGGCCACGGGGAGCACATGGGTCGCCAGCGCGACCGTGTCGCTCTCGATCACGTCGGCGACAACGAGCACCTCCAACTGCGCCATGGCTTCGGTGAGTCGCCGGGCGTCGGGGAGGGCCGTCACCGGGTTGCCGCCGAACACGAGCAGCGCCCGCACGTTGCCGGCCTCGATCTCGTCGGCCAGGGCCGCGCACGGCAACTCGCCGAAGCGCCCCGGGAGGTCCGGACGACTGGCGGGCCCGGGCGCAGGGCGACCGTCAGACCTCGCGAGGGTGCGCTCGTCGAGGCGCATGAGGTAGCCGGGGTTGAACCAGGCGCCGTCGGGATGCTCGAACGAGCCGGTGACGATCTGCAGCGTCCAGGCGAGCCACTCGGTGATGTTCGCCGCTGCTGCCATGGTGCAGCCGGTTCCCGTCGCCACCGTGACCTTGTGACCGGGCGACGACCGGAGCGCGTCGAGGAGCCCGTCGAGCTCGCCCGGTGCGAGCCCGGTGCGCTCCGCAGCCCGGTCGACGGTCCACGGCTCGACGGCTCGGGCCACCGCGGCCAGATCGTCGGCCACGCTCCGACGGTTGAGATACCCGCGATCGTCGAGGCCCTCGGCCAGCACGGCCCGCACGAGGAAGGCCAGGACCGCCGGGTCGCTCCCGGGGCTGATCGCCAAGTGCCCGTTGGCCAGGCGGGCCGTCTCGGTGCGTCTCGGATCGGCCACCCACAGCCCGCCGCGCCCGGCGAGCGTCCGCATCACGGTCACCGGATCGACGAGGCCCGACGAGTGCCCGTGCGACACGACGGGGTTCGAGCCGAGGAGGAGCGTGAGCCCCCGGGTGTCGGGGTCGAGGCTCGGGATGAGACTGGGCGAGCCGCCCATGACCTCGGCGACGAAGCTACGGGCGATGGCGTCGACGCTGAGCGCCGAGTACCGGCTGCGGGAGCCGAGCTGGCGCCAGAGGCGATCGGCGGCTCGCTTGCCGAATGCGTCGATCCACGACCAGGTGCCGAAGTAGACGGCGATCCCGTCGGGGCCCTGCCGGTCGACGATCTGGCCCAGGCGTTGTGCGAGATCGGCGAGCAGCGCGTCCCACGAGACCTCGACCGTGTGGCCCGTCGGTCCCATGCGGGGCCGGTCGAGCCTGAGGGGATGATGGTGGAACTCGCCCAGCGCCCGACCCTTCGGGCACGTGTAGCCGCGAGACACCGGATGGTCGGCGTCGCCGCGCACCCGAACGACACGCCCGTCGTCGACGGTCGCGACCACGCCGCATTGCACGGGGCAGATCCGACACGTGCTGCGGTGCTCCGGCATGACGCCATCTTGGCGCACCGTGGCGCCCGACGGGTGAGCCGATGGTGAGCAGGCGCGGCGTCGGGGCGCGTACGGTGACGGCCGCGCGGCTCGGAGCGAGACAGCCGCCGGAGCCCAGGGAGCGGCGATGTCCGAGCGGTTGCTGTCAGACGACGAGCTCCGTGCGCTGAGCACGCCTCCGAGGGCCCAGGTCGCGGCGGCCATCGAGGCCGGCGACCACGAGCGGGCGGCCACGCTCGTACGCGACTTCACCAGGGGCTTTCGCGACTTCATCGTGGGCTTCGACGCCTGGATGGCCGCCATCCAGGAATGGCTGGCCATGCCGACGACCGAGGGGGGCGGGGGCGGCTTCGAGGCGCTCACCTCGGCGGCCGCTGTCGAATGGGAGGTGGCCCGTCACGCGCTCCGCCTCGGCATCACCGACGATGACTGGACCATCTGGAACGTCGCGAACGTCGCGAACGAGCCGCAGGCGTCCGAGGCCGATCTCGACGAGTTCATTCGCATCGAGAACGCCTTGCGCCGCCTGCACGATCTCGGCCGCGACCGGGTGGCCCTGGCGCTCTCGCACGTCTATCGCACCCACGGCGTCGACGCGCTCGAGCGTTGCCTGCGCCACGCGGCCGATCTCACGATCCTCCGCGCCATGGAGCGCGACCTCCAGCGCGACCCCGTCGCCCGGGTGCGCCGCTGGAGTCGGATGGGGCTCTACAACTTCACGAGCATCACCGTCGAGGAGTCGGACGACGCCTTCACGATCGTGCAGGACCCGTGCGGGACCTGCGGCCGTCAGTTGCTCGACGGTCTGTACGGACCGCCCCTCGACCTCGCCGTGGTCACCGAGCACTGCGCCATCACCTGGGGACGCGGCACCACGCCCATCTACCGCTCGCACGTCCCGCTCATGCACTCGGTGATGCCCATCGAGCGCGTCGGCGTGCCCTGGCCGCTGCTCGAGTGCCCCGAAGGGATGATCGCGGGTCCGTGCCGCATCGTGCTGAAGAAGGATCCCCGTGCCTGAGCCGACCCCGGCCGCGACCCCGGAACCAGAACCAGAACCGGCGATCGACATGGCGCCGACCGACGGCGGGTTCGGGCCCGGGTTCTTCACCCGGGCCGACGAGACCTCCGACGCCCGCTTCTATGCCCCGCCCCGGCTCGTGACCCACATCGACGCCGGAGCGATCGAGGCCGTCGGGCTGCTCTACGAGGAGCTCGACCTCACCGGCGCCGTGCTCGACCTCATGAGCTCGTGGGTCTCGCACTTCCGTCGGGCTCCGGCCCATCTCACCGTCCTCGGCATGAACGAGGCCGAGCTGGAAGCGAATCCCCTTGCGGCCCAACGGGTCGTTCACGATTTGAACGCCGACCCCCGCGTGCCCTTTGGTGATGCCAGCTTCGACGCGGCCACGTGCTGCGTGTCGGTCGACTACATCACCCAGCCCGTTGCTGTGTTCACGGAGGTGGCCCGGGTCTTGCGACCGGGCGCGCCTTTCGTGTGCACGTTTTCGAACCGGTGCTTTCCCACGAAGGCCATCAGGGGATGGCTGGCGACCGACGATGCCGGTCACTGCGAGATCGTCGCCCGCTACTTCCGGGCTGCGGCCAGGTACAGCGAACCCACGGTGCGGCACTGCAACCCGGGCGCCCGAAGCGACCCTCTGTACGCCGTGTGGGCCACGACCATCGGCTGACCGGCTCACCCCGGCCGGAGCGACCATCACGAGCTGAGGTGCGTCCCGAAGAAGGCCAGCATCCGGTGCCAGGCATCGGCGGCGGCTTCGGGATGGTGGTTGGGTGAGCCGTCGCGCATGAACCCGTGCTCGGCACCCTCGTAGACGACCACGTCGCCCGGATGATGCGCCCGCACGGCGTCGACGTCGGCATTGGGGATCCACTCGTCGCGGTCACCGAAGAAGGCCAGGAGCGGACACGTCGGTTCGCCGAGGATGCTGGCGATCTGGCCCCCGTAGAACGGCACGGCGGCGTCGATCGGGACGCCCGAGACGGCGGACCGGTACGTGAGCCGCCCACCGTTGCAGAACCCGGTGAGGCCCACCTTGGTCGCGCCCATCGCCCGGGCCTCGAGCACGGCCGCAGTGACGTCGGTGAGAGCGAGCGGATCGGGAAGGTTTCTGAACCACATCTCGCTGGCCGCCCGCTCATTGTCGGGGCCGCCGAAGCGGGCGAAGAGGTCGGGGGCGATGGCGAGGTACCCGGCGTCGGCCAGCCGCTCGCAGAACCGAAGGAGCTGCAAGGTCAGCCCGTGCCCTTCGAGGAGCACGACCACCGCGGCACCCGTCGCCCGGTTCGATCGGGGTCGGGCGCAGAAGTACGGCACCGGGAGGGCGTCCTCGGTTCGAGCTACGACATCGGTCACGGAGTCTCCGATCGGGGGGCCACGTTCGCGCAGGCGGCCCTGCTCACGCGCTCCGCCTCGTCGCCGGGATCGTCGACCCGCGAGCTACCTTCCGTCAAGACCACCCCCGTTCGATTTTGGAGGCACCACAGCCATGCCGAGCCTCGACGACTATGAGCGGTACCCGCTCACCTTCGGCCCGTCCCCGATCCATCCGCTGAAACGCCTCAGCGCGCACCTGGGGGGTCGGGTCGAGATCTGGGCCAAACGCGACGACTGCAACTCGGGGATCGCCTTCGGTGGCAACAAGATCCGCAAGCTCGAGTACCTCGTGCCCGACGCGCTGGCCCAGGGCTGCGACACGCTCGTCTCCATCGGCGGCGTGCAGTCGAACCACACCCGGCAGGTCACCGGCGTCGCCGCGTACCTCGGTCTCAAGGCCGTCACGGTGCAGGAAGCCTGGGTCGACTGGCCCGATGTCGTGTACGACAAGGTGGGCAACATCCAGCTCTCACGCATCATGGGTGGCGACGTGCGTCTCGATCCGGCTGGTTTCGACATCGGCATTCGCGACAGTTGGCAGCGGGCCATCGACTCGGTCATCGAGGCCGGGGGCAAGCCCTACCCCATCCCGGCCGGTGCCTCGGAGCACCCCCTGGGAGGTCTCGGGTACGCCAACTGGGCCCGTGAGGTTGCAGCGCAGGAGCTCGAGCGCGGCATCTTCTTCGACCACGTCATCGTGTGCACCGTCACCGGCTCGACGCACGCCGGGATGATCGCTGGCTTCGCGCTCGAGAACCGGCGCGACCGCCAGGTGATCGGCATCGACGCCTCGGCCACGCTCGACAAGACCGTCGACCAGGTGAGCCGCATCGCCCGTCGCACGGCCGAGATGATCGGCCTCGATCGCGACCTCCGGCCCGACGAGATCACCATCGTCGACGGCTACTCGGCCGGCATCTACGGCATTCCCGACGCGCAGACGATCGACGCCATCCGAACCTGTGCCCGCCTGGAAGGAATGCTCACCGACCCGGTGTACGAAGGGAAGTCGATGGCCGGGCTGATCGGCATGGTGCGATCGGGCGAGATCCCCGCCGGGTCGAAGGTGCTCTACGCCCATCTCGGGGGCCAGACCTGCCTCCCCGCGTACGCCGGAGTTCTCTGAGCGTTCGCATGACGGGTTCAGCGGGGGCGAGGGCGGCTGTTCCCTGACCCGGCCCCAGCCCCGGGGGCGGGGCGGGGGCGGAGGCGGTCAAGATGCCGTCTCGAGCGTCCGATACCACAGCGTGAACGAGCAGACAGCCATGTTCGCGGCCAGTCTCGGCGTCACGTTGATCGTCCTCCTGGCCAAGAGCCTGAGGAGCTCCGGCGCTCGACGACGCACGGCCCAACTCGCGCAGGTCGCCGCGAAGCTGAACCTCCAGTTCACGCCATCCGACCCGATGGGTTGCGAGCGGCTCCCGTTCTCGGCCTTCGAGCGCCTTCGAGAGCCCCGAGGCGAAAACCTGATGTCGGGCACGGCCGGGCCGTGCCCGGTACGGATCTTCGACCTCCGTTGGGTCGTCGATCGCGAGTCCGGCCACGCCAGCGAACGGTCACGCACGTTCATGGCTGTCGACCTCGGCGGGGTCTTCCCGCATCTGCGCCTGAGCCCGCAGGGCCTGTTGGGAACGCTCGTCGAGCACACCCACGCCAACGACATCCAGCTCGAGTGGGAGGAGTTCAACGACGCGTTCGTCATCACCTGCGACGACGAGCGCTTCGCCCGGGCCCTGCTCGACCCACAGATGATGGAGTTCCTCCACAAGGTTGGTCGGGGTACGACGATCGAGCTCCGCGGGCGGTGGCTGCTGCTCGACCCGGAGCGCCTGCTGGCGCCCGAGGAGTGGCGACTCCTGCACATCTTCGCCGTCGAGTTCCCGGCTCGGGTTCCCGGCGCGGTGTGGAGCTTCTACCCCGGCCCGGGGGCGAACCCCGATCGCCGGCCCCAGCCTGAAGCGCCACGCCCGGAGCTGCTGGCTCCTCGCCACGAGTACACGGGGCAGTTCAACTGGCTCACGGGGCGCGACGACAGGCCCGAGCTCCCGCCGCTCGGAACTGCGAGAGAGGCACGATGAGCCCGCTCGTGCTCGCCGGAGCCGTCACCGGCTTCGTGGTCGTGGTGCTCAGCGCCATGTCGTACAACAGGTTCGTGCGGCAGAGAAACTTCGTGAGCGACTCGTGGGCCAACATCGATACGGAGCTCAGGCGCCGTCACGACCTGATCCCGAACCTGGTCGAGACCGTCGCGGGCTACGCCGTTCACGAGCGCGCCAGCCTCGAGGCGGTGATCGCGGCGCGCGCCACAGCTGCGACCGTGACCACCGACGTTGCAGCGCAGTCGCGCTCGGAAGCGGTCGTCAATGCCGGGCTACGCAAGCTGATGGCCGTCGCCGAGCGTTACCCCGAGCTTCACGCCAGTGCGCACTTCCTCGATCTGCAACGCCAGCTCGTGAGCACCGAAGATCGCATCCAAGCGGCCCGCCGGATCTACAACGCCAACGTCCGCGCGTACAACACCCGTCTGGAAACCTTCCCCACCAACGTGATCGGACGCCTGGGGCGATTCGAGCGAGCCACGTACTTCGAGCTTCAGACCGCACCGATGCCCACGTCGGCCCCGACCGCCGCGTCGTGACGTAGCCGGCCGGGACCGTGCGTCAGGCTGCGGCCGGCTCGGGCGACACGGCGCTCTGGGCCACGAAGCCGTTCAGGAACGCGTCGACGTCGTCGATCGGGTCTTCCAGCGTCGAGTCGCACTTCACGGCGTTCGCGTCCCGGCCCGCGAAGTCGGTGGCCGTCGGGACCTCGATCGTTCCCCGGACTGCGTCATCGGGACACGTGGGCGCGTTGAAGGTGACGACGTCGAGGGGCTCGGAGTCGGACCCGTCGGATTGCTCGAGCTCGCTCCGGTGCTCGCCGATCCAGACGATGACGGCGTCGACCCCGGCCTTGAACGAGAGCGGATCGGCAAGACCATGGCTGACCGCAACGGCGGGGATTCCTCGACGAGCGGCCGCCCTGGCCGCGCCGACCGTCCCCGAGAGCTCGTTGAACGGACCGATGTTCTGGCCGGCGTTCACCCCAGACACCACGAGATGCGGGGGCTCGTCGAGCACGTTGTCGAGCGCGTAGTTCACGGCATCAGCCGGGAACCCTTTCACGGCAAGGGCTTCGTAGCCGCTGGCTGTGGTGGTCTCGGTGACCTCGAGCTCGCCTTCGGTCGTGGAGCCGCCCGTGCCGCTCTGGTTCTCGAGCGGAGCGACGACCGTAACCTCGATGTCGTCGAGCTCGAGCAGCGCCTGGACGAGGGCGTCGATGCCCGCCGCGGCCACCCCGTCGTCGTTGCTCACGAGCACCCGGAGGACCACCGGCGCCAGGGTGGTCGTGGTCGCCGGCTCGGTCGTGGTGGTGGTCGCGGCGGCCGTCGTGGTCGTCGCCGGCGCGGCCGTCGTGGTCGTGGCGACGGTGTCGACGATCGCAGCCGTCGAGGCCGTCGTGGGCTCGGGTGCTCCGGCATCGTCGTCGTCGTCGCCACACGCGGCGAACACCATCGACCCTGCCAACAGGACGGTCAGCGAGCGGAGCGAGATGAGCCGGGTCGTGAGCATCCGGCATGCTACCTGACGAACGACGGTCGCAACGGGGGCGAAGGGAAGGCCGGTCCCGTCAGACATGCGGTCCAGAGGGGGTCGGTAGCATCCGCGGGTGGAGCGAGCAGCGGTGGGCGTCGACGTGGGGGGCACGAAGATCCTGGGCGTCGCCGTCGACCCGGCCGAGCCGAACGTCATCGTGCATGAGCGCAAGGTCGCCACGCCCGCCGGCGGCGCCGCCGCCCTGCTCGCCGCCATCGAGGACCTCGTCACCAGCCTGAGCCCCGACTGCCTGGCGCTCGGGATCGGCGCCGCCGGGCTGGTCGACCTCGACGGCGTGCTCCGGTACGGGCCCAACCTCCCCGGTGCGATCGAGGTCGACTTCAAGCACCGGCTGGCGCATGTCGCGCCGGCGATCGCCGTCGACAACGACAACACCTGCGCGACCTGGGCCGAGTTCCGCATCGGAGCGGGCGCGGGCGCTTCTGACGGCGTGTTCGTCGGGCTCGGCACGGGGCTCGGCGCGGGGATCGTCGCCGCCGGGGCGATCGTTCGTGGTGCGCACGGCTTCGCGGGCGAGGCCGGTCACATGATCGTTCAGCCGGGCGGGGTCGAGTGCGTCTGCGGAAGGTTCGGCTGCTGGGAGCGCTACGCCTCGGGTGCGGCGCTGGCCCGCATGGCCCAGGAAACGGTCGCAGCCGGCCGGGGCCTGGCGTTCATGGCCACCGCGGCCACAGCAGCCGACATCAGGGGCGAGGACGTGACGCGCGCCTTCCGGGCGGGTGACCGCGATGCCGCCGAGGTCGTCGACACCATGGCCGGCTGGACCGCTCAGGGTCTGGCCATCCTCATCGGGCTGCTCGACCCCGCGGTGATCGTGCTCGGCGGCGGCGTGACCGAGGAGCTCGGCGAGGATCTGAGCCGACGCGTGGCGTCACGGGTTCCCGAGTTCCTGATGGGAGCGGCGTTCCGTCCACCGGTGCCGGTGCGGCCCGCGGTGCTGGGCAATCGAGCGGCTGCCCACGGCGCGGTTCTGCTCGCCCTCGACGAGCTCTCATAGTTCCGGGTTCGCCCCGACCCCGCCCGGCGCAGCGGAACGCCGCTGGGTCGACGCTGGGTCGACGTCGGTAGTATGCTTTGGAAATGTCCAACGTACTGAATTATCCGCTCGATGACACCGTCATCGCCGATCGGCCCGAGCAGCTCAAGGCCCTGGGCGATCCGCTGCGCACCCACATCCTCGACCTGGTGCTCGAAAGTGCGATGAGCATCACCGATCTGGCAGCCACGTTGGGGCGGCCCAAGGGCACCGTCGCTCATCATGTGGAGGTGCTCGTCTCCGCCGGGCTCCTGGCCGTCGTCCGGACGCGTCAGGTACGAGCTGTCACCGAGCGCTTCTACGGCCGTACCGGGCGCACCATCGTGATCTCCGTCCATCCCGAGGCGGAGGGCCCGCTCCCGTTCGTGCGCGAGGCCGAGCAGGAGGTCGACCGCGAGCTGTGGGAACAGCTCGGACGGTCGACGTTCACGCTACGCCACGCACGCATCCCCGCCGACCGCGCAGCCGAGTTCGCTGAACGAGCCCTGGCCTTGGCCATCGAGTTCACCGAGCTCCCCCGTGAGGGTGATGTCGAGTTCGGGTTCCTCGTGGGTCTGTATCCGACCACGCGCCGAACCGCCCGTCCCGCGAAGCCCTCGACGAAGGCGGTCAGGGAGTCGGCCGCGCCGGCCGCGGCGGCCCGCCGCCCGGCAACCGTGGGAGCTGCGACAGCGGCGGCACCTCCGGCGACCGTGGGAACTCCGACAGCGGCGGCACCTCCGGCGACCGTGGGAGCTCCGGCAGTGCAGGCAGTGCAGGCAGTGCAGGCCGCCGGAAAGGCCAAGAAGGCCAAGAAGACCAAGAAGGCCAAGAAGCACCAGCCCAAGGCCCCGAGCGATCCGGACCATCCGGCCTTGTGATGGCCCGCTCCCTCGGGCCCGGCTACCGGAAGCTCTTCACGGCCCACGTGGTTTCGAACCTGGGTGACGGGGTCGGCCTCGTCGCCTACGCCTGGCTGGCTTCGGCGGTCACCCGCAACCCGCTCCTCGTCGCGCTGGTCCTGGTCGCCCAGCGCATCCCGTGGCTCGTGTTCACCCTCCCGGCCGGGGTGATCACCGACCGGGGCGATCGCCGGGTCCTCATGGTGCGCATGGACGCGCTCCGCTTCGTCATCGCCCTCGGCCTGGGCATCGGTGTGCTTGCGAGCCCCGGTGAGCTCCCGGCGCCCGACGAGTTGGAAGCCGTCGTCGGGACCGACGTCGTGCTGTACACGCTGATCCTCGTGTCGACGCTGCTGATGGGGATGGCGGAGGTGCTGCGTGACAACTGCGCCCAGACGTTGATGCCATCGGTGGTCGAGCCCGCGCAGCTCGAACGGGCCAATGCCCGCCTTGGAAGCGCCGAGCTCGTCGCCAACGCGCTCGCCGGGCCCCCGCTCGGGGCGTTGATGCTCGGCCTCTCCTTCGCCCTGCCCGTGTTCTTCGACGCCGCATCGTTCGGGGTGTCGGCCCTCGTGGCGTCGCTCATCCCCGGCGTGTTCCGAGCCGGTCCGGGTGCCCAAGGTTCCGACGGCGTCGAGATCGCGGGACGGGCGACCGCATGGCACGTCGAGCTGCGCGACGGCGTGCGCTGGCTGTGGGGCCACTCGCTGCTGCGGCCCATGGCCATCACCCTGGGCCTGCTCAACGGTTCGGCGATGATCGGCGGCGCGACGCTGGTGCTGTTCAGCCAGGAGGTGTTGGGAACGAGCTCGACCGAGTTCGCGCTCCTCGGGATGGGCGGTGCTCTCGGGGGCGTGGTCGGCGGCTACGCAACCCCTCGGATCGTCGCCCGGGTCGGACCCGGTGCCTGTCTGGCCCTCACGCTCGGCGCCAGTGGGGTGGCGTCGGTGCTCACCGGGTTCGTGAGCAGCTGGGGCCTGGCCTTCGGGTTCTGGTTCGTGGAGTGGTTCTTCGGGGCGCTGTGGAACACGATCACCGTGAGCCTGCGCCAGCGCCTCATCCCCGATGCCCTGCTCGGACGGGTGAACAGCGTCTACCGGTTCTTCGCCTGGGGGATGATGCCCATCGGCGCCGCCGTGGGAGGCCTGGTGGTACTGGTGGTGACCCGGGTCGGTGATCGCGAGACCGGCCTGCGCGCCACGTGGTGGGTCGCAGGAGGCATTCAGCTGGTGCTCCTCGTGCTCGCCAGCCGCTCGCTCACCACCGCCAAGATCCACTCCGCCGAAGCCGCTGCCAACGTCTGACCCGGGGCCTCATCCGTGCCTGGCGCAATCCCGGGGAGAGGGCCCAACGGAGAGGCCTCAGTGCCCGAGGCGGGCCAGGGTCCTGAGCTTGTTCATCACGTCGAGGGCGGCGACCTTGTAGGCCTCCGAGAGGGTCGGGAAGTTGAAGACGGCCTCGACGAAGTAGTCGACCGTCCCGCCGCAGCCGATGACGGCCTGGCCGATGTGGATCAGCTCGGTGGCGCCGGTCCCGAAGATGTGGATGCCCAGGAGACTCCGGTCGTCGGGCGAGACGAGCATCTTCAGCAACCCGTACGCATCGCCGGCGATCTGACCCCGGGCGAGCTCCCGATACTTCGAGATCCCGACCTCGTACGGCACCTTGTCGCGGGTGAGCTCGCTCTCGGTGCATCCGATGTACGAGATCTCGGGGACGGTGTAGATGCCGATCGGCATCAGCCCCTCCGACCGCACGTCAGCCTCACCGAAGGCGTGGTACGAGGCGTGGCGGCCCTGTTCCATCGACGTGGAGGCCAAGGCAGGGAAGCCGATCACGTCGCCCACCGCGTACACGTTGGCGACGGTGGTGCGGTAGCAGTCGTCGACCGTGATCCGCCCCCGATCGTCGGTGGCGATGCCGACGGTGTCGAGCCCGAGGGAGGTGGTGGCTCCGACGCGGCCGGCCGAGTACATCACGGCCTCGGATGCGATGGCCTTGCCCGACTCGAGGATGGTGACAGCGCCGTCGGGCATCGACTCGACGGCGGCGACCCGCTCGCCCAGGCGGAACGTGACGTTGTGGTCGCGGAGCTGGTACTGGAGTGCCTCGACGATCTCACGGTCGCAGAAGTCGAGGATCTGCTCGCGGCCTTCGACCACGGTGACCTTGGTGCCCAAGGCGGCGAAGATGGAGGCGTACTCGATGCCGATCACCCCGGCTCCGACCACCACGAGCGACGCCGGCAGGTCGTTCATCCAGAAGATGTCGTCGGAGTCGAGCACCCGGACACCGTCGAACTGCACCGACGCCGGGCGCGCCGGGGTCGTCCCGGTGGCGATGACGATCTTGTCGGCGGTGACGACGCGATCGCCCTTCAGCTCGGCCACGACCACGGTGTGCTCGTCGAGGAAGCGGGCCGTGCCGGCCATGAGCGTCACGTGGTTGCGGTGCAGCTGATCACGCACCACGTGCACCTCGCGCCCGACCACGTGCTCGATGCGCGCCGTGAGGTCACCCATCGTGATCTCGTCCTTGACCCGATAGCTGCTGCCGTAGAGCTCCCGTTGACTGAGGCCGGTCAGGTACAGCACGGCCTCGCGGAGGGTCTTCGACGGGATGGTCCCGGTGTTGACGCACACGCCGCCAACCATGTTCTCGCGCTCGACGATCGCCGCCCGTTTGCCCAGCTTGGACGCGGCGATGGCGGCTTTCTGGCCTCCTGGGCCACAGCCGATCACCACCAGGTCGAAGTCGTGCACAGCGCCTCCCGAGCCCGCGTGTGAGCCTGCGGGTCCCTGTCGACCCCGTTCGATGCCGATCAAGCGGTTGCGTCGGCAGCGGCCCCGAGGCAGGCTGCCGCCTGGTCCGACCAGCCGAGAGGAGCCCCGTGAGCTTCGAGATCATTGCCACGAAGGCCATGGTGTTGCTGGCTGCCCGGGAGGGCGCGATCGACGACGCCGTCGCTGACGCACGCGAGAGCCTTCCCGGTGCGGTGCTGATGCGCCGCCTGACGGACGATGCCTTCGCACACATGTATCCCGCCCGGCGAGCCTTCGACGTTGTCGTCGAGCTGGTCAGCGACACGCCGGCCCAGCTGGTTGCGACCGTCGACGGACTCGGCGCCTCGTTGGCCGCGACGGTGCACACCGACCTCTCGGGCGTGATCGTGGGCGGCCTCCGGCGCGTGCTGGGCGACGGGCGGGGCCCGGTGCGATTCCTCTACCTCATGCGGCACAAGGTCGACGTCGACCACGACCACTACCGCAACCACTGGGCCGGACCTCACGCCGAGTTCGGGCTCACCACCCCGGGCATCCTCGGCTACGACCAGTTCCACGTCGACCCCGTCGCATCGCAGGCTGCTGCGGCCGCGGCGGGCCTGGCGGTGTGGCGGGTCGACGGCGTGGCCGAGCTCCACCTGAACAGCCTGGCCGAGTTCTTCGAGGCGGCCGTCGGATCGTCGACCGGCGATGCCGCCCTGCAGGACGAGAAGAGCTTCGTGGACGGGGCCAACTCCGTCGGCTTCACCGTGGACGTGCTGCCGTGAGCACGCCCGACGGCCCCGCAGCCCGTCACGGTGCACCGGGCGTCGTCGCCCCGAGCGCGCTCGACGGCAGCGCCATGGGCGAGGTCGACGAGTGGGGGCTCACCCCCGGCGACGACGATTTCCACCCGCACGCCGGCGACGATCCCTGGTGGACCGAGACCGTGTGGTTCGCGTGGATGGTGCCCGAGCGCAAGCTGCTCGGATACTTCTACCCCGTCTTTCGGCCGAACAAGGGCGTGGAGTTCGGCGGCGTGCTCGTGTTCGACGACACCGCCGAGCTGCCGTGGGAGCTCCCGATCTTCCACTACGACTGGCATCTCGAGATCCCACCGGGTCTCGACCTGCGCAACGCCCAACTCCCCAACGGGATGACGATCACGTGCCTGACGCCTGGGAGGGTGTTCGAGCTCGGCTACCGCCATCCCGATCTCGAGCTCGACCTGCGCTACGAGGCGCTCATGCGGCCGATGCTTTCTCGGGGCACGCCTCCGTTCTCCGTGGCGGGTCACCTCGACCAGCCCGGGCACGTCACCGGGCGGATGAAGCTCCACGGCGAGGAGATCGCCGTCGACTGCTTCGCCATGCGAGACCGGGCCTGGGGGCCACGCCGCGACGGGCGTCAACCCAAGGTGGGCTACGCCTATGCGACCATCTCGGCCACGTCGGCATTCCTGGCGGTGTCCGTGCAGCGGCGGGACGACCTCGACCGGGTCACCACCGGGTTCTTGATGCGCGACGGCGTGTGGTCGCGTCTCGCCACCGGCTTGCGGGACGTGCGACGCGACGAGCAGGGCCGGCCCGTGACCATCGAGATCGACGCCGAGGACGAGCTCGGTCGCCCGCTGCAGGCGCTCGGCGCCGCGGTGAGCCGTCAGGTCTTCACCGCCTATCCGAGCATGTTCTGCTGGAACAGCCTGGCCCGCTGGGAGTTCGAGGGCCAGGAGTGCTGGGGCGAGGATCAGGACGTGTGGAACCCCAAGTACTGGCGCCAGTACGCCGCGTCGCTGCGAGCGTGACCGGCACGCAGGATGGGTTGGGAGCCCGATGCTCGACGGTGAGCTGACCGAGTGGATACGTGACGTCACCGGCGGCGTCGACGTCACCGCGCAACGCCACGCCGGGGGAGCCTCGCGGGAGGGCTGGGCCATCGAGGTCAGCCGGGCCGACGGGTCCGTCGAGCACCTGTGGCTGCGTCTCGACACCGGCCACGGTCCCCAGTCGGACACCATCTACACGCTCCGCCGTGAGGCGACCGTCTACAAGGCGCTGGAGCACACCGCGGTCCGTGTTCCCCGCGTCATCGCCGTGCACCCCAGTCGGGAGGCGTTCCTCCAGAGCCGCCTGTACGGACGGAACTGGTTCTCGGAGATCACCGACCCGCTCGAGCAGGTAACGGTCGCGACCGACTTCATGGCGCAGCTCGCCGAGCTGCACCGGCTCGACGTGACCGAGCTCGATCTCCCCGGGTTCGACACGACGGCGAGGCTGCGTGATGCGGTCGTCGACGAGATCGCCGTCTGGGAGCAGCAGTACAGGGGACGGCCGCCGGGCGAGGAGCCCGAGACCCTGGTGGAGGTGGCGATCGCCTGGTTGCGGCGCAACGCTCCCGTCGACGGCCCGGTGATGTTGGTCCAGGGCGACACCGGACCCGGCAACTTCATGTATGCCGATGGTCGTGTCGTTGCCGTGCTCGACTGGGAGATCGCGCACATCGGCGATCCGCACGACGACCTGGCCTGGATCTGTGTACGCGACCTCCAGGAGCGCTTCACCCATCTCCCCGACCGGTTCGACGACTGGCAGCGAGCGAGCGGCCACACCTTCGATCTCGACCGGCTCCGCTACTTCCGGGTGCTGGCCCAGATGCGCTGCGCGATCGGGACCTTGTGTGGTTTGGCCGCACGCGACGCCGGTGGCGAGATGGCCAACCACCTCATCTACAGCACCCTCCATCTGCGCATGCTCGGTGAAGCCCTGGCCGACGTGCTCGAGATCGACGTCGAGCTCGAGCCGCTTCCCGAGACCGGGACCGGTCCCGGATCGGCCGCTTCGGAGCGGGCATGGCTCTACGACCTGGCGCTCGACGAGATCCGCGACACGTTGGTCCCCGGAACCGATTCAGCGTTCGTCGCCCGACGGGCCAAGGGCCTGGCCCGGCTGATCAAGTACCTGAAGGAAGCCGACCGGTACGGGGCGATCGCCGATCGGGCCGAGATGGCCGACCTCACCGCCGTGCTCGGCCACGAACCGCAGACCACCGCGCACGGGCGCGCCGAGGTGGCGGCGGCGGTCGTGACGGGAACGATCGACGACAGCGCGGCCGTCACGTACGGCCTCCGCCGCATGGCTCGCCTCACCCAGATCATGCGGCCGGCGATGGGAGCGCTCGCCGATCGCCACTACTCCCCGATCACCCGCGACTGATCGTCGGTCGTCTCGGGCTCGAGCCGACAGCGGGAGCCGTGGCCGTCCGAAGGACCTCCGCGCAGCGGCACTTCCCGCAGCCGAGTCGCGAGAACGGCCGCCAGCGCGATGACCGGAAGCAACACGAGGTACATGTGCCCCATGGCCCCGGCGAGAGCTTCGACGACCGCCGAGTGCAGCGGCTCGGCCAGTCGGGCAATGACATCGGGGCTGTCGGCGAGGGTTTCGGCCGTCACCCCGGCCGGAAGGGGATTTGTCGCGATCACAGCCTCGAGGTTGTGCGCGAGCCGCGACGTGAGCACGGCCCCCGAGACGGCGATCCCGATGGCACTGCCGACCGATCGGGCAAACGAGACGGTGCTCGTCGCCGTACCCAGATCCGCGAAGTCGACGGCATTCTGAGCCGCGAGGTTGAGGATCGGCGTGAACATCCCCATCGAGAACCCGAACAGGAACATCACCACCATCACCGTCTCGGGCTGCGTCGACGGCGCGAGCTGGGTGAAGAACGCTATGCAGGCCACCATCAAGGAGGCTCCACCGACGAACCAGTGCTTGTACCGGCCCGTGCGCGTCGTGGATCGCCCCGTGTAGATCGAGCTGACGAGCACCCCGATCATCATCGGCGCGACCCGCAGCCCCGAGTTGGTGGCCGAGACCCCAGTGACCACCTGCAGGAACGTCGGGAGGTAGACGTTGACCGCCAGGATCGCCGCGCTCGACAAGAACGCCACCGCGCACGTGATGCGGATCACGTCGTTGCCGAACAGCCGCAAGGGCAGAACGGGCTCGCTCACCCGCCGCTCCCATAGCACGAAGCCAATACCCAGGATCGCCGATGCTCCATACAGCGCAACGGTTTCCCGGGCCAACGCACCATACTCTCGAGTCGCCCACGAGGTGGCGAGCACCACGCTGACGATCGCCCCCACCAAGATTCCGGCGCCGACCCAGTCGATGCGGTGCTCGCGCGCCGCGAACGGATAACGCATGACGACCGCGATCACCGCCAAGGCCGCGAAGCCCAAGGGAACATTGATCCAGAAGATCCAGCGCCACGAGAGATGGTCGGCGAAGAACCCACCCATCAGGGGTCCGGACACGCCGGCCAGGGCGAACGTCCCCGTGAAGTAGCCCATGTAGCGGCCGCGCTGACGCGGCGTGACGATGTCCCCGAGGATGATGAACGGCATGGAGATCAGGCCACCGCCCCCGATGCCCTGAACACCGCGCGCCAGCGCGAGCTGCACCACCGACTGGGCCAAGGCGCACAGCACACTGCCGGCGATGAACGCGCTCACTGCGAAGAGCATCAGCGCGCGGCGGCCGAGCAGGTCGGCGAGCTTGCCGTACAAGGGGGTGACAGCCGTGGCGACCAATGCGTAGGCCACGAAGACCCAGGTGATCTGATCGAGGCCGCCGAGCTCGCTGACGATGCGCGGGACGGCCGTCGACACGACCGTGGCATCGATCGCAGCGAGGAAGTTGCCGACGAGCAGGCCCGAGATGATCGTGACGACCTGTCGATGGCTGATGATCCCGCGCAGGTCGTCGACCGGGCCCACCGGGACCGCTGAGGTCGCCGAGGTCATACCGGCTCGCCAGCGGTGTCGGACGCCGCCTCCAGCCGGTGCTCGATCGCGCCGGTCTTGAGCGGATATTCCTTGAGCCGCATGGAGTTCACGACGGCGATCAGAGAGATGGGGATGGTGAACCAGTAGATGTGCGAGATCGAATCCGCCAGCACCGACACCACTTCGGAGTGGAGCGGCTCGCTCAGACGGGCGATCGCCGCCGGGCTCGATGCCAGCTCCCGGGCCGTCATCCCTTCCGGCAACGGGTTCCGAGCTGCGACACCTCGCAACCCGGAGTCGAGCTTCGAGACGAGCACGGCGCCGCTCAGCGCGACGCCGATGGCCTGACCGACCGAACGGGTGAACTGCAGCGTCGAGGTGGCCGTCCCGACGTCGGCGAGGTCGACCGAGTTCTGGGCGGCCAGGTTGAGCACCGGCGACGACGTGCCCATCCCGATTCCGAGCACGAACATCAGTCCCATCACGAACCACGGCGAGATCGACGTGTCGAGCCTGGTGAAGGCCAACTGGCACAACAACGTCACGACGGCTCCACCGACGAACCAGTGCTTGTACCGGCCCGTGCGCGACGTGAGGCGTCCGGAGACGACGGAGCTGATGAGCACGCCAACCATCATCGGAGCGACGCGCAACCCCGAGTTGGTTGCCGACACGCCGATCACCACCTGAAGGAACGTCGGGAGATAGATCGTCGCGCTGACGAGGGCCGCCGACGACAAGAAGCCCTGGAGGCACGTGATCCGCATGACGTCGATACGGAACAGCCGCAAGGGCACCAACGGTTCACTGGCCCGCCGTTCCCACCAGAGGAACAGCCCGGTCCCACCGGCGGCGACACCGAACAACGACATCGAGATCGGGGCGGTCCAACCAGCCTCTGGTCCGGCCCACGACGTGGCGAGCACCAGCGAGCTGATCGCCCCCATGAGCAGGGCCGAGCCGAGGTAGTCGATGGAGTGCTCCCGGGGTGTGAACGGGAGCTTCAGCATCAGCTGGATCACCACGAACGACACGATGCCCAAGGGAATGTTGATGTAGAAGATCCAGCGCCACGACAGATGATCGACGAAGAAGCCACCCACCATCGGCCCGGTGACGCCGGCAACGGCCCACACTCCGGTGAAGTACCCCATGTATCGGCCGCGCTCGCGGGGCGCGAGGATGTCGGCGACGATGATCATCGGCACCGAGAGCAGCCCGCCCCCACCGATCCCCTGGATGCCCCGGAACACCGCGAGCTGCAGCAGCGACTGCGCGACGCCGCAGAGCACCGATCCCACGAGGAAGGTCACCACGGCGATCTGGAAGATCAGCTTCCGGCCGTAGAGATCGGACAGCTTGCCCCACAAGGGCGTGACGGCGGTGGAGGTCAGCACGTAGGCGATCACGACCCAGGCGATGTGCTGGAGCCCACCCAGATCGCCACCGATGCGGGCCAACGCCGTGTGGACGATCGTCCCGTCGAGCGCGGCGACGGCCGTTCCGATCATCAGGCCACTGAAGACCGTCATGATCTGACGGTGACTGAGCGTCCCTCGCAGGTCGGCCGTCGGTTGAACCGGCATGGTTGCACGCTACAACCAACTATCCGAGGATCACGTCTCGGGGTCGCCCCACCTTCGTCGCGGGACGAGGCAGGGCCGGAAACCACATCGCTGGAATTACCTGGGCCAACCAGGAGTGGCCCGACTGGCAGGCCGACGCCTGGCGTCGGTTCGGGAACGCCAAGATGGTGCTCGGCTCCACGGGGATCTTCCCCAGAGGGGGATCGTGGGCGCAGGCTGCGAGCGGCGCGTACGACCAGCACTGGCTGACCCTGGGGCAGCGACTCGTGGCGACGGGCCAGGAGAACGCCGTCCTCAGGGGCGCCCACGAGTTCAACGGCGACTGGTTCCACTACGGCGTCGACCAGGGCGAGGTGCAGGACTTCATCGTGTCGTGGCGCCGGTAGGTCGACATCATGCGGTCGGTTCCCGGCCAACAGTTCACGTTCGACTGGAACCCCTCGGTCGGGATCAACCCCGGTCTCGCCCACGCCGACGTCGCCTATCCCGGCGACCAATGGGTCGATCGGATCGCGCTCGACGTCTATGACGGTTGGTACAACCGTGGATGGGCCCCGGGTTCACAGCAGCCGTCGCAGGCCGAGCGCGACGTCGTCTGGGACGAGGTCCTCAACGGACCCCGAGGGCTGAACTACTGGCGATCCTTCGCCAGCACCCACGGCAAGCACGTGAGCTTCCCCGAGTGGGGTCTCCAGCTGTGGACCGTCGGCGACGGCTTGATCCACGGCGGCGGCGACAACGCCTCGTTCATCTCGCGCATGTCGGCCATCATCAATGACCCGGCGTGGAACATCGACTACCACGCGTTCTGGGAGCAGCGGGGCTACGGGGTCATGGATCCCGACAGCGACTCCGCCCGCATCGTGGCGGTACCCCAGAGCCGAGCCGTGTTCTTGTCGCAGCTCGGCGGCGGCGC
Source organism: Actinomycetota bacterium (assembly GCA_009886115.1). Classification (GTDB taxonomy): domain Bacteria; phylum Actinomycetota; class Acidimicrobiia; order IMCC26256; family VFJJ01; genus VFJJ01. The sequence continues at coordinate 31,407 of VFJJ01000053.1, forward strand.
CGCGCCGCTTCCCCAGGTGACCACCTCCTCGACTCCGCCGACGCAGCTCCCGAGCACCACGTTGGGCACCCTGCCAGCGTCCTCGAGCACGACCGCGCCGGCGCCGACCACGACGACCACCGCATCCACGCCCCCTTCGGGATCCGACGACCGGGTGCTGCTCCGGGCGCTCGACCTGGGTGGACCCGATCACCAGTGGGAGAGCCGACCGTACGCCGCCCACGACGGGGAGACGCCGGTGCCGGACTTCACGACCAACGGTCTCGTCACGTGTCTCGACCCGGCCGCGGCCGGCACCCCGCCCGACAGTCCCGAGTTGGCCGAGATCGTCCGCTGCGGGTTGGCCAAGGACCCGCAGCAGCCCCCGCTCACGTTGACGTTCACCAACCTGGCACCGGGCCGCTACGAGGTCGTGCTCGTGACGACCGATCTCGATCCGGTGACGGGCTCCCGTCCCCGGGCGACGGCGTTCATCAACGGCGAGCAGCGACGACTGGAGAGGCCCGCCACCGACGGTGGATGGTGGATGCGACGCCGCCCCTGGAAGCTCGAGGTCACAGGCACCTCCCTGGAGCTCACCTTCCCCGATGATGGGCTCGCGCCGAGCATCGCCGCTGTCGAGCTGTGGCAGAGCCCCTGAAACCACCATGATCGGCAACGCCGGAGCCCGCCGGGGGCCCGGCGTCAACCTCGAGCCGTCGGCGGCCCGGTGTGCCTCATCGACACCGAGCCGTCGGCGGGCCGCGACTACCGTCTCGCGACTATGCCTCGAATCGGCTTGGTCACCGACACGGCCTCGGCCAATCTCGACGAGGACCTCCCTCAACTCGTGGAGGCGCTCGAAGCAGCCGGTGCGCGGCCCGAGATCGTCTGCTGGGACGATCCGCAGGTGCCCTGGAGCGATCTCTCGATCGCGGTCGTCAGGTCGCCGTGGGAGTACCACGAGCACCGGGCCGATTTCTGCGCCTGGGCCCGGGCGACGAGCACCCGCACGCGGCTGTGCAACCCCGCCGCCGTGCTGGAGTGGAACACCGACAAGCGGTACCTCCTCGATCTGGTCGCGGCCGGCATCGAGTGCACACCCACGACGGTGCTGCACCGCGCCGACGGACCGATCCCGTTCCCCGACGGCGAGTTCGTCGTCAAACCCACGATCTCGGCCGGCTCCAGGAACACGGCCCGATTCCGACCCGGCGATCACGCAGCAGCCGAGGCGCACGTCCACCGGCTGAGCGCCTTGGGCAAGACCGCCATGGTCCAGCCCTATCTCGACAACATCGACACTCTCGGCGAAACCGCGCTCGTGTACATCGATGGCCAGTTCAGTCACGCGCTGCGCAAGGGTCCCCTCCTCGTCGCCGGCGCCGAGCCGGCAGCGGGACTCTTCGCCGTGGAGGAGATGAGCCCCCGCACACCCACGGCGGCCGAAGCTGCACTGGGGGATCGGGTCATGGCCCACCTCGCCGTCCGCTTCGGCGAGCCTTTGCTCTATGCCCGGGTCGACCTGGTGCCGCTCGACGCGGCCACGCCGCTCGTGCTCGAGGTCGAGCTCACCGAGCCGTCCCTGTTCCACGTTTACGCGCCGGGGTCGGCCGAACGGCTGGCCGAGGCGATCGTCCGCCGAGCCTGATCGCACACGGGAAGGGCGGATACGGTCGCGGGCATGACCAACGTCCTCATGAGCCTCCCCATCGGCGAACGTGTCGGCATCGCGTTCTCCGGGGGTCTCGACACCTCGGCCGCCGTGGCCTGGATGCGCCACAAGGGCGCGATCCCCTATGCCTACACGGCCGATCTCGGTCAGCCCGACGAGCCCGATCTGGCTGGCGTGCCCGAGCGGGCTCGTGAGTACGGCGCCGAAGCGGCTCGCCTCGTCGACTGCCGCGCGGAGCTTGTGACCGAGGGGCTCGTCGCGCTCCAGTGCGGGGCGTTCCACATCTCGACGGCCGGGCGTACGTACTTCAACACCACCCCGCTCGGACGGGCCGTGACCGGGACGATGCTCGTGCGGGCGATGCGGTCCGACGGCGTCGACATCTGGGGCGACGGCTCCACCTACAAGGGCAACGACATCGAGCGCTTCTACCGCTACGGGCTCATGGTGAACCCCACGTTGCGCATCTACAAGCCGTGGCTCGACCAGACCTTCGTCGACGAGCTCGGCGGACGGGCCGAGATGAGCGAGTGGCTCACCGAGCACGGCCTGTCCTACAAGGCGTCGAAGGAGAAGGCCTACTCGACAGACGCGAACCTCTGGGGCGCGACCCACGAAGCCAAGAGCCTCGAGCTGCTCGACACGTCGATGGAGATCGTCGAGCCCCTCATGGGCGTCGCTCACTGGGACGAGTCCGTCGACATCGCCGCCGAGACCGTCACCGTCACGTTCGAGGAGGGTTGGCCGGTCGCGCTCAACGACCAACGATTCGAGTCACGGGTCTCGCTCGTGGACGCGGCCAACGCTATCGGAGGACGCCACGGTCTCGGGATGAGCGATCAGATCGAGAACCGGATCATCGAGGCGAAGTCACGCGGCATCTACGAGGCCCCGGGGATGGCGCTCCTGCACATCGCGTACGAGCGTCTCGTGACGGCGATCCACAACGAGGCCACGATCGAGAACCACCGCACCATGGGCCGCCGGCTGGGCCGCTTGCTCTACGAGGGTCGCTGGTTCGACCCGCAGGCCCTGATGTTGCGCGAACCGTTGCAGCGCTGGGTCGGATCGGCCATCACCGGCGCGGTCACGATCCGCCTCCGACGCGGCGACGACTACAGCGTGCTCGACACGACCGGCCCGCACCTCACGTACCAGCCGGAGCGCCTGTCGATGGAGAAGAGCGCATCGGCATTCGGCCCGCTCGACCGCATCGGCCAGCTCACCATGCGCAACCTCGACATCGCCGACAGCCGCGCCAAGCTCGACGTGTACCAGCACGTGCAGTCGCTGCAGGTCGGCCACGACCTCGGCATCCTCGGCGACTGACCGCGGACACTGCTCCCAAATTTGTGCGGAAATGCTCACGGGGTGAGCGTTTCCGCACAAGTTTCGTGTCGGGACTACGGGGTGATGCCGATGCGGGCGACGGGGGCGGCCGCGGTCTGGCGGCGAGACAGTGCGAGCTGCAGCGCCCGCAGCAACACGTTCCTGGTTTCCCGGGGATCGATCAGCTCGTCGAAGCCCAGCGACTGCGCCGAACGGTACGAGGCGTCGAGCTCGGCTCGGCGGAGCTGGTCGGCCAGGTCGGCATCAGCCTTCATGGCCCGCCCCGAAGCCTTGGCCCCCATGGCTCCCAGGGTCACGCCGGGATATGCGTACGAGGCGGTCTGACGGTCGAAGCTGACCATGCCCATGACCATCGATCCGAAGCCGTAGGCCTTGCGCATGGTCACCTGGAACTTGGGCGTGGTCGCCAGGGTCTGGGCCGCGAACATGCGGGCACCGCTACGGAGGATCCCCTGTTGCTCGGACTTCGAGCCCGGCATCACGCCCGGGTTGTCGGCGAGGAACAACAGAGGGAGATGGAACGAGTCGGCGACGGTGATGAAGTGCGCCGCCTTGTCGGCGGCATTGGCGTCGACCGATCCGGCCATCACCTTGGGCTGATTGGCGATCACGGCCACCGGTTCGCCCGCGAGACGGGCCAGCCCACAGATGATGACCGGCCCGAACGTGGGCTGGACCTCGAACCAGTCGCCGCCGTCGACGATGCAGTCGATGACACGCCGCATGTCGTAGACCTTGCGATTGTCGCGAGGAACGATCGAGAGGATGGCGTCGGTGCGGCGCGGTCCCTGGTCGCTGGTCTCGACCCGGCCCGGGTACGACCACGCGCTCGCCGGGAAATACGACAGGTAACGCCGAATGATCGCGAGCGCCGCCACGTCGTCGTCGGCCACGTTGTGCACGAGACCACTGGCGATCGCCACGCCGGGCCCACCGAGCTCGTCCTTGGTGATGTCCTCGCCGATCGACTCCCTGACGACCGGCGGCCCGGCCGTGAAGATCGACGCCTGGCGGGTCATCACGGCGAAGTCGCTCATGGGGGCGATGAGTGCTCCGTGACCGGCCGAGGCGCCCATGACCCCGGTCACCATCGGCACCTTCCCCGAGAGCTGCGACTGCATGATGAGATCGGTCGGCGATCGCCCGTGTGAGCGCTCGGTGGGACGGTATCCGGCGCCTTCGAGGAGCATGATCAACGGCATGCGCTCCTGGAGGGCGATCTCGGCGATGCGGTACCGCTTGGCGTTGCTGCCACTGGCGATCGTCCCGGCAACGGTGGTGAAGTCTTCGGCGCCCACCATCACCGGTCGTCCGTCGATCAGGCCGCTGCCCGCGACCAGCGCGTCGGCCGGCACGTCGCCGACCAGCGTGCCGATCTCCTGGAACGAGCCGGGGTCGAGGAGAGCGTCGACCCGGGCGCGAGCGTCGAGCTTGCCGGCTGCCCTGTGCCGAGCGAGGCGATCGTCGCCGCCCATCACGCGGGCCGACGCCCTGCGAGCATCGAGATCGGCGAGCGTGGGGCCCCAGCCGTTCGGTAGCTCGTCGTGCTCTGGCGGGTTCGTGCGCTTGTCGTTCGTCTCGTCCATCGCCGGCGACGCTAGCCCCGGCCGACCCGGGCGACCTACCGTGCGGGCAGTTCGACACGAGGATGGCGGGGGCGGCGATGGTCTTCACGAAGCGGCGGGTGGTCACGGGTCACGACGACGGAGTCAAGGCGGTGTTTCTTTCCGATGGAGAGCCGGCCAAGGTGATCGAGGTGCCCGGCAGCTTCGCCGTGTCCGAGGTGCTCTGCCTCGACGGCCGTCCGACGAGCGCGACCGATGGCGGCGACTCGACCGAGGATGGCTTCGGGCTACACCCCGAGCCGGGTGGGGCGACCTTTCGGATCATCCGCTTCCCCCCTCCGCCCGCCGACGCGGCCGAGGAGGATCGCTGGATCCGCATCGACATCGAGGATCCCGAGCGCCCGGGCATGCACACCACCGACACGCTCGACTTCGAGATCATCCTCGACGGCGAGATCGTCCTCGGCCTCGACGACGGCGACCATCACCTGAAGGCCGGCGACGTCGTGATCCAACGGGCCACCCCCCATCGCTGGGGTGTCGTCGGCGATCGCCCGTGCACCTACCTCGTGGTGATGCTCCGCCCCGATCCGTCGGCCCCCACGCCGCCGGTGGCACTGTCACCCCGGACGTCGAGTGACACCAAAGGCATCGGGTTCCGGCGTCTGGTGACGGGTACCGACGAGCACGGCCGCTCGTACGCCGTCGACTTCGGGGCGCCCGCGGTCATCGCCCGACCCGGAGGGCCCGACGGGGTCATCATGGCCGATCTGTGGCAGACGGGTGGGGCCCTCGTGCACGCCGATCAGGGCGGCGACACCACCGAGCCCAGCCCGCTCGAGCCGCTCGGGGCGGGCGTGTCGTTCCGTTACGTGGAGCTCCCCGCCGGGCACGACCCGGGTGAGCGGGGCTGGCACACCACCGACACCATCGATGTCGACGTGATCCTCAGCGGCCGCATGGAGCTGTCGTTGCCCGATGTCGATCCGGTCGTGCTCGTGGCTGGCGACGTGGTGATCCAACGGGCCACCAACCACCGCTGGCGCCCGCTCGGCGACGAGCCCGTCCGCATGGCGGCGGTGATGCTCGGCCTCGGGTCCGCCTCGGACTGAGCGTCAGGTTCGGCGTCGGGTTCCTGCGGGCCGCCGTCGCGACGCTGCGCACCGAAAGCGCGCCCGTACACTCAAGCGAGATGGGTCGACGCCACGGTGCCGGGATGGCCGCGATGCTTGTGGCCTGTTCATCGCGGCGTGCGCTGAGCCGGATGTCGAAGCGGCGTCTGGCGACCACGGCGAGGGACTCGAAGGGACCCACCATCGAACGGCGAGATCTCGGGACGACCGCCTGCAGAGAGGCGTCGAACGAGGCGCTCGAGCGCCCCAACGAGCGTGTCCGTGATGATGGGCAGGATCGTACCGAGCCGCTGCGGGCCGCTTTCTCGTGTGCGGTCAGGCGCACGTTCACTGGCCCGACGTCATGTCCGGTCAGTTCGGTTCAACTCGTCGACGAGTCGACCGGGTCGACGACCTCGTGGCTTCGGACGTTCGGCACTGGTGAGACTGCGACGATCCCCAACCCGATGCTGCGAGCCCGTTCCGGAATCGAACAGTTGACACTGGAAGTGAGCGATGGGCGATCGACCTCGATCGTTACATCGTACGTCACCTGGGGCCAGTGCTGAACGACCTACCCCATCGGGCAGATCACCAACGGCCCGGTCGAGGGCCGGCGGAGTAGCCGGAGCGGCTCCGGCGGGGCGTGCCCGTCGAGCGTGCCGCCTCGCTGCGGAGAACGTCGTTGACGGGACGGCCGGGGGCTCGCCGGGGATGGTGGATACCGGCGGCCGAGATCAGCCGCCACACGCGGGCCTCGTGGCCGGGGAACTCGGCGAGGAGCGCGGCCATCATGCGGTCGTCGCCTCGCATCTCGCCGGTGAGGGCGAACACGACATCACGGCCGACGTGCCAGTCGCCAATGAGCACGGCCGACGGATCACCATACGCCACATGGCGAACGAGGCTCAGCGTCCACGGCCCGATCCCGGGGATGGTCGCCAGCCTTCGACATGTGCGCTCCACGTCGTGAGCGCTCGCGAGCAGAGCCGGCGCCTCGGCGGCGACCATGCGAAGCGTGACGGCACGCCGGTGCTCGAGGCCCACTCGACGAAAGTCCCACACCGGCAGGCCGGCGACGACGGCCGGGTCGGGGGGCAGCCACAGTCCGGCCACGGGGCCCGGAGCCGGCTCGCCGAAGCGGCGCACGAGGGCCGACCAGGTCCTGGTGGCCTCCTGGGTCGTCACCCTCTGCTCGACGACCGCTCGCATCGCCAGCTCCACGGGATTCGCGCCGGCGGTCAGGCGCAGCCCCCTCACGCGCGACGCCAGCGCCGACACCACGGGGTGCGCCGTGCTGAACGTCTCGGGATCGTCGGCCTGACCGAGCAGTCCCGGTGCCCGGGCGATCGCTTCACGGGCGCCGGCCCCGAACGCCCGAACGTGAACCACCCCTTCGGCGGGCGTGAAGACCAGGGTCGCCGGGCCCGAGGCGGTCCGGGTGGCGAGGGCGGCGCCCGAGCGGCCCACGCGCACACACGGATCGGACGGGCCCCGACCGACGACGCCGAGGGTGCGGGCGAGGTCGAGCGGCCCCCTGGGAGTCACGACCGACGTGTGCTCGTGAACCGCACCGGGCTCGGTCGCGCTCATCAGGGCGCAACGTACCAGGCCAGAGCGGGCCCAACCCCCGCTCACGGGTTCATCCCATGTTCACTCCACGGCTACCCGACCGGTCTGCTCTGCACCTATGGTGGCGCCCGTGCCCACGATCCTCGTGGTCGATGACGAACCTGCCTACCGCGATGCGCTGCGCGCAGCGTTGCAACGTGAGGGGTTCGGCGTCGACCTAGCCGCCGATGGCCCCGACGCCTTGCGCAGGGTCAAGGCGAGCGCGCCCGACCTGGTGCTGCTCGACCTCATGCTCCCAGGCATGTCGGGCATCGACGTGTGCCGGGAGATCCGCAAGATGTCGGCCGTGCCCATCATCATGGTGACGGCCCGCGACTCCGAGCTCGAGACGGTCGTCGGTCTCGAGGTTGGCGCCGACGACTACGTGACCAAGCCGTTCCGACTGCGCGAGCTCGTCGCCCGCGTTCGGGCCACGCTGCGGCGCTCGGCAGCTGCATCGCAGATCGCCGCCGGCAATGGAGCCGTCGGGACAGGCGAGGTCGTCGAGATCGCCGACGTGAGGCTCGACGGCGCCAGCCACGAGGTCCTCGTCAAGGGAGCTACCGTCCACATGCCCCGCAAGGAGTTCGAGCTCCTCGAGTTGCTCATGCTCAATGCCGGGATCGCCATCACCCGCGACACACTGATCGACCGGGTGTGGGGCGGCGACTACGTCGGTGACACCAAGACCCTCGACGTCCACGTGAAGCGCATCCGCGCCAAGATCGAGGACGATCCCGCCAGCCCCAGGCGGATCACCACGATTCGCGGGGTCGGTTACCGCTACGAGAAGCGATAGCGGCGACGCTACTCAGATGCTGAAGGCCGCCACCGCGGTCACCGGGCGCGACGGCGGATCGGAGCCGAGCGAGCCGGCGAACGGCCTGTCGGAGAAGGCGAACGCGCCGCCGTCCTCACCCACCATCAGGTAGCCGCTCCCGAATGCAACCATCCCGGCGATCGGACGGCGCAGGGGCTGATCGGGTGGGAGGACGCCTGGGATCGATCCCCGGAACTCGGCCAGGAAGGCGAACACACCCCCGTCGGACGCAACCAGCCAGTACCCGGAACCATCACGATCGGGAACCAGTGACCGTACCGGCGCGTTGAGCTGATGCCCGCCCATCGAGCCGTGAAACTGGGCGTCGCCGAACGCGAACACCCCACCGTCGGACGCGACCAGGTAATAGCCGTTGCCGGATGGGCTCCGGATCGAGTCGCGCACGGGGCCGTTGAGTTGCAGGCTCGACAGATCGCCGAACGATGCGATGTTTCCGAACCTGATGACGCGACCACGATTCGTGAACACCCAGTATCCCAATCCGGTCGCGGTGGCCGAGATGCTCACCGCGCTCTCGTCGCCGACGAGCTGCCCGACCGGCACCGAGCCGTGGTCGACCGCGTCGCCGAAAGGGTGAACGCCACCGAGGGAGTCGAGGAGCCAGTACCCCCCGGCCGAGACGGTCGGCTCGATATCGACCACGACCACGTTGCCACGTCCGTCCGCTCGAGCCGCGGCGACCATCGACGATGCATCACCCAGCACCCGGGAGTCGCCGAACGCGTAGACCACTCCGGCATCGTCGACCATCCAATATCCCGAGGCTCGCGGCGGCGCCCCGACCGGGCTGCCGAGCGTGACACGGTTCGAAGCGGCCGAAGGTTGACCCGTGCCGGCCGCGTTGATCGCCGTGACCGTGAACGAGTACACGCCGTCAGCCAACGGTGCGACGGTCGCCGATGTGGCCGTCGCACCGGCTCGCACCGATAACCCACCCGGGATGGCCGTTATCTCGTACGCCGTTGGCGGCGTTCCCCCGTTGGCTCCCGGAGCGATCCACGAGACCTCGGCTGAGCCCGATCCCGGCCGAGCCTGAACCCCGGTGGGAGAGCCCGGCGCGATGTCGTCGGCGATCACGAGGCCCACGACCGATCGACCGTGGAGCACGGGCACACCGTTGCCTGCGGTCCGGTGGCCCATCAGGCTCACCGTGTGCGGCCCGGAGCCGACCCGGGTGAGCAACGAGACGGCGATCGACTGGTCGTACCCGTCGTTCGACGGGTCGACGAACGAGTCGACCCAGCGGTCGGTCCGGTCGTCGCCGGATGTCGCATCGAGCCCCAACCGGAAACGTCCCTGCGTGTACCCGACACCGTTCTCGACGTTCATCGAGGTCGTCGCCGTCGCGATGAGCGTTCCTGGGAACCGGGCCTCGAGCGTGCACGCCCCGAGCCTCTGCCACACCGGAGCGCTCGCCATGACCGCAACCGCTCCGGTGCCACGTTCGGAGCACCCCGTGACAGCGGGACTGTCGGCCGGGAACGTGATCACCACGAGGCTCGGGTCGTCGAGGACAACGGTGCCGGTACCGACATCGCGGGCGACGCTGAGGTCGAAGGCCCGGGTCCCGGCGGCGACCGGGACCATCGACGCGATCCCGATGCTGCCGTAGGTGTGCCCCAAGGTCGGGGCGTCGTCGACGGTTGCCCAGTGATCGACCACCGTCGGAGAGAAGTCGTTGGCCACACGGAGCCGGGCCTCGTAGGGCTGCCCACGCTCGCCCGGGAGCCGGCCGAGCGACCCGCTGCCCAGCACCAGCGCGAACCCGTCGACCGGGACCTCGATGGTGCAGCCGCCCGCGGGCACGAATGAAGCCGAGGCGGTCACGACCCGGGACGCGGCGCCGGGTGCCGACCCGGGCGACCAACAGGCCGCCGAGTCGGGGCTGTCGCCCGGGACGGCGATGGCCACGATCGACGGGTCGACGACGATCATCCTGTTCCCCGACAAGGGTTCCAGGCTCGCCATGAGGGCGATGACATGGACACCCGGGGCCATGAGGGTGCCGGTCGTGAGGGTGAACGTCCGACTGACCGGATGGTTCACGTCGAGGTGTGCGCCGTCGACGGTGATCAGCCGCTCGGCGGCGGTGTCGGCGGCGGAGTCGGAGTCGGCGGCGGTGTCGGAGTCGGAGTCGGCGGCGGGCCTCGGGCCGTCGACCGCCACCGAGAAACGGGCGTGATAGGGCCCGTTGTTCGGGAACACGTCGTCGTGCTGGACGATGGTGCCCGTCGAAGTGATGACGACCACGCTCTCGACAGCCAGAGCCAACGAGCACGAGCCGACCACCGCGGGGGTCGTGGAGGTGCTCGTCCAGGTGGTGTCGGCCGAGTACCCACAGGTCACGGGGATCGACGGCGCCGCGACAACTCCGGTGGCCGGGCCCGGCGATCCGGCAGGCTCGGCCGCACCGGCAGCCAACGGAGCGATCGCCAGGCTGGCGATCGCCGCGACGGCGATCCCCGTGACGGCGACTCGGGCGACGGCGACTCGGGCGAGGAGCAGCGCGACCGACGACGGCACGCCGCCTCGACGGCACGGTCGCCGACCACGGGGCGCGCCGGACGGACGTCGGATCATGGCGGCCCTCCCCCGGCTCCCGGCGTCCCGGCGTCCCCGGCTGTTGGTCACCCGACCCGTCGAATCGGATGACATCCACGGCTGAACCGATCGGGATCCCGCAACCGCAGCGCTCCCCCGACGGCCCGGCCACCCAGCGTGGCTGGCATCGGGCGACGAGTCAAGCCGAAGCCGCCAACCGGGCCCGCTCGTGGGCCTCGCGAACGACGGGGGCCTTGGGGAGGGTCACGTCGAGCACCCTCGCCAACGGGATCACCGCCGCCCGCACAGCCGGCGTCGCCGGGCTCAGCCACGGCAGCCGGTAGAGCCGGCGGATGCGCCGGGGCAGGATGGCCACCGCCGCGGTCACCGGGACCGCCCACAGCGGCCGGTACCGCAGCGGCATCGGCGGGAACATGAGCAGCCGGAGGCCCTCGCGAGACGCCGACGTCACCCGGAGGCCCTCGACCGACCGGAGGTACTCCCGGAGCTCGCCGTAGGTCGTCGGAGCGAGCCGGGCCGGCAGGCCCACCATGACGGCCACGGTGGCCATCTCGGCGACGTACTGGTCGGCATCGCCGGGCGAGACCCGTCCGGCGTAGGCCCGGTAGGCCGCAAGGAACGAGTGGACCTCGACGGCGTGGATCCACAGGAGGAGGTCGGGGTCGGCTGCCGAATAGGCCCGACCGGTCACCGGGTCGACGCCCGCCACGTGCCCGTGCACGGCCCGTACCCGGCGCACGAGTCGGCGAGCGGTCGCCGTGTCGCCGTAGGTGGTGCCGAGCACGAACTCGGCCGTGCGGTGCAAGCGGCCCCACGGGTCGGCGCGGTAGGCGCTGTGCTCGACGACGCCGGCCATGGCCCGGGGCTCGCAGGCCTGGATCAGCAGGGCCCGCAATCCACCGACGAGCATCACCGGGTCGGCATGGAGCCGCCAGGCTACGGAGTCGGGCCCGAACAGCCCCAGGTCACCCATCGCCTCGAACGGTAGCGTGCTTCGGGTGACGGGCCGAGGGCGCCCTCGAAGCCCACGGGAGGTCCACGATGACGTTCGACGTGCTCGACTGCCACCATCACGTCGGCGATCCGATGACGGCCCTCGGGGGTGCGCTCGGTGAGGGTGCACCGGGTACCGACGACGCGGCACTGGCCGAGATGGCGACGTGGGAGCTCGTCGAACGCCTGCGGATCATGGACGCCGGCGGCGTGCGCCAGGCGATCGTGATCCCCGGTCACGGCTACCTCAGGCCCGACGGGATCGCCGATACCCGGCGCGTCAACGATGAGATCGCCACCTACCGTGACCGCACGCCCGACCGCTTCCCGGGCGCGGTGGGGATCGTCGAACCGCAGCACGGGATGGCCTCGTTCGGCGAGCTCGACCGGTGCCGCGCCGAGTTGGGTCTCGTCGGCATCAGCTTCCACACCCGGTTCCAGGGCGTGTCGCTCGACAGCCGTTGGATCACCAGGTACGTGGAACGCATGGGGGAGCTGGGTCTCGTGCCTGTCATCCACTGCATCCCCGAGTCGCCGGACGAGGCGCTGTGGAAGCTCCTCGCGCTGGCACGGGCCTTCCCCGATCTGCCGATGCTCGTCCTCGACGCGTTCGAGGCCTACGAGACCACGCGAGAGATCTCGGCCATCGCCGACCTGGTGCCGGCCGTCTGCTTCGACACCAGCCTGTCGTACAACTTCGACTTCATCGAGGAGTTCGCCCGACGCTTCGGAGCGGAGCGGGTCGTGTTCGGCACCGACCTCTACTCGGCGCCCCTGGGCCGACGCATCAGTCACCTCCTCCCCCAGATCCTCGAGTCGTCGCTCCCCGACTCCGACAAGGCCCTCATCCTCGGCGGCAACGCCCGACGCCTCTTCGGCCTGACGTCGTGATCGAGCGCTGACGGCGCCGTCCCGGCTCGCTCGGCAGTCGCACCGAAGCCCGTGTGCCCCACCGGCTGCAGGCGTTACGCTGCGCCGATGGGCACGGTGCAGGCTCCCCAGCACGAGTACCTCGATGTCGACGCCCTGGTCGACGACTACCACGAGCGAGGCTGGACCGACGGGCTCCCGATCGTCGCGCCCACGCCCGAGAAGGTCGAGCGCTTCCTCGCTGTGGCTGGCCTGCGAGGCGACGAGGTGCTGGGTCATGTGCCCACCCGCGAGGTGACCGTCACCGCCGAGCAGGTGGCGATCAACGCCGTGATGGCCGGATGCCGGGCCGAGTACCTCCCGACGGTGATCGCCGCCGTCCGGGCCCATCTCCACGAGAAGGCCAACTGCCACTCGACCACGGGGACGCTCTCGGGTGCGTTCCAGATGGTCATCGTGAACGGCCCGGCCCGCGCCGCGCTGGGTGTCGCGTGCGAGGGCGCGTGCTTCGGGCCGGGCTTCAGAGCCAACGCCACCATCGGGCGAGCGCTGCGCCTGGTGATCCGCAACGCGTGCCGGGCGATTCCGGGGTTCCTCGACCGGGCCTCGTTCTCGACGCCGGCCCGCTACTCGATGTGCTTCGGCGAAGACGAGGAGGGCTCCGGGGCCACCTGGCGGCCGATGCACGTCGAGCGGGGCTTCGCGGCCACCGACTCCACGGTCACCGTGCAGTCGGTGATGGTCGTGGTACCGGCCACCGACTTCACGGCCCGGACACCGGAAGCCGTGTGCGACACGCTCGTGGCGACCATCAGATCGAAGGGCACGAGCGGCGATGCCTTCCTCGAAGGCGCAGGCGAGGTCGTGGTCGTGATCGGCCCCGAGCACCGCCGCTTCTTCCTCGAGGCGGGCTGGTCGAAGGACGACATCCGCGCCAACCTGCACCCGCGCATCACCGCGCTCGATGGACCGGGACGGCCGGTCAAGTTCCCCGACACCGAGCCCGAGCGGCTCCTCCTGGTCGCCGCAGGGGGTCCCGGGATGGGAGAATCGTGGGTGTTCATCCCCCACCTGTCGCGAGCGATCACCGAACCCATCCGGACCGCGGTCACCACGTCACCCTGAATCAGCTGGAGGAACGCCCATGATCGTCGGCCTCGACCCCACGAGTGGTTCCCTCGACAAGCTGCCCGACAAGGGCGCCGCGCCACGCCCCAAGACCCTCGACGGTACCGTGATCGCCTTCATCGCCAACGGTCTCGGCCGCGGCGCCGATCTGATGGACGCTCTGTACGCGGAGCTCAGCCGCGACACCACCTTCGCCGGGTCGATCAAGGTCGTCAAGAACAGCGTGTCGATACCGCCAGAGCCCCAAGACTGGGAACGGATCCTCGCCGAGGCCACCGTCGCCGTCACCGGCTTCGGTGGTTGAGGCTCCTGCAGCGCCCGCAGTTTGCGGGACTCCGTGGAGCTGGAATGGAACGGCATCCCGTCGATCACCTTGGTGCACGAGGCCCTGCGGGGCTCGGCCGAGGCGATCTGCCGGGTGAGCGGCATGGCCGGCTACCCGTTCATCACCGTCGACTATCCGCACGTCCCCACGGCGATCTGGACCGACGACGAGATCGCCAGCATCGCCAAGGCCGTCGCGCCCGAGGTCCATCGGCAACTGTCAGCGTGAGGGTCCGTATCCGGCCCCCCACGCTGACAGTTGGAGCCAGAGCCCGTCGACGGCGGCCTCCAGCTCGACCCGGTCACCTGCGTTGACGATCACCACGTCGGCGATCTTCCGGCGCTCGTCGTCGCTGGCCTGATTGGCCAACCGGGCGAGCACGTCGTCTCTCGCCATGCCCCGGGCCACGGCCCGCTCGATGCGCAGCTCGACGGGCGCCTCCACGACGACGACCATCTCGTAGAGCCCGCGCCCGAGCCGGCTCTCGGCCAGCACCGCCATGTCGAGCACCACGATCTCGGGTGGACGGTGTGAGCGGGACAGGTGGGAGATCGAGTTCGCCAGCTCGGCGTCGATGGCCGGGTGCACGATGGCCGTGAGCCGGGCCAGGGCCGCCGGATCAGCGAAGACGATCTGCGCCAGCGCCGGACGGGCGATGCCGCCGTCGTCGCCCTCGACCGCCGGGCCGAACTCGGCCAGCACGGCGTCGACGGCCCGCCCGCCCGGCATCTGCACCTCGCGACCGAGCGCGTCGACATCGATGACCGCGGCCCCGCGCTCGGCCAGCATGCCAGCCGCCGTCGATTTCCCGGCCCCGATCCCACCGGTCAACCCCACGACGATCACTCCGGCGCCTCCGGGCGGGGTTGCGGGCCCGACGGGCTCCGGGCCTCCGATCGTGACGGACACTAACGAACGAGCACGAGCACGAGCTCAGGGAGTGTTGACGGCCTGACGGCGCCGGACGCCGGTGAAGGTCTCGTGCACGATCTCGATCTCTTCCCGGAACTCCTCGTCGGGCGTCCCGTCCATGCCGTTGACGCTGAGCGTGTCGAGGCCGACCTCGGGGGTGTCCGAGACCACGAGCAGCGCGCAGGCCGTGACCCACGGCCGTCGCCACCGGGCGTCGCGATCCTCGATCAGGTCTCGCACGACGCTGCGATGGGTCGCCGGAGCGACCAGGAAGGTCCGCGAGAGCGCTCGCAGCTGCGCCTCCACGGACAGTCCCGGCTCGAGCACCGCCATGGCCAGGCGGTCGGTGCCGACCAAGGTGACGTCGAGCCATTCGAGAGCCAGTGCGTGGGCGTGGGCGTTCCGTTGGGCGAGTTGGAACGCCACCCGGTTGAGGGGCTCGGCACCGTGGAACATCGACAACCCGGCGATGACGCGCCTGCGGAGGAGCATCAGTTCGTCGTGCAGCGCGCCCCGCAGCGTTCCCGCCGACGGCGTGTCCTCGAGCATCGCCAAGGCATGCAGCACATGCGCAGCATGCTCGAGGTCGGCCCGGACCACCGCCGAGCCGGCAACCTCGTCACTGCGGGGCACACCTGCAACCGTGGCCGTGGCCCCGTCGATGTCACTGCCGGGCGGCCCGAACCACACCGACGCTCGCGACGGCCCTGGCGCCGATGTTGCCGTCTGCGACGACGAGGGGGCCGACGACGGCTCCGACGCGCCGGGGCCGCCCAGCGCCGCGAGGGCCTCCATCACTGCCAGACCCACCTCTCGATCGCGATGATCCACGTGACGTCGCAGGATCGCCGCCGCTTCGGGGTCGCCGATCAAGCGGCACACCCGGGCGAGGAGCTCCTGGGCCGGTCGCCCCAGACCGAGATGGCCGTCCAGGCCCCGGTCGACGAGATCGAGCGCGAGGTCCCCGAATCGCACCAGCGCTTCAACGGCTTCCCCGGCGGTGTGACGCTCCCGGAGACAACCGATGGTCGCACCGAGCAACGGCGCGTCGTCAGGGCAACGCAACGCGGCGAGCGCGGCGTTGACGACGTGACGGTCAGCGTCGGCCAGCAGATCGCGCAACAGACCGCGTTCCAGCCACGGACCGGGCTCGCATCCTCCCAGCATCCGCGCCGCGAGCACACGCTGCGTGAGCGATGGGGAGCGAGCGCTGGCGACGATCCGCGCGGCGACGTCTCTCAACGTGCGGTCGTCACCGAGCCGGCTCAACGCCACCGAGGCTTCCAACATCACGTCGTGGTCGGCGTCGCTCAGCCCGGCTTCGATCAAGGGGAGGTCGGACGGATCACCGACCCGGCCCAGCGCCCGCAGGCCGGCAGCACGGACGCCGGGGTTGGCGTGGTCGAGCCCGCCGCGGGCGATGAGCCTGGCGGGCGCCGGATCGACGGCCACGAGGCGATCGAGCGAATCCGACCGCACGCCGACCCGATCATCGAGCGCGAGCTGCTGGAGCCTGCCGGCCAGATCTGGATGGTGAGCGATGGTCAGCACGTCGAGCCCGAGGCGGACATCTCGTTCGTCGGCGCTGTCGAGCAGGCGCTCGATCACCTCGTGCGTGCCCGCGTCATCGATCGACAGCTCGGCGGGGTCGAGAGTGCGGTGCCGGAGGTTGGCGAGGAGGTTGGTCCGGTACTCCCGATACACGGCAATGGCGACCGCCGCCCAGGCGACGACCACGACGGCGGTGAGCACCGGCAGCACCATCCCGTCGGTACCCACGGTGGACCGCACGACGATGAGCACCAGCCCGCTGAAGCCGATGGCCACGGGCACCGCCAGACCTTCCACGTTGGCCTGGGCGGCCAGTCGCTGGGGAAGGGGGATCGCCTGGTACGCCGCACCCACCGACGAACGGGTCGCGCCGTCGCTCAGGACCATGTCGCTCGCCCGGGTGGCGACGATCAACCCGAACACGATCGTGGCACCCGATCCCCGGATCGCCGCTGCGATGATCGTCGCCCCAACCAAGGTCAGCACCACACCCGGGTTGGCGGTCACGCCGTAGCGGAGCCCGAAGCGACGCAACAAGAACCCGGCGACGACGAGCAGGAAGATGATGTCGATCCCGTACGCTACGCCCAGGAACCGGCTGATGAAGCGGGCCAGATCCTCGCTGTCCTGGTATCGCTGATCGGCCCGGTCGAACACGAGGTAGTCGAGCCATTGGCTCTCGATCGCCGACAGGCCCTGGTACGCCATGAGCAGCAGGACGTAGCGATTCGACAGGAGCGCCCGCAGGTTCGGCCGAACGACTCCGACCTCGTCGTGCTCGACGATCGACAGCTCGCGGGGGAACGTCCGCCTGGTGCGGGCCACCAACTCCCAGAACACCGCCGCGACAACGGCGGACGCGGCGAGGAGGTGCTCGGTACGCCCGAGCACGCCAAGCAGCAGCGGCCCGGCGACTCCACCCACCACGAAGCCCAGCGCGAACCCAGCGATCACCCGGCCGTAGAGCGCCTTGATGGCGCGGACGTCGAGGAGCATCCCTGCCTGGCCGATGACGAACACGAAGCCGACAGGTACCAGGATCGGCACCACCGCCAACAACGCGAACGAGACCCAGTCTGCGTCGAGGCCCACGAGCAACAGCCACGACGTGACCAGCGCCACCGTCATGGCTCCGAGCACCCGCATGGCCACCGAGACCAGCGGACGGCGCCGCAGGGCCCGGGCCAGCATGGTGGTGGCAGCCGCTCCGGCAACGGCGGCGCCGATGTAGGTGACCGGCAAGAGCCCCGAGCCGTAGGTCTCGAGGAAGAGCGCGCTGGCTGGAATGAGGACCCAAGCGGTCGTCAGACCGAGGGTGAACGCCTGCCCGGCCAGCAACGCGACCTTGAGCCTCGGGGACGAGATCGGGTCCCCTCCGAGCGCTGTCGCGGTCATGGCGCTGCTGTTCGTTCCGGCCCCGAGCCCAGCGCGAACTCGTCGTTGAGCGTCTGCAACTGGGTGGCGAGCGAGGCGATGACGGCGCGAGCGATCTCGGATCGGTCGTCGAGCAGTTCCTCGAACGGACGTCGGCGGAGACGCAGGAGCAGGGTGGGCTCGAGCGCGGTCACCGTCGCCGATCGCGGCGCCGGCGCGAGGACGGCGAGCTCACCGACGACGCCGCCCGGGCCCTGCTCGGCCAGGGTCCGCTCGCCAACGTGGGCTCTGACCCGTCCGTCGGCCACCACGAACAGCCAGTCCTCCATGGCCCCCCGCTCGATCACCGTGGCGCCGGCGTCGACGCGCACCTCGTCGAGGAGTCGTGCCACGGGAACGAGCGCGTACCCGGGCACCGAGCTGAACAGGGCGACGCGCTGCAGCACGCCGACCCGCTCGATGCTCAACAGCTCGTCGGACCGGTTCACAGAAACACCCGAGCGGAGCGGACCGGCGGGGTCGTCCCGGACCGCTCCGAGCACCGGTGTCGACCCGACCGCGTGCAGGCAGCCGGGCGAACCAGCGCGGTCGCCCGCACGTCGGTGCATCGAACCGTCATGACGTCTCCGGGAGATCAAGGCCCGATCCGTTCGAACCCCAGCTGCTGCGCAACCAGTGTCCCGACCCCGACGTTGCGCATCGGTTCCACGCTTGTTTCGGGGGCGTGAACGCAGCCGGGCCGAATCGAGCCGGGCGCTTGCCGATGTGACCGTGCTCAGCCGCGCGGCTCCAGCCCCAGCGCCTATCCTCCGCGTTCCAGGACCGGTGCAGCTCCGCCGGGACAAGATTCGGGGGACCATCGTGGGACGCATCGTCGTTGGACTCGAGGGCTCGGACGGCTCGCAGGCCGCGCTGCGCTGGGCGCTCAGGCAAGCGGCCATGGCCGGCCACTCCGTCGAGGCCATCACCGCGTACTCCTTCCCCAATGCCCCCATCTATCCCGAGGTGAGCTACGTGCCCACCGAACAGCCCGGGTTGATGCAGCAGATCACCGAGATGCAGGAGAAAGCGGTCGCCGATGCCCTCGCGGCGACCGCCACCGAGGTCGAGGTCTCACGCCTGATCCTGCCCGGCCCGGCCCCCGGAGCCCTCGTGAAGGCCGCTGAGGGAGCCGATCTGCTGGTGGTGGGGTCGAGGGGTCGAGGGGGGTTCCTCGGGCTCATGCTGGGCTCGGTGAGCAACTACGTCACCCATCACGCGACCTGCCCTGTGGCCGTGGTCCGCGGGCAGGCCACGCAGTCGAGCTGAGCCGTTCGTGCCCCACACCCCCGTGCCGAGCTCGCGGCTTCGCAACGCCAGGCTGGCTGACGGGCGACAGGTCGATGTCATCATCGACGGTGGCCTGATCACCGAGGTCCAACCGGCCCAATCGTCGACCGTCGGCGCCGCGGCTGGCGACGGTACGACGGGCGCGACCACCGGAGCGGGTGGGACGGTCCGGACCGCCGGGGCGGGTCGCATCGTCGATCTCACCGGGTACGTCCTGCTCCCCGCTGCTGCCGAACCCCACGCCCACCTCGACAAGTCCCTCACCTCGGAGCTCGTCCCCAACCCCACGGGCGACCTGCCCGGGGCCATCACGGCATGGCTCGAGTTCCGGAGCTCCCTCACGGTCGACGACATCGCCGGACGAGCCCGCGCCGGTGCGCTGGCGCTCCTGGCCAACGGGGTGACGGCGATCCGCACGCACGTCGATGTTGGCGTCGGCATCGGGTTGCGTGGCGTCGAGGCGCTGCTGCGGGTCCGGGCCGAGCTAGCCGAGATGCTCGACCTGCAGATCGTGGCGCTCGTGAGCCGTCCGCTCGTGGGCATCGAAGGCGCCGAGAACCGTGCATTGCATCGTGAGGCCATGGCCATGGGGGCCGACGTGGTCGGCGGCTCGCCCCACGTCGACCCCGACCCGGCTGGGCATCTCCGGGAGTGCGTGGCGCTCGCGTCTGCGCTCGGCGTGGCGCTCGACCTGCACGCCGACGAGAACCTCGACCCGGCGTCGAGTGATCTCGAGCGCCTCACGGCGGCGATTCGCGACCTCCACGGGACGCCGGGGAAACCCTGGGCCCACGGGGTGACCGCGAGCCACTGCGTGAGCCTGGGTGTCCGCCAACTCGCCGATCAGCGCCGGATCGCCGAGGCCGTCTCGGCTGCGGGCATCGGCGTCGTGACGCTGCCGATCACCAACCTGTACCTCCAGGCGCGAGGCATCGCCACCGCCGCGCCCCGCGGCCTGACCGCGATCGACGTGCTCCGCGCCGCCGGGGTCGTGGTGGCCGGCGGGGCCGACAACCAGCGCGATCCCTTCAACCCCATGGGCCGGGCCGATCCCATGGAGACCGCTGCGCTCCTGGTCGTGGCTGGGCACATGGCACCCGACGCGGCGTACGACGCCGTGAGCACCTCGGCCCGCTCGGTCATGGCACTGCCCCCGGTCGAGGTGGTGGTCGGGTCCCCCGCCGAGCTGCTGGCGATCAGGGCCGAGTCGCTCACCGAGGCGATCGGCGCCGCGGGGGGCGACCGCCTCGTGTGGCACGCCGGTCGCCTGGTGGCCCGCAGCCAGCGCCGGATCGAGCTCGACCCCGATCTGGAGACCACGGCACACCGTGTGTGAACATGGCGGTCCTCCGCCAGCGACAGGACCGGTCCATGAGCGAGATCGTTGAACCGGCGACCAGCCCGGCGATCACACCGTCGGCCATTGGCGCGAGCTCACTGAGCTTCGAAGGCGTCTCCAAGACCTATCCCGACGGTACCGAGGCCCTCCTCGACGTGACCTTCTCGGTCGAGGCCGGCGAGTTCGTGACCGTCGTCGGACCGTCCGGCTGCGGCAAGTCGACGCTCCTCAAGATCGCATCCGATCTCACCCCGGCCACCGGGGGAAGGGTCGCCGTCCAGGCCCGGAACCTGGGCTACGTCTTCCAGGACGCAACGCTGCTCCCGTGGCGCACCGTGCAGAAGAACGTCGAGCTGCTGGCCGAGCTGCACCGCATCCCCAAGCCCCAGCGGATACGCCTGGCGACCGACGCCATCCACCTCGTGGGCCTCGACGGCTTCGAGAAGCACCACCCGCGACGGCTCTCGGGAGGCATGCGCATGCGGGTGTCACTTGCTCGGGCGCTGACCCTCAAGCCCGAGGTCTTCTTGTTCGACGAGCCGTTCGGGGCCCTCGACGAGATCACCCGCGAGCGACTCAACGACGAGTTGCTCCGCCTGTTCATCAGTGAGCGCTTCGCCGGGCTGTTCATCACGCACTCGGTCTACGAGGCGGTGTTCCTCTCGACGAGAGTCCTCGTCATGTCGGCCCGGCCCGGGCGGATCGTCGCCGACTTCGCCATCCCCTTCGCCTATCCCCGTCCGCCCGATCTGCGCTTCGCTCCCGAGTTCGCCGAGCTCTCGGGCGCGGTCTCGCACGCGCTCCGGGCCGGCTACGCCGATGCCGCGGGAGACCCCGCGTTGGGTTGAGCGCCGTCCGCAGGCGCGGGCGGTCCGGGCGGTCCGGGCGGTCCGGCGGCGGCGCAGGCTGCTCGGCTCAGAGCCGGGCGAGGCGCCGCTCGACGCTCGAGAGGAACTCGAGGCGGTCGTCGTCGGTGGCCCGGTCCATGCCGTACATGGCGATCCAGCGCGTCCGGGCCAACGGATGGCACAGCACGCGGATGCCCCGTCCGATGAGGTGCTTGCCGGCCTCACCCTGGATGACGTTGACGAGCTTGGACGAGCCGTGCGTGGTGACGACCGCCAACCGGTGCACGTTGCGCAGCTTGGGCTTGATGCGCTTCGATCCCGGCGCCTGGGTGAACGCCACCCCCTCGATGAAGACCCGATCCAACCAACCCTTCAGGATGGCCGGTTGGGCACCCCACCAGGTGGGGTGCACGAACACGATGCCTCGGGCCCATCGCACCGCGCGTACGTACGTGCCGATATCAACCCGATCTTCTGGTCGCGCGCCCGACGCGTTCTCATCGAGGGTGCGGCGGGGCTCGAAGCCTTCGGCGTAGAGGTCGATGAGCCTCACGTCGTGACCGGCGCCGCGAAGCGCCTTCAGCGCCGTATCGCGCGCCGCCGCTGCGAAACTGTCCTCCACCGGATGGGCGTACACCACGAGCACGTTCACCGACGACCGAGCGTTTGGCGCGTTCGGCGCATCAGGCGCGTCCGGTGCATCCCGCCGAGCGTGTTCTCGACCTTCGAGAGGAACTCCAGACGCTGGTCGTCGGTGGATGTGTCGATCCCGTAGAGGCCGAGCCAGCGGGTGCGGGCGAGGGGATGGCACAGCAGGCGCAGGGCGCGGGTGAGCGTGCGCCGGCCCCCATCGGCGGCGAAGCGGATCGACCACCGCGGCGAGCCGTAGGTGGTGATGCCCACGATGCGGCGCACCTTCCCCAAGCCCCGCTTGACCTTGTGCGTGCTGGGATCGAGCACGAAC
>VFJJ01000013.1 GCA_009886115.1 Actinomycetota bacterium
ACCTGGCTCGAGGCCAAGTTCACCCCCAAGAACGACGAAACGGGCGCCAGCCTCGTCGAGTACGGCCTCCTCGTCGCCCTCATCGCCGTCGTGGCCATCGTCGCCGTCCAGCTGCTCGGCACCAGGGTCTCCAGCAACTTCAACAACGTCAGCGCCAGCCTGTAGCTCCATCGGTCCTGGAGCCCGGCGCCCCGGGCACCGCGACCGGCCGACGCACGCTCGCACTGTTCACGACGAGCCCGGATCTGAACGACCCGGGCTCGTTCGCGAGCGGCGAGACCACGCCCGACCGTGGCTCAGCCGAACCCGACGTCGGCGTGCTGGTCGAGCGTCGGGGCCCGTCCCGGAGCGAGCGCCGGGTGCACCGCGTAGCGGATCGGATGAGCGACGGCCCGGAACCCGTCCGGGCCGGTGGTGATGACGCCTCGGGCCCGGAAGTTCGGGTGCTCCAGCATCTCGTCACGCGTGAGGATCGGCGCCACCGGGACCGACCGGCTCGTGAGCAGCCCCACGAGCTCGTCACGTTGCCAGGACCGGATCGCGCCGGCGATGTCAGCCCTGAGCGACGACGCCCGGGCCGCACGGGAGCTCATGTCGAGCCCGACGTGCGTGGTGAGACCGAGGCACTCGCACAGGACGTCCCAGAATCGGTCCTCGGAGAAGATCCCGAGCTCCACATAGCGGTCGTCGGCCGTTCGGAACGCGCCCATGCCCGGCAGGGCCTCGATGCCGGGCGTCGACGGTTGCCTCGGGTCGAGCGGACCGAACGGCGCCACCCAACTGACGAGAAGATCGGCGATCGCCACGTCGAGGTGCTCGCCCTCGCCGGTGCGACGGGCGCACAGCACCGCGGCCAGGATCGCGAACGCGGCGGCCATCCCGGAGCCCTGATCGCCGACGAGCAGTGCACATGGCGCCGGCACCTCGTGTGCCGGAAACGTGAAAGCGCCGGCGTATGCCTGGTAGTTGTGGTCGTGGCCGGGAACCGAAGCCAGCGGCCCGGTCTGGCCGAACCCGGTGATCGAGCAGAGCACGATCGCGGCGTTCACGGCGCACAGATCACCGAAGCCGACGCCGAGACGGTCGGCCACACCGGGGCGGTAGCCCTCGACCACCACCTCGGCTTCGGCCACGAGCGCAAAGAAGCGGCTCCGGTCGCGCTCGTCCTTCAGGTCCAACGCGATGCTGCGCTTGCGGCCGTTGAAGTTGGCGAATCGATCGGCCACCGGGCGCATCCGGTCGCCTCCGGGGGGCTCGACCTTGAGGACGTTGGCCCCGAGGTCGGCCAACAGCTGGGTCGCGGTGTGCCCGGGTTGCCACAGCGACAGGTCGAGGACCTTGAGCCCGTCGAGCAGACCGAGCGAAGGTGCACGAGCCGACACGTCGTCACCCATCTCGGGAAGCCCTCTCACTCGTCGTGCGAGTGCCGACCCTACGAGCAACGCATGGTCCGGGCGACGACCGGGCGGCCACCGGGCGTGCTCCGTGCCCCCGGGATGACGGGGCCTCGGGCTCATTCGGCTCCGGGCGATGACCGGGTCAGCCCCGCACGTACACGACGGCGTCGGCGTCGGCGTAGATCTGCCGCCAGTCGGGATCGGCGGCGAGCATCGTGTCGAGCGGTTCGTCGGCGGGCCACAGCACGACGTCGACCTCGTAGCGGTCGATGATCGACAGTGAGTCCGGGCTTCCGCCGTCGAGGGCGATGAAGTCGTCCAGCACGGCGAGCGGGTACATGTCGAAGCGGTCGTCGACGAACACGAGCTGCTCCTCCGGTCCCCAGGCCTCGATGACCACACCCGCCCAACCGTCGTCGGTGAGCAACCGTCGGCCGAGCAGGTTCTGGGCCCGCATCTCCTGCAGGGCGGCCACGGGATAGCTCTCGAGGTCGAACGCCGGCTCCGAGGCGGCCATGCCCGTCCACAGCACGGCCAGCGAGAGCATGCCGGCAAGGACCAGGCGGTGAAAGCTGGGATGCGAGTCGGGCGCCGGCGCCTCGACCCGCACAGCCCGGGCCATGATCGGCAGGAGCACCAAGGGCGCCACGCCGACATTGCGCCGGGCCCACACCGCCAGCAACAGGAAGGCAACGGCGACGAGCACGTCGCGGCGGCACGGTCGCGTGCCCCGCCACCACGACCAGGCCACAGCGCCGGCCAACAGCATGGCGAACGCGGCGAAGGCCACGCCGTCGGGCTCGCTCAGGCTCAACCGACGCCACTCGACGACGCCGCTGAGCACCTCGCCCCGACCGAGCAGATGGACGGGAAACCACAGGATCCGCCATCCGTAGGGGTTGACGACGGCCGCTGCGAGCCCCAGCGCCAGGCCACCCGCCAGCGATCGTTCCCGACTGCCCGGGCGCACCACGCCTCGATCGTCGAGGAACCGACCCACGAGGTGCAGACCCAGGTACCCGGCGCCCAGGGCGAACGAGCCGTGGCACTGGGCCCACAGCCAGACCACGATCGGGATCGCCACGAGCGGGCGCCGACCCAGGCGACTCTCGGGGACCTCCACGATCCACAACAGGGCGATGAGCCCGACCAGACCGAACAGCAGTGGCCGCTCCGACCACAGCGTGAACGACGCTCCGACGCCTGCGAGCGCGACCCCGACGGCGCGTATCCGATCCTGGGTGAGACCCAACACGAGGCGGAACGAACCACACGCGATCGTTGCGGCAAGCACGCCCACGAGGAGCCGGATACCGAAGCCCCCCAAGGCCTTCTCGGCGATCGCGTACGCGATCTCGGCCAGCCACGACTGCACCACCCACGGGGTTCCCGGGGCGGTGTAGGAGTAGATGTCGCCGTGCGGGAACCCGTGGTCGAGGATCCAGCGGCCGGTTCGCAGATGCCACAGGAACGAGTTGTCGGACAGGGGTGAGAGCCCGGCCCGCCATCCTCCGACCGCGAACGCCACGCTGAACAGCGTCACGAACCCGGGGGCTCGTCGCCGACCGGCTCGCTGCTCGTCGGCCGAGGGAGTCGCCCCCGCCGGGCTCGAACGCAGGGTCACGGCCACGAGACGACCGCGCTACAGGTTCTGGGTGATCTGGATGGCTGCCGGCCCCAGGATGATCACGAAGAGCGAGGGGAAGATGCACAGCATCAACGGGAACAACATCTTCACCGGAGCCTTCATGGCCTTCTCCTGGGCCTTCTGCCGGCGCTTGATACGCATCTCGTCGGCCTGGCCCCGAAGCACCCGCCCGATCGAGACACCGAACTGATCGGCCTGGAGGATGGCCATGATGAAGCCCCGGAGCTCGGGCACCTCGCAGCGGGTATCGAGCGACCGCATGGCTTCGGCTCGGCTCTTGCCCACCCTGATCTCCTGCAGCGTGCGCCGCAGCTCATCCGACAGGGCCCCGGGCACCGCGGCGATCGTCCGGTCGATCGCCTGCTCGAAGCCCAGACCGGCCTCGACCGAGATCACCAAGAGGTCGAGGATGTCAGGGAGCTTTCGGGCGATCTCCTTCTGGCGGGCCTGCATCTTCTTGTTGATCGACTGGTCGGGGAACATGAACACGCATCCGGCGACGAGACCCGGAACCAGGAACCCCTTGATCAATCCTGACTGGTGCAGATACCCTCGAAATAGCCAGATGACGCCGGGAATCGCGATCGTGCACAAGACCTTGAGTGCGAGGAATCGATCGACATCCATCCCGGCCGGACTCCCGGCAATCTCGATCTTCCGCCTCACCCGATCCGTGTATCCGGCCGGCGTGAAGCGTCCCGAGAAATGGGCCATACGCGCGATGACCGGACGCAAGAGTCGATCCTTGGCCGGCGCGAGCATGGCCGCTTCTCGCACGTTCTCGATCTGGTAGTCGTCGAGCTGGCGGAGCGCGTCGCGCACCTCCGACCGCTGGTTCACGCTCAAGAAGATGAACAGTGACAGCAGGAGAATGGCTCCCCCAACTGCCAATGCCGCGAGCTGCTGCTTGTCCATCAGGGGACCTTTCAGACGTCGATGTTGATCATCTTCTTGATCCACAAGAAGCCGATGAACGCGGAGATGCCCGAGATGATCAAGACGATGATGCCGATCGTGTTCGAGAAGAGGGTCCCGATGTATTCAGGCGCCGTCGCATAGAGCATGGCGCCGAGGCCGAGCGGAAGCAGGCCCATGACGATCGACGAGATCTGGCCTTCTGCGGTGAGGGCCTTGATCTCACGGCGCATCCGCTCACGGAGGATCATGGTCTCACCGACGGTCTGCAGCAGCTCGGCCAGGTTTCCACCGACCTCGCGCTGGATCCGGATGGCCATGACCGCCCACTTGAAGTCGATGCTGTCCATCCGGTCGGCCATGTCGTCGAGGGCGTCCTCGATGGGGCGACCCAGCCGGGCCTCGACGAGCACCCGCTGGAGCTCCTTGCCCATCGGGTCCTTGCTCTCCTTGGCGACGGCGTCGACGCCTTGGAGCAACGAGTACCCGGCCCTCAGCGTGCTCGAGAGCAGCTGCAGCGAGTCGGGGAGCTGATCGGAGAATCTCCTGAGACGACGCTTGCGCAGGAAGTTGAGCGCCAGTATGGGCATCGTGATCACGAGCGCGGTCAGGAGGGCGGCAGCGAAGATACCCCCGGCGAGCACCAACGCCAACCCGGCCACGATCACGATCGAAGCCAGGTACAGGGTGAACGCCTCGGCGGGACGCATCGGCAGGTCGGCCTGGTCGAGCTTGTGCTCGACCTTCTCGAGGATGCCGTTGCGGGTGGCGAAGTTCTCCGTGAGCTTCACCGCACGCTTGACCATGCCGCTCTCGGTGAAGCGACCGAGTCCCTCGGGGCTGCCCTCCTCGAGCAGGCGCCGCCCCTCGTCGGTGTAGTGACTCAGCCGGTCGGCGACGCCGTCGCGCTCCTTGGTGAAGATCAGAACGAGCGCGACGAGGAAGGCCAACACGGCCGCCCCGACGAGCCCGATGATGATCAGCCGGGCGTCTGACCGGCCGAAGAAGCTGGGCGCCGGACCGATCGGCGTCGCGGCCGGGGCCTCGCTCACGCCGGAGACCACCGTGCCGGGACGAGCGCGGCTCGAGGTCGCGACCCCGCGAAGCTCGACCCCGACGAGGAAACCCTGATCGGTCACGGCCGACCGGTACGAGACGACGAACTGGTTCTCGAGCGTCTGCGAGATGCTCCTGAAGTGTCCCGGGAGGTCTGACTGCTGCCCGACCGTCGCGAACGCCCCTCCCGAGCGGGCCGCCCGGGCCGCGAGCGAACCCGTGTCCCACGGCTCGCGGGAAACCGCCGTCACGAACACGGCAGCGTGTGACGTGTCGAGCGCGGCGCCGGCGCTGCTGGCACTGGCGGTCGAACCTTGATCGTTGCCCGCGAGGAGGAGCACGACGTTGGGCTGGAGCTCGGGCACGTCGACGAACGCGCGCCCCGCGTTGACGATCCCGTCGAAGAGGCGGCGGTCGCCGAGGGCAGCGATGCGCTCGACGCCAGCCCGCAGAGCATCGACGTCGTCGGTGAGGCCCACCTCGAAGTGCGACGACCCGCCGATGGTGAGGATCGCGATCTGGTCGCCGGCCTCCTTCTGCGCGATGAACGCCAGAGCGGCGTCGCGGATCGAACCGATGAGGTCACCGGGGCCGGTGCTGGCGGAGGTGTCGAGGACGAGCACCGTCGCGCGGCGCTGATCGCTCTCGGCCATCGGCTCGATCTCGGCCGCCACCGCGACACCGTTCTCGGTGACGGTGAGCTCGGACGCGTCGACGCTCGGGCCCTGCACGGACACCGTCAGCGTCGTCCTCGGATGCTCGAGGGTGTCGAGACGACGGATGGAGACGGACTGGACGGCGTCGCCAGAGTCGGGGCTGGACGCCGACCCGGAGGTCGCGACGGTCGTCGACGAGTCGCCTTCGGCGGCATGGGCCGATCCCGTCAGGGCAACGCTGGCAACGAGGGCGAGCACGACCGATCGTCGGCCGAGCCACGACCATCTCCTCGCCGCCACCCTGGTCTCCTCCACGATCGGGACTCCGCTCTCTCGCCGGCTCACGACGGTCGACGGGCGAACGACTCGGCAGCGAAGACCTCGGGCCCGAGTCGGATCCCGTGGTCGGCGAGCTTCTCGGTGAACTTCGGACGGATCCCCGTGCTCTTGAGCCGGCCCATGAACTTGCCGTTCTCGTCGACACCCATCCCGAAGTCGAAGAGGAACACGTCCTGGAGCACGATCACTTCGCTCTCCATGCCCTGCACCTCGGTCACGTGGGTCACACGACGGGTGCCGTCCCGCAGCCGGCTGAGCTGCACGATCACATCGACGGCGGAGGCCATCTGCTCGCGAATCGCCCGGACCGGCAGGTCCATGCCGGCCATGAGGACCAGCGTCTCCATACGGGCGAGGCTGTCCCGGGGGGCGTTGGCGTGGACGGTGGTGAGCGAGCCGTCGTGGCCCGTGTTCATGGCCTGGAGCATGTCCAGGGCCTCACCACCACGACACTCGCCGACGACGATCCGGTCGGGCCGCATTCGCAAGGTGTTGCGGACGAGGTCGCGGATCGTGACCTCTCCCTTGCCCTCGACGTTGCGGGGCCGGGTCTCGAGCGCCAGCACGTGGTCCTGCTTGAGCTGGAGCTCCTTGGCGTCCTCGACGGTGATGATGCGCTCGTCGGTGGGGATGAACGACGAGAGCACGTTGAGCATCGTCGTCTTACCGGAGCCGGTGCCACCGCTGACGATCACGTTCAGCCGTCCCTCGACGCACGCCCGGAGGAACTGCGCGGTCGGGCGGCTGATCGTGCCGAAGTTGATCAGGTCCTGCACCGTGTAGGGGTCGGCCGAGAACTTCCGGATCGTCAGGAACGGCCCGCCGATGGCCAGCGGGTGGACGACGGCATTCACACGGGATCCGTCAGGCAGACGGGCGTCGACCATCGGGACCGACTCGTCGATGCGGCGTCCCACCTGGGCGACGATCTTGTCGATGATGCGGCGCAGGTGCGTGTCGTCGACGAAGGTCACGCCCGAGACCTCGAGCTTGCCGTTGCGTTCGACGTACACCAGGTTCGGCCCGTTGCACATCACTTCCGAGATCGTGTCGTCGCGCAGAAGCCGGTCGATCGGGCCGTAGCCCAGCACGTCGTCCGAGATGTCTTCGATGAGCCCGATCTTGTCGGCGGCGCTCAGCGGGACCCGCTCCTGGGCCAACGCCAGCTGGAGCTGCTCGGTCACCTGCCGGCGCAGCTCCTCTTCGGACAGGCGCTGGTTGTAGAGGAGCGGCCCGAGCTCTTGGATCAGGTGGTGGTGGATCTTCTGCCGGAGCTCGTCGAGCACCGGGTCCCGACCGCCGAGCTGCTCTGGACGGGATGCTTCGTGGAGACGCTTGTACAGCGACATCGTTTCGTCCTTCCTCGCTCAGCAGGCTCGGTGAGCGGTCATGACCGGCTCCCGATGGCTGCGGCCCGAAGGCCCTTCTTCGAAGTGGCGACGGGCGCCGGCTGGGCTGAGCCGGCGAAGCGGTCTGCGAGGTGCTCGAGCGCCCGCGCCGGCGCTGATCGCGGCGCCGAGAGCACGACCGGCACCCCCTTGTTGACCGACTGCGGAACGGCGATGTCGGTTGGGATCACGCACGCCGCCTTCATCTGCAGCGTGCGTTCCACCTCGCTCAGATCGAGCCTCGACCGGCCGCCGGCCCCGTTCATCGCCAGGTGGAACTTGCCGAGGTCGACGTTGAGCATGTTCAGGGTCTGCAGGCCCAGCTTGACGTTCTTGACGTTCGGGATGTCGGTCCCGGCCACGACGACCACGTCGTCGGCGTGCTCGACCAACCCGACGACGATCTCGTTCAGCACGGCGGGCGTGTCGATCACGACGAACGAGCAGAACTGTCGCATCAGGGTCGCGATCTTCACGATGTCGTCGGGCGAGATCTGCTCGGCGAAGGCCGGCTCGATCGGGGCGGGCAGCACCAGTAGCCCGGTCGGCTCGTACGACGTGAGGATGCTCTGGATGAGATGAGCATCGAGCCGTCCGATCGATCCGACGGCGTCGACCAAGGTGTGCTTGGGCGTCAGCTTCAAGAGCACGGCGACATCGCCGAACTGGAGGTCGGCGTCGATGAGCGCCACCGGGCGGGCCGAGCGACGCGACAGTGCCACGGCCAGGTTGG
The DNA here is from genome assembly GCA_009886115.1 of Actinomycetota bacterium. GTDB lineage: Bacteria > Actinomycetota > Acidimicrobiia > IMCC26256 > VFJJ01 > VFJJ01. Next base: position 8,133 of record VFJJ01000013.1, read on the forward strand.
TGGCCACGACGCTCTTTCCCGAGCCGCCCTTCATCGAGGCCACCGCGATGACCCGGCACTGGTCGTCGGTGTCGAGGATCGTGCTCACGACCCGACCCTGCACGACGTTGAGCCCATCGCTGACCCGGGCCACCGACTCTGCCAACTGCTGCGGTTCGGTCGGACCGGGGACCACATCGCGAACCCCGGCCCGCAAGGCCTGCTGGAGCAGGTTCGTCGAGAGCTCGTCGACGATGAGGATCGCCGCGATCTGGGGACGGGTGCGGGTGATGCGTTCGATGTCGGCCAACCCGGCGAGATCGGCGAAGCCAGGCCCGAAGATGACCACCGAGGCCACGGAGGCGTCGAGCGCACCCTCGAGCTCGGCGACGCTGGCGGCTGCGGTCGAGACCACGTCCTCGCCGAGTTGCGAGACGAGGCGTGTACGGAGCTTGGTGTCGGGTTCGGCGATCAGGATCTCGAAGCGATGCTCACTCATCAATGCACCCTCGTCTGGCGACGCCGCTCATGGCGTGTGCTCACGGTGTTCCCGGTCCCTGCTTGATCGAGCCTCATCGGCTCCCGTCGGTCTCGGCCTAGTAGTAGACGTAAAGCTGGTCGAGGAGGCTCCGGGGCCCGGCCGGGAGGATGGCTTGGACCTCGTAGTCGTTGGGCAGGAGCGTCAGGTACATGCCGCCGAGGTTGTTCTGCGCATACGCGATCTTCAGCGCCTGGTCGGCGTTCACGGCGAAGGTGAGCAGCCCGCTGTCACCTGCGGCCGTGGCCCCGTCCGGGGTGGCCTCACCGGCTGCCGGCGCCGTCGACTGTCCGACGGCGAGCACCTGGACCTTCTGCATCAGATACACGGCGAAGGAGGGCGGCTCCGAGGGGGCCGACTCGGGCGTCGACCCTCCACCGCTGTCATCGGCGCTCACGACGCTGCTCGACGGGAGCCCGGTGCCCAGGAGGTTCTCGGGGTCGTAGCCCAGCTCGTCGTAGGGAACCTCGACGATGATGTTCACGTAGTCGAGCGGGGCGATGAGCCCGGCAACGCCCTTGATCTGGTCGACAGAGACCGTGATCGCCTGGAGGCCGTCCTGCTCGGCCAAGCGCTCGCTGAAGGTGGTCTGCACGATCGTGGGATCGACGAACAACCCCTGGAGGAGGAGGTTGCCCGCCTTCAGATCGGCGACCGCCACCAGATCACGGATCGCGACGAGGTTGCCGATGGCGTTGCCTCCGGGATGGAACTCCTCGGGGATCTGATGCTCGGAGATCGAGGTCGCGGCTTGGTCGCCGGTCGTGCCCTTGACGATGTCCTTGTCGATGCGGAAGACGGTGACGAGCTCTGTTCCCTCATTGGCACGATCGTCCGCCGCCCCCAGGTACGTGTAGGTCGCGTAGGACGCAACACCCGCAAGGGCGATGGCCAAGACCAAGATGAGGATGCGCCGACTGCTCACGCGTGCTCCGTCCGTTTTCGTGTGGGGGACGAACCCGCGATGCGCGTCGCTGCACCAGCGACCCAGCTCGCGGCTCTAGGCGTTCGTATCGGCGAACCCCAACACCAACCTGAGACTCAGTTCGAGCGCTCGGTGAACCGACGCGGCAATTGCGACCCGGACGAATCGGACCTTTTTCACGGCGCGGACAGAGGTGGCATCGCGGCGCTCGAGGGGGGTCGATCGACTCAACTTTCGACAGTCGGCCTGCCGATGGATGGCCAACATCCGCGACAGGTACCGGTCCTGGAGCCCTCCGTTGACGACAGTCCCGTCGAAGTCGATCAGTTCCTCACCCGCCGGGACCCCCGAGTCGGTGCCATCCGAGCCGAGCGCGGGCATCGAGCCCCGGCGCCACAGCCGGAGGGGCCGGCGCCGGGTCGGCCTTCGCCGACGCGACGAGCGGGGCGTGGCGCTCGTCGAAGCAGCCATCGTGATCCCGCTGCTGCTGTCGCTGGTGCTGGGGTTGGCCGAGTTCGGGCTCATGTTCCGCCAGTACCTCACGACCTCGAACGCCAGCCGAGCCGGGGCCCGGGTCGGCAGCTCGGCCGGGACGGGCGCCACAGCCGACTAGGACATCCTCCAGGCTGTCGCCGGCGCCGCTGCATCGCTGCCCAGCGGAGCGCTCAAGTACGTCGTTGTCTTCAAGTCGTCGGGGCCCAACAGCGTGGTGCCAGCGCTGTGCGTCGACGGGACTCCCGTGCTCAGCGTGTGCAACGTGTACCCGGCTGCTGACCTGGCTCTCACGTCGACCGCGCTCACGGCATCGGGCCACTCCGCCAATTGGCTGCCTTCGACGCGCCAGACCCGTCAGAGCCTCGGAACCGACTGGCTCGGCGTGTACGTGCGGTCCGATTACGACTACCTCACGAACATGTTCAGCGGGATACGACCGCTGAACGACACGTCGATCATGCGACTCGAACCGGAGAGCAACTGATGGGGATCCGATCGCGAGCCCGTGGAGCAGCGCGCACGTCCGAAAGGCACACCCGGGCCGGGGGGCACTCTCGCGCCCGACGCCAGGGCTCAGAGCGCGGCTTCGTGCTTCCGCTCACGGCATTGTCGATCGTGGTGCTCACCGCCATGGCCGGTTACGGCGCCGACCTCGGATCGTGGTACGCACGCACCGCCCAGCTCCAGCGGGCTGCCGACGCGGGGGCGCTCGCCGGCGTGGTCTGGATGCCCAACGACGTGGTCTCGGCCACCAACGCCGCCACGGCCGCCGCGGCCCGCAACGACGTGACCATCGATGCCCTCAAGGGCACGTCGCTCACAGTCCAGAGCGTGCCCGGCAGCGCCAACCGGCTCAAGGTGTGCGTCACCGACGCCTTGGTGGAGGCGTACTTCACCAAGATGTACGACGCCTACCACACGGTGACCAAGTGCGCCACGGCCGAGTACATCCTCCCGGTGGCCCTCGGCAGCCCAGAGAACGTGTACGGGACGGGGAACCAGCTCGTGCCCGCAGAGAACATCTGGGGCGCCGTCAACGGCTACTGCACCCCGATGGAACAGGGCGATCTCAAGCTCTCGAAGTGGACGTCCACCTGGAACGGGAGCTCGTGGGACTGCCCCGGCTCGACTGCGAACCCGTACTACGACCCCACCGGGTACACCTACATCTACGACATCCCGGTCGGCCACGGCAGCACGGCGCTCCAGGTCTTCGACCCGTCGTGGAACCCGGGCCTGGGCATCGACCCGGGCGGCAACGGAACGTTCGACACCATCTACACGCTCTACAGCGCCGACGGCACCCCGCTCGACAACACCGACAACCCCATGATCGGGGCCCCACAGTCCTTCCCGACCAACCACGGCGCATCGCAGGGTGTGTGGACCACGATCTACACGGTCACTTCAGGTGACCCCTCTGGGCGGTACCGCCTCGAGGTCAAGACCGACGCCGCCGACATCGGCCAGGGCGCCAACCTCTTCGGACTGCGGGCCCTTCGCGGCAGCGGTCCGGCCCGGTGCAGCACGCTCACCGACACCACCTGCCCGGGCGTGTTCGCCGAGAGCTACATGTCGATCTTCGCCAACTTCCCGAGTGGCGTGGCCGAGCCCTACCTGGCCAGCGTGCCCTCGTCGCACGCCGGCAAGACGATGATCATCACGCTGTTCGACCCCGGCGAAGGCGGCCAGAGCATCGAGGTGCTCTCGCCCGACGGTCGCTCGTGGCCCTTCAACTACCGGACGGTGTATCCGACCCTCGGCGAGTACACCGGGAGCGGAACATCCCTCGACATCAGCGGAACGCCGGGGGCTCTCGCCGGGCGCTTGAGCACGTCGAAGTTCAACGAGCGACTCGTGGAGATCACGATCTCGCTGCCCGTCGACTACCTCACGCAGTTCGGCACCAACACGTGGTGGAAGATCCGCTACACGTTCGGTGCCGCCGTCACCGACCGGACCACCTGGAGCGTGCAGATCCTGGGTGATCCGGTGCACCTCATCGAATGACGGGCGGGCACCCGTTCGAGCCGCACTGCAACCAGGCGCGCCACCGTGCCGCCATCTTGGGGAGCCGTCCATGGACCACGTACCGGTCACTGATACCGAGCAGCGACCGACCCGCCCGCGCACGCGGCTCGGGCGACGGTCGGAGCGCGGCGCGACGCTCGTCGAGGGCGCCATCGTCTTTCCGCTGATCGTGCTGGTGATCTTCGGGATCGTGGAGTTCGGCCTGCTCTTTCGGAGCTACCTCACCGTCGGCAACGCCACGCGCTCGGGCGTGCGTGTCGGCGCAGCCGCGGGCAAGGACCCGCTGGCCGACTTCAAGGTGCTCCGAGCCGTCGAGAAGGCCAGCGTGGCCCTGCCCGACGACGCGCTGCACTACATCGTGGTCTGGAAGGCATCGGGACCCAACGACCGCATCAGCGCGACATGCAAGGCGGGCACCCCGGTGGTCGGCGTCTGCAACGTCTACAGCTCGGGCGACCTGCGCCTGAGCGAGGTTCAATTCGCCGACCCGAGTTACACCAAGGACGACAACTGGCCGGGTGCCTCGCGATTGGACGACCGCACCGCTGGCGTCGACTGGGTCGGCCTGTACATCAAGACCGACCACGAGTACACCGTGCCCCTGTTCGGCAACGACAAGCAGATCAACGACTCCCAGATCCAGCGCATCGAGCCCCGCCAGGCCACCAGCAGCGGGACCGCGCCGACGCTGCCACCGCCTCCGCCCACGTCGAGCACCCTGCCCACCACCACGACCACCGCCCCCCCAACGACCACGACCACTGCGGCCGCCACTACGACGACACGGCCACCCACCACCACCACGCGGGCACCCACCACGACTGCCCCACCACCCACCACCACCACGAC
>VFJJ01000033.1 GCA_009886115.1 Actinomycetota bacterium
AGAATCGGACCCTGCGGGGAGCACCCAGTGAGGCGCTACACTGCCTCTGAACTGGGGAAACGAGGAGAGCGGGTGACGGGGATCGAACCCGCATGGCCAGCTTGGAAGGCTGGAGCTCTACCATTGAGCTACACCCGCGTGGGGTTTGGTCACGCTAGCAGTGGGGCTGGGCTGTGCCGGCGTCCGTTGTTGAGGGTGGGGTCACCAGGAGCCGCCACCGCCGCCACCGCCACCACCCCCGACGCCACCGCCACCTCCGCCGCCTCCGCTCGATGAGGGCTTCACGGACGTGGTGGAGGTCATGCGGGCCAACGAGGGGGCGATGAGGGCGTAGTTGGCGGCGACGGGGTCGACGATGGCGCCGGAGCGGGCGACGGCTTGGGACCAGTGGTCGATCTCGCCGACAGCGACGGCCCATGCGGTGTATTGCCGAAGGACGCCCCGCTTGGCGGCTTCGTCGGCGTGGTAGGCCTCGGATTCGGACAGAAAACGGCGGAAGGACTCGACCCGCAGCCACATGGCAGAACCTGCGGGCGTGCGGACGCGGAGCTCCCATGCTCGGAGTGCGGCTGAAAACCCGGCTCCCCCGACCGCGGCGCCCAATACCACGAGGACCAGCCAGAAGCCGCCGGAGCGGTTGGCGAACGCGGCCGCGATCCCGGCGGCGACGGCACCGAGCAGTGCGGCCAGGATCCCGAGAACCCGAACCCGCACGAGCCGTCGCTCGGCGCCGAGGTCCCACAGCGAGCTCCCGCGACGCCAGCCCTGAAGCTCGGCATCGAGTGAGGTCCACGCCGCGGCGAACGCCGGGTCGTACTTGCCAAGGGGCAACTGGTCGCGTCCGGCAAAGGCGGTGTCGAGTATGAGCGCTGCTGGTCCGTCGTGGCGATCGCGCCGTACGAGGGTGATGTCCTTGCCGGCGCCCTCGAGGTCGAGGTATCCCTCGTTGGCCGCGCCGACGAGCCAGGCGACCTTGTGCACCGGAGCCACCGTCTCAGCCAGGAGCAGCCCGCCCTGGGACGGCGTGAGCTCCGGAGGCGGAGCGAACTCGATCGTCGAGAGTGCCGCCAACTCGGCCAGGTCGATGCGTTCCTCACCGAGGCCAGCGCGAGCCCGGGCGCTGGCGAATGCGGCGTCGGCGGCTCCACCGGTGGCCACACGCTCCTTTCCAGCTCGGCGCACCAGTACCGACAGCACCGACGCAGCAGCCAAGGCGCCCCACAGCCCGAGCAGCATCGGCACGAGGATTCCCGAGCCCGGCTCGGACGGGCGCCCGGTGGGTTCGCTCGGCGCGGGCGGAGAGGCGTCGAGGGCCGCCCCGATGCCGGCGTAGAGGGTCACGCCCTCTCCCCGAGCGAGCCCGTCGAAGCGGAGCACGAGATGTCCCGGAGCCTCCACCTCGACCGCGCACGGAGTCGTGTCACCGAAGGAGCCCGACACGCAGATCGGGTCGATGAGCTCGAATGGCGTCACCACATGGGCTTCGACTTCGGCGACGGGTACCTCCCAGCTCGTGCCGACGACGTCCCACGCCACGTCGCCGTCGGTGACGAGCGAGGGCAGCGGGTACCCGATGCGGTAGCGGTGCCGGCCCCGGATCGTGCGCGAAGAATCGCCGATCCGGATGCGGGTCTCGAAGCCCGAACCCGAGACGAAGACCTCGTCGGGAGCCGACGGCGACGACACGACGATCGGCGCCAGCTCGTCGAGCCCCGGGACGTCACGGAAGATCCCATGACGTGATGACGAGCCGAAGTCGTAGTCGACCACCTCGACGATCTCGGCAGATCCATCGGCGGCGATGGTCGCGGTGGTCCAGATCGCCGCGACCCGTTCCGTATCGCCGATCGCGGCGCCGACGCCGCCAACGACGGCGAAGCCGATGGCCCCCACGCCCAACACCACCATGTCGACCTTGCGGCGCTTGAGTCCCGGCATAGGACGGTCAGGCTACCGAACCTGCGCTGCTCCCGATCCCTCCCGACCTCCCGACCTCCCGAGCTCCCGAGCTCCCGAGCTTGACTGCGATCGGGCGCACGGCGAGATCGCCAGGATGCGATGATGCGCACCATGGGATCACTCGACGGTCAGGTGTGCCTGGTGGCCGGCGCCAGCCGGGGCGTGGGCAAGGGATGCGCGCTCGAGCTCGGAGCAGCCGGTGCGACGGTGTACGTGACCGGCAGGACGGCCGGCGACCATCGCCATCCCCTCCCCGGGACGGTCGCGGCCACAGCAGCCGAGGTGTCCGCGGCTGGCGGCATCGGGATCTCCGTGGGCTGTGACCACCGCGACGACCGTGCTGTCGAGGACGTGTTCCACCAGATCGCCGAAGAGCACGGGCGCATCGACGTCGTGGTGAACAGTGCGTTCATCATCCCCGACGAGCTCACGTCGGGGCGGCCGTTCTGGGACGTCCCGCTGTCGAACTGGGACGACATGGTGGGCGTCGGGACCCGCTCGGCGTACGTGACGAGCGCGCTGGCGGCACGCCCGATGGTCGCGGCCGGCCGGGGGCTGATCGTCAACATCAGCTCGTCGGGGGCCATCGAGTATGCCTGGAGCGTCGCCTACGGGGTCGGCAAGTGTGCCCTCGACCGGCTGACGGCCGACACCGCCCACGAGTTGGCACCGCACGGTGTCTCGGTCGTGTCGCTGTGGCCCGGCTTCGTGCGCACCGAGCGCATCGACATGGCCGTCAAGGCGGGGCTGGTCCCCGCGGGGCTCGACGTGAGCCGCGCCGAATCGCCTCGCTTCACCGGACGGGCCGCCGCGGCGCTCGCCAGCGCGAGCGATACGGAGCGGGCCCGCTGGTCGGGACGAGCCGTCGCGTCGCGAGATCTCGCTGATCATTTCGCGTTCACCGACGTCGACGGCCGCCTGCCCGACGGCCCGCTCCACGACCGCAAGGCCTGACACGCCACCGCCCCACAGCCCACCGCCTCACAGCCCACCGCCTGACACGCCACCCCCTGACACGCCACCGCCCCAC
>VFJJ01000050.1 GCA_009886115.1 Actinomycetota bacterium
GACCAGCTCATTCGTGGTGCGCGAGGGGGGACTTGAACCCCCACGTCCTTGCGGACACAGGAACCTGAATCCTGCGCGTCTGCCTATTCCGCCACTCGCGCGTGCAGAGGCGAACCCTAGCAGGAGGACGATTCCCGGCCGGTAGCCCTTCCGGTGACGGCGCTCGGGTGGGACGGCCCGGCGGGTGGCATCGGCGCCCGGGGGGAGCGTCGGTACACTCCGGAGCCCGGGGGGACCCGGATCAGGGAGGACATCGCACATGCTCAGGCACTTCGAGCGTCGCCTCGAGCAGCTCGTGGAAGGGGCCTTCACCAAGGCGTTTCGGAGCGGCCTCCAGCCGGTGGAGGTCGGTCGCCGACTCATCCGGGAGGTCGACAGGACCCGAACGCTCGGGGTGCGGGCGACGATCGTCCCGAACGTCTACGCGGTCGAGGTCTCCCCGGCCGACCACGAGCGGTTCTCGGCCTTCGCCGACGCCCTGATCGCCGACCTGGCGGAGATGCTGCGGGCCCACGCCCGCGAGGAGCGCTACCAGTTCGTGGGCCCGGTCGAGATCAGCCTCGTTCCGTCGGAACGGCTCAAGCCCGGTGATCTACGGATCAGGGCCACGATCCACGAGGACCTGGCCGGTGTCCCGGCGTCGCTCGTTCTCGCCGACGGCACCCGGATCCGACTCGGGGCCGAGCCGCTGGTGATCGGCCGTCTGGAGGACTGTCCGATCACCGTTGCCGATCCCAAGGTCTCGCGCACGCACGCCGAGTTGCGCCGTGAGCGCGAAGGAATCCGTATCGTCGATCTCGGCTCCACCAACGGGACGTTCGTCAACGGGCACGCCATCCATGACACGTTCCTCGACGATGGTGACCGAATCGACATCGGACCGGCCACGTTGGTGTTCGAGGCGTCATAGCCTGAGGGCGACGTCGACCGCGAAGGAGCGAGCGTGAGGGTCAACGAATCCGTGCTGACCATCCTCAAGTACTGCTTCCTCGCGCTCTTGTACCTGTTCCTGCTCCGGGTCGTGAGGGTCGTGTACCTGGAGCTCGGCGGGGGCGGCCGGCGAGCTGCCCGAGCTGGTCGCCCGACCGAGGCGCCAGACATCACCCGAACCCCGCAGTCGCCGGCACTGGGCGTCGAAGCGGCGGTCGGAGCCGGCGGGCACCGTCGACCCGGTCCCGCGAGCGCCATGCGCACCACCAGCACCTTCACGCCACCTGTCCCATCGACGCCCCCGGGCGCGCCCTCGACACCGGCACCACCACCCCGAGCCGCGGCTGCACCGTCGACCTGGAAGCGACGGCGGGCTCACCAACCCGGGTCGGCCCGCTTGGTCGTCGTCGAACCACTGGAGCAGGCGGGGAGGGTCTACGACGTCATCGACGAAGTCACGATCGGACGAGCGTCGAGTTGTCAGGTCGTGCTCGTCGACGACACGTACGTGTCCCAGATTCACGCCCGCGTGTTCATCCACCAGGGTCGACCGTTCCTCGAGGACCTCGGATCGACCAACGGCACGTACCTGAATCAGGCCCGGGTCGAGACGGTCGCGCCGCTCGGGCGCGGCGATCACGTGCAGATCGGGCGTACGCTGATGGAGGTGTCGTGCTGAGCGGCGCCGTCGACATCGACGAGAGTGTGCGACCGGGTGGAGATCTCGGGGCGACGGATCGGACCAAGGGGGCCGGCAGGTGAGATTCCAAGTCGGCCACAAGACCGATGTCGGCCGTGTGAGGCAAGGTAACGAGGACAATTATCTCGTCGACCACACGATGAACGTCTTCGCCGTCGCTGACGGCATGGGCGGTCATCGGGCCGGTGAGGTTGCCTCGCACACCGCTCTCGCCGAGCTGCGATCGTTGATGGAAGCCGACCCCACGCTGCACGTGGCCGACGCGGTCGCGGCGGCCAACGACGCGGTCTACCAGAAGGCCGTCGACGATCCCAGCCTCCAAGGGATGGGCACCACGGTCACCGCCGTGAAGATCATCGACGACACCGCCGTGCTCGGCCATGTTGGCGACTCCCGGTGCTACCTGCTCCGCAACGGGGAGCTGCTGCGCAAGTCTCAGGACCACAGTTTCGTCGAGCAGCTCCGCCGCGAGGGTCGCATCACCGCCGAGCAGGCGGCCGTGCATCCCCAGCGTTCGATCCTCACTCGGGCCCTCGGCATCGAGCCCGGCGTCGCGATCGACCGGGACCTGATCGAGCTCGTACACGGCGATCGCCTCATGCTCTGCAGCGACGGCCTCCACGCCCTCGTCGGCGAGCACGTGATCGCGGAGATCATGCTCGCCGTGGCCGACCCCATGGCGGCCGCTGAAGCGCTGATCGCAGCGGCCAACGAGGCGGGTGGAGACGACAACATCACCGCACTCGTGATCGACGTGTACGACGACGATGCGCCAATGCCGGCTTCGCCCGGCGACGGCGAGCTCGACAGGGCCGGGCAGGCCTCGGCCGAGACGCTGCAACTCCCGACCTCCGTGCTCGACGGCGTGCCGGCTGCGATCGCCGCGGCCCTGGCGGCTGGGTCGGACAACCTCGACGCCACGCTCGAGATCCCGGAGATCCCGCAGGTCGCCGGGCTCCCCGAGGGCGTCGCGAGCGTCGAGGCATCCCACGGCCACGAGCCCGCCTTCGGTGCAGCCAGCGCCGCGCCCTTGGCGTCGGAGCTCCCGGGGCTCATCGCCGCCCCGGCCGCATCTTCAGCGCCGTCAGTGCCGTCGGCCGAGCCGCCGTACGCCGACGCCCCGGGAATCGGCGCAGCGGCAGAGCCTTCGGTGCCGGCCGCGAAGCGAGCCCGGCCGCAGTGGCTGTGGATGATCCCGGTGATCGTCGCGCTCGGGGTGGCGTTGGGCCTGATCGTCTGGCTCCTGGCCCGTTGATGGCCGACGCCGTCGGGCGTCACGGCCCGCGCCCCGGCGCCCGGCGGCGAGCCAACCGAAGGGATGCGCGCCGGACGAGCCCCCTGGCCATCGAACGGCGGTGGAACGAGGCCACGCTCTTGGTGTTCTCGTTCCTGGTCGTCATCGGGGGCTTCGTGCTCGTCGGCCTGGCCGACACACCCGATCGAGCCACCCTGGCACCGCGCGTCGTGGGGTTCGGGATCCTGATCCTCGGTCTCATCGTCGGCATGCACATCGCGGTCAGACGGCTCGCGCCTCGCGCCGACGCCACCTTGTTGCCGATCGCCGCGCTCCTCAACGGTCTCGGCTACGTGATGATCGCTCGGCTCGACGTCCGCCGCACCAATCTCGCAGCCGCGCAGAGCCGCTGGATGATCATCGCGGCGTTCGCCTTCGTCACCGTGCTGGCCGTCGTCCCCCGGGTGCGGAACCTCGAGAAGTACCGCTACACCTTGGCGTTGCTGGGCGTGATCGCGCTCCTCCTCCCGCTCCTGCCGGTGCTGGGCGCCACGATCAACGGAGCCCGGGTGTGGATCCGTGTGGGTCCGCTCACCTTCCAGCCGGCCGAGATCGCCAAGGTCCTTCTCGTGCTGTTCTTCGCCGCTTACCTCGCAGACAAGCGCGAGCTGCTCTCGGTCGCGACCCGTCGGATCGGGCCGATCATGATCCCCGACGTGAAGCACTTCGGGCCGCTCCTGCTCGCCTGGGGCGTGTCGCTCCTGGTGATGGTGCGCCAGCGCGATCTCGGCACGTCGCTGTTGTTCTTCGGTGTGTTCGTGCTGATGCTCTACATCGCCACGGGACGAGCGGTGTTCGTGGGGATCGGCACCGTCCTGTTCGCCGGCGGCGCCGTGTTCGCGTACAGCGCGTTCAGCCACGTGCGCACGCGCGTCGACATCTGGATCGACCCGTTCGCCGATCCGCAGGGAAAGGGATTTCAGCTCGTCCAGTCGATCTTCGCGTTCGGCTCCGGTGGGATCTCGGGCACCGGTCTGGGGCTGGGCACCCCCAACCGAATCCCCTACGCCCAGACCGACTTCATCTACGCGGCCTTCGGCGAGGAGCTCGGGCTCCTCGGAGCGGGAGCGCTGCTCATCGCCTTCTTGCTCCTCGTGGGCTCGGCCTTCCGCATCGCCATGCGCATCGAGCACCCGTTCTCGAAGCTGTTCGCGGCCGGGCTGGCGTCGATCCTCGGACTGCAGAGCGCCATCATCATCGGCGGCGTCACCCGCACCATCCCGCTCACCGGCATCACCCTGCCGTTCGTGAGCTACGGCGGATCGTCGCTCCTGGTGAACTGGATCATCCTGGCCTTGTTGCTCCGGATGAGCGACGAGGCCGAGCAGCACGACGAAGAGCATGCATCGTCGGGTGGGCTCACAGACGGCGGCGGGCTCAGAGACGGCGGGGCCAGGGGCGGGTCGTGAACGCCCGGATCCGTCGCTCGGGGCTGTTGATCACCGCAGCCTTCATCGTCTTGTTCGGGATGCTCAACTGGTTGCAGATCGTCTCGGCCAAGGAGCTCTACAACGACCCCCGGAACTTTCGGCGGATCGTTCGCGACTACGCCAATCCCCGGGGCCCGATCATCGACTCCGAGGGACTGGCCGTCGCCGTCTCGGTCCCGGCCGACAACCAGTACGACTTCCTGCGTACCTACCCCTACGGTCCCCTCTTCGGCAACGTGACGGGCTTCTACTCGTTCCAGTTCGGAGCATCGGGCATCGAGGACGTGTTCAACGACGAGCTCACCGGACGCGATCCCGACGTCGGAGCCGCCGATCTCCTCGGTCTGCTCCAAGGCGAGGTGCACACCGGGACCGCGCAGTTGAGCATCGACGCTCGGGCGCAGGAGCTCGCCCGGCAGGCGCTCGCCGGCCGACGGGGCTCGGTCGTCGTGCTCGACACCCGGACGGGCGCCGTCGTCGCGCTCTACCAGGAACCGGGCTTCGACCCGACGGTGATCTCGGGCCACGACGTCGATGCGGCCAAACGCGACGACGCGACGCTCGCGGCCTCGAACCCCGATCCCCGCCTCGCTCGAAGCTTTCGTGAGATCTACCCGCCCGGCTCGACGTTCAAGATCGTCACCGCCGCCGCGGCACTCACGTTCGGGATCGCCACTCCCGACACGGAGTTCCCGGTCTTGACCGAGCTCGACCTCCCGCTCACCGATCGCACGCTCTCGAACTTCGGCGGCTCGGCGTGCGGCGGGAACCTGCGCGACTCGTTCGCCCGCTCGTGCAACACGGTGTTCGGACAGCTCGGGCTCGACCTCAACGAGGACCTCGTGAAGTCGTTGCAGGCCTGGGGGATCGGCGAGTCGATCCCGTTCGACCTCCGGGCAGCGCGGGCCACCCGTCCGGCCGCCGGCAGCTTCCGCGACAACGCACCCCTGTTCGCCCAAGCCGCGATCGGCCAGGGCGAGATCTCCGTATCGCCGTTGCAGATGGCCATGATCGCCGCGACCGTCGCCAACGGGGGCCAGATGATGCGGCCCTACGTCGTGCAGCGGGTCCTCGACGTCGACGCTGGGATCGTGTCGGAGACCACGCCACAGGTCTGGCGTACACCGATCACCGCCGACGTGGCCGCGACCATGCGCGACCTGATGGTTGGCGTGGTCGAACAGGGGACGGGATCCGCGGCCCGCATCGACGGTGTGATGGTGGCGGGCAAGACGGGAACCGCGCAGGTGCAAGGCGCCGACCCCCACGCCTGGTTCGTGGGGTTCGCCCCCGCCGACGCCACCTTGGCGCAACGCCAGTACGCCATCGCCGTGCTCATCGAGAACGGCGGCAACGTCGGCTCGGAAGCGACCGGGGGACGGCTCTCCGCACCGGTGGCCCAGCAGGTGCTCTCGGGCCTGATCTCGGGACAGCTGCCGTCGCCGACGCCCGCTGGCGCGGTCCCGGTTCCCGGCCCGACCCCGGGAGGATGACCCGTTGGTGGGGTCACCCGCGCCTGCGCCTACGCGCCGATTCTGTCGCAGATTCTGCGCGTAGGCGCCGCAGAATGGGCTCTGACCTGGGGCGTCGCTGACGTCGTAACGTATTCGTCATGAACTAGGGTGGCGCATCGTCCGAGCCCATGCCGGAGATGCAAACCAGCCCCCGATTAACCTGGCGCCCACTTCCTATGTCCTCCCCCGCGTACTCCGATCGCTACGAGATCCTCCGACACCTGGCCCGCGGGGGGATGGCCGAGGTGTACCTCGCCCGCGACCATCTGCTCGACCGTCCGGTCGCGGTCAAGGTCCTCTCGGCCGAGTTCGCCCGTGACCCGTCGTTCGTCGAGCGCTTCCGTCGCGAGGCCAGGGCTGCCGCCAACCTGAGCCATCCCGGCATCGTCTCGGTGTACGACTGGGGCGAGGCCGCGGGCACGTACTACATCGTCATGGAGTACGTCGAGGGACGGTCGCTGCGCGACGTGGTGCAGCACTCGGCTCCGCTGCATCCGCACCGCGCCGCCGAGATCACCGGCGACATCGCCGACGCCTTGGCCAACGCGCACGACAAGGGCGTCGTGCACCGCGACGTCAAACCCGGCAACGTCCTCATCACGCCCCAAGGGCACGTGAAGGTCACCGACTTCGGCATCGCACGGGCCGGCGTCGCCGACAACCTCACCCAGACCGGCGCCGTCATGGGCACGGCCGTCTACTTCTCTCCCGAGCAGGCGCAGGGCTTCCCCACCGACGGTCGCAGCGACATCTACTCGCTCGGCGTCGTGCTCTACGAGATGGTCACGAGCTATCCGCCCTTCGGCGGCGACAGCCCCGTGGCCATCGCCTACAAGCACGTGCGCGAAACGCCGGTCTCGCCCAGCCTCTTGAACCCCGACATCCCTCCCGATCTCGAAGCGATCATCCTCACCACGCTGGCCAAGAACCCCAACGACCGCTACCAGACCGCCCGCGACTTCCGGGCCGACCTCGTGCGCTTCCGCCAGGGCCAGCGGATCATGATGGCCCCGGTGACGGCCATGGTCACCGAGATCCCCACGGGCGCTCAGCCGGCCGCCCTGCCGGTACCGGTGCCAGCCCCGCAGCCCCCGGCCCGGCAACAGCCCACGCAGGTGGTCATCCGCCCACCCGATCCCAACGCCGACGTGCGCCGTGCGGCTGTCGTGCACGGCCGCGGCGCCGACGCCACCACGGTCGGTACCCGGGTGCTCACGCCGCCGCCGCGCAACCGCTTCGCCCGAGCCGTGTTGTTCCTGCTCACGTTTGTCGCGCTCGTCGCCGCCATCGCCGCCCTCGTGGCCGTGATCGCCGACAAGATCACGCAGGACGACACCGCGGCCGCCGACATCAGCGTCCCGAGCGTCATCGGTCTGAGCGAAGCCGACGCCAGGGAAGCGCTCGAAGCACAGGGTTTCGAGGTGCTCGTGGAGGCCGTCGCCAACGACGCCGTCACCAACGGGCAGGTCTTCGAGCAGAGCCCCGATGCCGGCACCCTGCAAACCAGGAACACGCCCGTCACCATCGTTGTCAGCAAGCTGGCCGAGCAGGTGACAGTGCCCACCGTGAAGGGCCTCACCGCCGAGCAAGCCTCGGCCCAGCTCAACGCGCTCAAGCTCGTGCCCCGCACCGATCCGCGCGATGACGCGTCGGTACCCGCAGGCACGGTGATCGACAGCGCGCCGGTGGCTGGCACGGTGCTCAGCGCTGGTGACGAGGTCAAGCTCATCGTCGCCCGGACCCCGAACACGCTCCTGGTGCCGCTCGTCGACAACCTCGACCAGGTCACGGCCACGAACAACCTGCGCAGCGCGGGGTTCACCCAGATCGTCCCACAGAGCGAAGGCAGCGACACGGTGACCCTGGGCAACGTGATCCGCACCGAGCCGGCCGGCGGCCAGGTCGTGGCCCCGGGATCGCCCATCAAGATCATCATCTCGACCGGGCCCGACCAGGTGGCCGTCCCGAACGTGCGCGGCCTCACCGAGGTCGACGCCATCGCCCGCATCACGTTCTTCAAGCTCGTGCCGAGCGCCTCGCCGAGCGCGACGTGCGCCGAAGCCGACAACGGCAAGGTCATCAACCAGACGCCGGCGTTCGGCCAGCAGGTCGCCCCCGGTGCCGGAGTCACGATCACCGTGTGCCAGTTCGTCGCTCCGGCGACGACGACGGTCGCCACCACGCCAGCCACACCGGCGCCGACCGCCCCGCCGGCCGAGACGACCACCGTCCCGACGGCGCCTCCGGCCACCTGAGGTCGGGACCCGCAGTGCCCGCGGTGCCCCACGAGCACCCGCTCCTGACGGCGTCGGGCATCGCGCTCGGCGAGTGGTACCACGAGCACGGGCGACACGAACTGCCCTGGCGAGGCACGCGCGACCGGTGGGCGGTGTTGGTGTCTGAGGTCATGCTGCAGCAGACCCAGGTGGCTCGGGTGATCGACTGCTACGCGGCGTTCCTCGACCGGTTCCCCGATCCCACCGCCTGCGCCGAGGCCGGACCCGGCGCGGTCATCGAGCAGTGGGGTCGTCTGGGCTATCCCCGACGGGCACGGCGGCTTTGGGAGAGCGCCGTCGAGATCGCCGGTCGCGGTTGGCCCGCCGACCTCACGACGCTCCCGGGGATCGGGCGTTACACCGCCCGCGCCGTGTCGGCCCAGGCCGACGATCGCGACGTACCCGCGGTCGAGGTGAACATCCGTCGTGTGGCCGAGCGCTTCACCGGACGACGGCTGTCGGACCAGGCTGGCGAGGGTGCGTCGATCGAGATCGGCGCACCCTTGGCGGGCCGCGAGCGACTCCTCGCGCTCATGGACCTGGGCGCGCTCGTCTGTCGCTCCCGCACCCCGCACTGCGACGAGTGCCCGCTGCACGGCGGGTGCGCGAGCCGGGGCGTGTCGACGACCGAGACCGGGGCGTCACGCCAGGCGCGCTACGAGGGCTCGATGCGCCAACGTCGCGGACGGGTGCTCGCCGCGCTCAGGGAGCGGGCCGACATCGCCCGCGACGAGGTCGACGACGAGGCGCTCGCGTCGCTCGTCGCCGATGGCTTGGCCGTGGTCGACGACGAGGCGCGGGTCCGACTGCCCTGACCATGCCGAGCGGCGGCGCACCCCGCCCCGCCTGGCGGGCCGGCGGCGGTCAGCGAACGGGCGCGAGATCGAGGAAGGCCCGCAGCAGGGCGTGACCGTGCTGGGTGAGGATCGACTCGGGGTGGAACTGCACGCCCTCGATCGGGAACTCCCGATGGCGCACACCCATCACGACGCCGTCGTCGGTCTCAGCCGTGACCTCGAGACAGGCCGGCATCGACCCTGGCGCGATGACCAGCGAGTGGTAGCGGGTCGCGACGATTGGCGACGGGAGACCCGCGAACAGGCCCCCACCACGGTGATGGACCTCCGAGGTCTTGCCGTGCATGAGCTGGGGCGCTCGCACGACATCGCCGCCGTACACCTGGCCGATGCACTGGTGCCCGAGGCACACCCCGAGCACCGGTACCCCGCGTTCGCCGAATTCGCGGATCGCGTCGCTCGAGACGCCGGCGTCCTCCGGGCGGCCCGGACCCGGGGACACGAGCACGGCGTCGGGTTCCAGATCACGAAGCTCGGCGATCGTGAGGGCGTCGTGACGGTGCACGATCGGCTCGGCCCCGAGCTCCCCCAGGTACTGCACGAGGTTGTAGACGAACGAGTCGTAGTTGTCGATCACGAGCACCCGGGGACCAGACACGCGTCTCACACTACGACGCCGACATCGACCACCCCGAGGCCTTCCCGCCATCCTCCGCCCATCCACCGCGAAGCGCGTCGTGCTCAGACGACCTGCTCGGCCGTCGCGCACTACGCTGCCCGCCATGCCGAAGTCCAAAGGTCGCCCGGCGCGAGCTCGAGTACGGCGAGGGCCGACGCCCCGCAAGGCCATCCCCAGCACCGACGACTCGACGAAGGTGTCCGAGACGGGTCGCACGACGATGGCCCCGCCGTCGCAGGGCCGCTACACGCCACCCATCAGGGAACAGACCCGGCACAGTGCGCCGTGGTTCGCTCCGATGTTGTTCAGCCTCATGGGCCTGGGCGCACTGATCATCATGCTCAACTACATCGGGCTCGTCCCCGGCGACACGCAGAACGCTTACCTGTACAGCGGGCTCGGTCTCATCACCGTGGGCTTCTTGCTGGCGACCCAGTGGAAGTGACGCACCAGCGCTGCTGAGCCTCAAGGCCGCGGGTCGCGATGCCGATGGGTACCCGGGAAGCTCCGGTTCGCAATCACATCCATGTGATTCTCCCCAGGTTCATCCACAGGCTGTGGACAACGACGGGGGCCTGGGCCAGGCACGACGTAACGTCAGTCGAGGCCGGCGCCCGCTCCCGAGTCGAGCCCGATGTCGCTCATGAGCAGCATGTCCTCGCGACAATGGCGGGGCGCCTCGGGGATCTCGTCTTCGGGCGCGGCGGTCATCGTCACCAGCGTGCCGCACACCTGGCACTGGAATTCGATGTCGACGGCGGCCAGCTCACCCGGCTCGGGCGGCTTCGACGAAGGCGCCGCACCGCCGAACGAGCGCACCAACCCGGCACCCCATACGTAGCCGATGACGATCACCAGCACGGCTGCCGCGATCTTGACGACGGTCCACAGCATGACGATCAGCCCAGCCGCTCGATGATGGTGGCGTTGGCCATCCCGCCGCCCTCGCACATCGTCTGGAGCCCGTAGCGGCCGCCCGTGCGTTCGAGCTCGTCGAGCAGCGTCGCGAACAAGCGACCGCCCGAGCCGCCCAGGGGATGGCCGATGGCGATGGCCCCACCGTTGGGGTTCACCCGGGCCATGTCGGGACGGTGTTCCTTGGCCCAGGCCAACACCACCGGGGCGAAGGCCTCGTTGATCTCGACCACGTCGATGTCGTCGAGGCTCAGCTTGGCCTTCTCGAGCACCTTGGTCGTCGCCGGGATGGGCGCGGTGAGCATGAGGACCGGGTCGGAACCGGCCAACGCCATGGCGTGAAAGCGCGCCCGCGGCGTGAGGCCCAGCGCGGTGGCTCGTTCCTCGCTCATGATCAGCGTGGCCGACGCTCCGTCGGAGATCTGCGACGAGTTCCCCGCGGTGATGAGCCCGTCCTCCTTGAAGACCGTCTTGAGCTTCGCCAACGTCTCCA
This sequence comes from Actinomycetota bacterium, assembly GCA_009886115.1. Classification (GTDB taxonomy): domain Bacteria; phylum Actinomycetota; class Acidimicrobiia; order IMCC26256; family VFJJ01; genus VFJJ01. The sequence continues at coordinate 11,029 of VFJJ01000050.1, forward strand.
TCGACGTGCCCCGGCGGAAGCCCTCGTCGACGCTCACCACGGTCGGGCCGTCGGAGCCCGCGGCCCCTTCGGCCCGTTCCACTGCAGGAACCGTGATGGGGACGATCTGGCGGGCGAAGCGCCCCTCGTCGGTGGCCTGGGCCGCCCGACGGTGCGACTCGACCGAGAGCGCATCGCACTCGTCGCGCGAGATGCCCCACTGTGCGGCGATCATCTCGGCCGAGATGCCCTGGGCCACGAGACGCTGCTTTCCGCCCGAGGACCGGTAGCGGTTGCGGTAGCGCGGCCCTCCCATCGGGCCGAGCTCACGTGAGGAAGCGGCCGCGCCCATCGGGACCATCGACATGTTCTCGACCCCGCCGGCGACGACCACGTCGTGCACGCCCGACATCACGGCCTGGGCCGCGAAGTGGATGGCCTGCTGCGACGAGCCGCACTGCCGATCGACGGTGGTTCCCGGCACCGACTCGGGCCAGCCCGCGGCCAACACCGCGAGCCGTCCGACGTTGGCGCTCTGCGCTCCGACCTGGCCGACGCACCCGAGGATGACGTCCTCGACGAGCGCCGGGTCGAGGCCGGTGCGGGCGATCAACGCGATCAGGACGTCGGCGGCCAGGTCGACGGGATGCACCGTGCTGAGGCCCCCGTTGCGCTTGCCGAGGGGGGTGCGGACGGCGTCGACGATCACGGCGGTGAGCATGATGAACGTCCTCTCGACACGGCCGGGGCGGCCGCTCCCATGGTACCGGTCCCGCCGTGCTCAGCCTCGGCCGGGCGCGGTGTCGGCCCCGGCATCGCCAGCGTCGTCGCCGTCGCCACCCTCGTCGCCCTCGCCAGCGTCGCCACCGTCCTCACGGCCATCGCCGTCGTCGGAGTCGATCCAGACGGCGCCGGCGATCACGATGTCGGAGTCGCCGAGATTGACCGCGGCCGCCCAGGTGTCGGGTTCGCCCACGAACATCTCGGCGTGTCCGCACTGGCGGCAGATCAACGCGGAGCCGCCCCACTGACGGATCCGACGGCGCACGGAATGCTCGAACGAGAACTCGGGGGCGAACCAGAACTGGTCGTGGCCGCAGAATCGGCAGGGTTCGAGATCATCGTCGACGTGGCTCATCGCGCCACGTTAGGCCCGACGATCGGACCAGGAACGGGTTGGTCGCGCACGAGGCGTTAGGGTCGGGATCGATGGCTGGAGCACGGGGAAACGAACGATTCGTCGAGGACGCCGCCGCACGGGGGATCGAGGTGCGGGCCACGGTCTTCCCCGAGGGCACCAAGACCTCCGCCGACGCTGCGGCCGCCATCGGCTGCACGGTCGCCCAGATCGCCAAGTCGGTGGTGCTCGTCGCCCGCGGCGGCAGCGTCGACGGCACCGTGATCGTGGCCATCACCTCGGGTGCCAACCGGGTCGACACCGAGAAGGTGGCCGCGCTCATCGGCGCCGAGACCGTCCGTACGGCCAAGCCCGATCAGGTTCGCGATTCGACGGGTTACGCCATCGGAGGCGTGCCCCCGTTCGCCCACGCCTCGCCGTTGCGCTGCCTGCTCGACGAGGACCTGCTGGCCTTCGACGAGGTCTGGGGCGCGGCCGGCACTCCCGACGCCTGCTTCCCCATCACCCCGGCTCGGCTGGTCGAGGCCTCGAACGCCACGGTCGCCGACATCA
>VFJJ01000065.1 GCA_009886115.1 Actinomycetota bacterium
CGAGCGGCGGTCAGTGCCCCCACCCACGAGGCCCCTCCGGCGCGGACGGCACGAGCCGCCGCCGAGAGCGTGGCACCCGTGGTGGCGACGTCGTCGACGACCAGCACACGTCGCCCGGCCAGCGATCCCGGCACGGCAACGGTGAACGTGGGACCGACGAGTCGCTCCGAGCGGCTCAGCCCGGTCTGGTGACGGTGGTCGGTGCGGGTCAGCACGGCCGAGACCGGGAGCTCGCACCGGTGGGCGACGGCCCGGGCGAGCAACTCGGCCTGGTCGAACCCGCGGGCGCGCCGATGCTCGACCGTCGTGGGAACCCACGTGAGGACATCGACCGGAATCGCGCCCAGCGCTGCGCCCATGGCGTCGGCCAACCAATCGAGCGCGGAGCGGCGATTCGCGTACTTGAACCGGGCCAGGAGCTCGCGCACCGGGCCGTCGTATGCGAACGGGGCCCACCACGCGTCGACCCCCGGCGGCATCGGCAGCCGAGGGGCCGGTCGAGCCAAGGCGACACAGCACGGGCACAGCGCCTCGGCCCTGCGCCCGCACGGGCAGGCCCCGGGAAACAGCCACGACGACCACCGGCTTCTCATGGCACAACCGTCGCACGGCCATGTGACAGCCGCCGTCCCCCGCCGTCCCCCGCCGTCCCCCGCCATTCTGTGTGCAGAAATCGTCGCTCCGCGACGATTTCTGCACACAGATTCTGGGGGCCCGCGCTGGGGGCCCGCGCTGGGGCCCGCGCTGGGGCCCGCGCCCGGGGGCCCACGCCCGGGGGGCCCGCGCCGGGCGGGCGGCGCGAGCGGGTCGGGCTCAGAACGTCAGAACGGGGGACGGACGATGCCGTGCTCGGTGACGATGGCGCTCACGAGCGCTGCCGGGGTGACGTCGAACGCGCGGTTGAGCGCCGGCATGCCGGGTGGGGCGATCGCCGTGCCCCCGAACCGGGTGACCTCGTCGGGGTCGCGTTCCTCGACGACGATGTCGGCACCGGTGGCCGTCGCGGGGTCGATCGTCGAGGTCGGCGCGGCCACGTAGAACGGGATGTCGTGATGACGGGCGAGGACGGCGAGGGCGTAGGTCCCGATCTTGTTGGCGACATCGCCGTTGGCGGCGATGCGGTCGGCGCCCACGATCACCAGGTCGACGTGGCCCGAGGCCATCAGCGAGCCGGCCATCACGTCGGCGACGAGCGTCGCCGCGATGCCGAGGCGTTGGAGCTCCCAGGCCGTGAGCCGGGCGCCCTGGAGCACCGGACGGGTCTCGTCGACCCAGACGCTCGGCTCGCGACCCGCTTCCCACGCCGCCCTGATCACGCCGATGGCCGTGCCGTAGCCGACGGTCGCCAGGTGCCCGGCGTTGCAGTGGGTGAGGATCCGGGCCCTGTGCGGGATCAAGGCGACGCCGTGGGCGCCCATCGCCCGGTTCGCTGCCACGTCGTCCTCGGCGATCCGGTGTGCGACGCCGAGAGCGACGGTGGCCGCGTCGGCCGACGCCGACGCCGCGGCGGCGCGCACCGCGTCGAGCGTGCGGTCGAGAGCCCACGCCAGGTTCACCGCCGTGGGCCGGGTCGCCCGGAGCGTCACCGCCGCGGCCACGGCCCCGGCGAGCCCGCCGTCGTCGCGAGCGCCGATGGCGACGCCGTACGCCGCGGCCGCCCCGATCGCCGGGGCCCCACGGACCGCAAGCTCACGGATGGCGTCGGCGACCGCGGCGACCGTCCGGCATTCGAGGAAGGTCAGCTCGCCGGGCAGCAGACGTTGGTCGATCAGGCGCAACACCCCGTCGCCGGCCTCGTCGACGATCCACTCCAGGGTGGGAGGCAACCCGTCCCCGTTCTTTGTGTCCACGCCGGCGCCTGCGATGACCCTGGACACAAAGAACCCGGGTGGGGGGCCGGACGCCAGCTCAGTAGCGGTAGGAGTCGGGCTTGAACGGGCCTTCGGGTCCCACGCCGAGGTACTCCGACTGCTCGTCGGAGAGGATCGTGAGCTTCACGCCGAGCGCCCCGAGGTGCAGACGGGCGACCTGCTCGTCGAGGTGCTTGGGCAGCGTGTAGACCTCGATCGCGTACTTCCCGTCGTTGCCGTGCAACTCCATCTGGGCCAGGACCTGGTTGGTGAACGAGCACGACATCACGAACGACGGGTGCCCGGTTGCGCAGCCGAGGTTCATGAGTCGGCCCTCGGCCAGCACGATCACCGAGTGGCCGTCGGGGAAGTTCCACAGGTCGACCTGGGGCTTCAGGTTGGTCTGGGTGATGCCGTCGTAGCGCGCGAGTCCGGCCATGTCGATCTCGGTGTCGAAATGGCCGATGTTGCCGACGATGGCGTTGTGCTTCATCTGGGCCATGTGCTCCACGGTGATCACGCTGGCGTTGCCGGTGGCCGAGATCACGATGTCGGCCGTGCCGATCACGTCGTCGAGGGTCGTGACCTCGTAGCCCTCCATCGCCGCCTGGAGGGCGTTGATCGGGTCGATCTCGGTGACGATGACCCGGGCGCCCTGACCCCGCAGCGACTGCACGCACCCCTTGCCCACGTCGCCGTAGCCGCACACGACGGCGACCTTGCCGGCGATCATCACGTCGGTGGCCCGGAAGATGGCGTCGATCAGCGAGTGCCGGCAGCCGTACAGGTTGTCGAACTTCGACTTCGTGACCGAGTCGTTGACGTTGATCGCCGGCCACAGCAGCGTTCCCTGCTCCATCATCTGGTAGAGGCGGTGCACCCCGGTGGTGGTCTCTTCCGAAACCCCGCGCACCGAAGCGGCGATGCGCGACCAGTACTTCGGGTCCTCGTTGAAGCGCCGCTGGAGCAGCGACAAGACGATCGCGTACTCGGCGTTGCCGGCGGTCGTCACGTCGGGAACCTGGCCCGCGGCCTCGAACTCGGCGCCCTTGTGCACCACGAGCGTGGCGTCTCCACCGTCGTCGAGGATCAGGTTCGGACCGTCACCGCCGGGCCAGCGCAGCGCCATGTCGGTGCACCACCAGTACTCCTCGAGCGTCTCGCCCTTCCAGGCGTAGACCGGCACGCCCTGCGGGTCGTCGGGCGTACCCTCGGGCCCGACGGCGACCGCCGCGGCAGCCTGGTCCTGGGTCGAGAAGATGTTGCAGCTCGCCCAGCGGATGTCGGCGCCCAGGGCCACCAGGGTCTCGATGAGCACGGCCGTCTGCACGGTCATGTGCAGCGATCCGGTGATGCGCGCCCCCGCCAGCGGCTTGCTCGCGCCGTGCTCACGCCGCAGCGCCATGAGGCCGGGCATCTCGTGCTCTGCGAGCTTGATCTCCTTGCGGCCGAACTCGGCGAGCGAGAGGTCGGCGACACGGAAGTCGCGCTGGAGATGGTCGGTGGGAGCGGGCATGGAGCCTCCGGGAAGTCGGGTCGGGAAGTCGGGTCGGGAAGTCGGTTCGGGAAGTCGGTTCGGGAGCGGGGGCCCAGGCACAGCGCTGGACGCCGGGCGATGACAGGGGTCGGGCGGTGGGTCAAGCAGGATTCGACGGGGACAGCCGGGACTTGAGCGTGGCGATGGCGTCGATGGGACCGGGATCGACCCCGGCATCGAGCGCGAGGTAGAGGCTGACCCAGTCACCGAGGTACATCAGGTCGAGGAGCTGCGCCAGGCGGCCGTCGCCCTGGGCTCGAACCTCGAGCACCTGGTGGAGCACCTCCTCGATGATCTCGACGGTCACGCTGGTGCGGACCTCGAGCGACTCGTGCTCGTGATCGTGGCGGAGCTGCACGAGCGACAGGAGCTGGCGGGTGATGTCGCCGTGCTGGCCCCAGCCGCAGATCTCGTTGTGGTCGAGCTCGGGGTACTGATTCCAGAACGCCGGAGCCTTGGCGTTCTCGTTGATGTCGGCCTTCCAGCGCATGGCCGCCACACCGCCCAGAGCCCCGGTGCCGTACACGAGGGGGATGGTGCGCCCGATGCGCCGGGCCAGCTCGCGGGCCGGGTTGCGGGGCGCGGTGACCGCTGGTGCGCAGGCGTCGCGTCGGGCCCGCAGCTGGGCCTCGGCGGCCCGCAGCCAGGTGTGGGCCTCCGGGAGGTGACCGGCCTTGTGCAGCATCACGAACATGGGAACGACGACGGCGCCGAGCGCGGCCCGGGGCATGTATCCGGGCGGGCAGGGGACGTGCATTCCGCCGCCCGCGACGACCCGACGGGCCAGCTCGCCGCCGGTGCTGATGCCCACCACACGGGCGCCGGCGTCGAGGGCGCCCTGGGCCATCTCCAGCGTCTCGTCGGTACCGCCCGAGTACGAGACGGCGAACACGAGCGATCGTCCGTCGACGAAACGGGGCACCCGCATCTGCTTGAGAACGATCACCGGGACGGCCAACGACCCACTCGCGACGACCCGGAGCACGTCGCCCGAGATCCCCGAGCCGCCCATGCCGCACACGACGATGTTCGAGATCTCGTCGGGACCGGGGAACCCCGCGAGGTCGAGCCCGGCCGCATCGCGGTGGGCCTGCGAGGCCTGCTCGGGCAGCCCGGCGACCGCGTCGATGAACGACAGGGAGTCGATGACGGCGTCGGGCGCGCTCATCGGTGCGGGGTCACGCCTCGAACGTGGGCGTGATGCCGTCGGCCGCGGCCTTGGCCAGCAGCCGCTCGTGCTCGACCTCGTCGACCGTCTCGGCCTCGTCGATCAACATGATGGGGATCTGATCGCGGACCGCGTACTTGCGCTTGAGCCGCGGGTTGTACAGGTGGTCCTCGGACGCGAAGTACAGCAGCGGCCCGTGGTCTTGCGGGCAGGCCAGGATCTCGAGCAGCTTCGAGTCAAGGGCCATCAGGCGCTCCTCATGAGGTCTCGGGGTCGGATGCGGCGGAGCGGGTCATGGGACTCCGCTCACGATGCCGCGATGAGCGCCAGCAGCTCGTCGGTGTGAGCGGCGCACGACACGGCATCGGGCGCCTCGAGGTTGAGCCGCAACAACGGCTCGGTGTTCGAAGCTCGGAGGTTGAACCACCACTCGCCCAGATCGACGGTGAGGCCGTCGAGCCGGTCCTGCTCGGCATCGGCGAAGCGGGCGGCGATGGCCTCGATCACGTGCTGCGGATCGCTCACCCGGGTGTTGCGCTCGCCGGAAGCCGAGTACCGCTCGAGCGGGATTCGCAGCTGCGACAAGGGCTCGGAGGTCATGCTCAGCTGCTCGAGGATCACCAGGGCGGCGATCAGGCCCGAGTCGGCACGATAGTTGTCGCGGAAGTAGTAGTGGCCCGAGTGCTCGCCGCCGAAGATCGCGCCCGTCTCGGCCATCACCTGCTTGATGAACGAGTGCCCGACCCGGGTGCGCACCGTCGTGCCACCGAGCTCCTTGACGATCTCGGGAACGGCCTTCGAGCAGATCAGGTTGTGCACGATGATGTCGCCGGGATGCTTGGCGAGCATGCCCCGGGCGACGAGGACCGTGGTGAGCGATCCCGACACCGGTTGCGCCAGGTCGTCGACGAGGAACACGCGGTCGGCGTCGCCGTCGAAGGCCAGGCCGACATCGGCACCGACCTCGAGCACCTTGGCTTGGAGGTCTCGCAGGTTCTCAGGCTGGATCGGATCGGCGGGATGGTTCGGGAAGGTTCCGTCGAGCTCGGCGAACAGGAGCGTGAGGTCGAAGGGCAGGCCCCGGAACACCTCGGGCACGACCAGGCCGCCCATGCCATTGGCCGTGTCGGCGACAACCGTGAGCGGCCGCAGTCGGGCCCGGTCGACGAAGGAGTGAACGTGGCTGGCGTAGTCGGCCAGGAGGTCACGCCGGGTGGTCGAGCCCGGCGACGCCGCCCTGACGAGGTCGCCGGTCGCCAGCGCGGCCGCCGCCATGGCCTTGATCTCGTTCAGGCCGGTGTCTTCGCCGATGGGGGCCGCGCCGGCCTTGCACAGCTTGATCCCGTTGTACTGCGCCGGATTGTGCGACGCCGTGAACATCGCCCCCGGGGCATCGAGGATTCCCGCGGCGTAGTAGAGGAGATCGGTGGAGGCCAAACCGATGAGCACCGCGTCGACCCCGGCTGCGGTGACGCCTGCGACGAACGCTTCGGTCAAGGGGATCGACGACGGCCGCATGTCGTGAGCGACGACCACCCTCGGGCACGCAGTGAAGCGGGCGAAGGCGTTGCCGATCGCGCGAGCGCTCGGCTCGTCGATCTCCCCCGGATAGAGCCCCCGGATGTCGTACGCCTTGAAGATCGTGTCGAGCGACACGCAGTACCTCGTTACGTCGGGTGGGCTCAGCGTCGTGACCCGGAAGGGCTCACCAGGGTCGGGCACGCCGCCCGGCCGGTCGTGGCGCGCCCCCGCAAGGGTGATTTCGCCCGGATCCTACTGCTCGCCCGCTTCAGCCTCGGGACTCGACCGGGGCTCGGCGACGCTCGCCGCGTGATCGCTTCCGGCATCGGGCCGGCCGGCGGCACCGGTGTGATGGCCGTTGGCGTGGCCGGTCGCCTGACCGTTGCCGCTCCCGTTGCTGAACCCACCGCTCGCGACGTCTCCCGCCGCGCGTTCACCGCGAAATGCGGGGACGGGCTCGGCCTCGGGCGCGGCGATCGGACGAACGGGCTCGGGAGCCCATGCCGGAAGCGTGGGAATCGGGGCCCAGGGATTCGTCTGCGGCTCGGCCGCGGGATCCCACGGGGGCGGGAACGCGCCGCGGGTGCGCAACGGCCCGAGACCCGAGGCGGCACCCGGCTCACTGAGGAGGAGGTTCCCCAGCACGGCCTCGCCTTCGACGTCGCGCGACGACAGCGGCGTCGGCTTCCAACGGGCCAGGCCGACGAGCGCGATGAGCCCGAGCACCGTCAGCACCCGTCCGGCATCGTCGGGAGCACCCTGGCCCCACCGCACGGTGACCGACGTCGAGGTCGGCACCACGACCATCATGTTCGGACCGGCCCGCCAGGGGCCTTCGGCTCCGTCGGCAACGAAGTTCGGGAAGTCGGAGATCTTGACGAGCACGGGAACCCCGGGCTGCGACACGTCGAACCGGATCCAGTCTTCACCGGTCGTGATGTTGCTCACGGTCACCGGAGCCAGCGGGGTCTTCGGGAGACCGGCCAGCTCGACCGCGCTCGCTCGCGTCCACTCGGCGGGACCGTCCTCGACGACCATCCGGTCGAGCTGCGAGCGATCGAGGAACCAGTTGTCGTTGGCCACCCGACGCGACCACGGATCGGCCTCGGCCTCGCCGAGTACGACGGGTTGGTAGCCGAGCGGCTCGACGAGCTGCACGTCGGTGCCGTCGGGGTTCTTCACGAGATAGATGTCCCACCCGGCGGGCGCCTCGCCGTTGAGGTCGGTGGTCTGGGCCACCAGCTGGAGATCGGCCGGGTGCGCGGCGGCCATCTCCTTGGTCTTGGGGGCGATGGCCATGAAGTACTTGACCCCGAGCATCCGCATGTGGGTGATGCCCCGGTCGAAGTCGTTGTCGATGTTGCCGAAGGTGAGGCTCTGGATGGGGTTCGACGGCTTCTGCGCCAGCTCGGACACCGTGACGAAGTGCCACGGCGTGGTTCCCGATGACTCGAAGTACAGGCCCTCCATCGAACCGATGCACCCGTTCGTGAAGTACGGGATGAGTTCGAGGGCCAGCGAGGTGCCGTACCGGTCGACCCCGTTGGGCGGGTTGTCGCCCTCGGGGTTCACGCCGCCGGCGTCGTTGGGATCCCACAGCGCGCGGCCGCAGCCGTACTGGGCACCCAGGCCGCCCATGGTGGTCATGATCTGGTTGTACTCGGGGTACTCGGCCTTTTCCTCGTACCCGTGGTTGTTCCAGTCGTACCACGACTTGATGGCCTTGGCTTGTTGGCCGTGCGTCGACAGGCCGACGGCCACCACGAGCGACGCGATCGCACCAGCCACGCCCACCGTCGACACCAGCACGCCCGGAGGCAGGATCCGCCCGTCGACCCGGGCCCCGGCCACGACGAAGTCGCGTATCAGCAGCACGAGCTCGGCGATCCCGAGCGCAGCCAGGAACCAGATCATCAGGTAGTAGAAGGGCAGGATGCGGGCGTTCCACAAGCGGGAATGATCGGGGACGGCCATGAAGAACACGGCCAGCGCAGCGGCGATGACCGTGAGCTCGAGGGTCGCGCGCCGCAGGCGGAACAGCCCGATCACGAGCCCGCCGACAGCGCACCACACGGCCCACCGCATATGCCCATTGAGGTCGGCCCCGAGATCGTCGACCCGGTTGTCGGGGATCAGGAGCTCCCAGTAGCGGTGGAGCTTGGTCCAACCCATGTCGAAGGTGTACTGGCGGGTGAAGAACATCGGGACGATCCACACCGAGGCCAGCGCCGCACCCACCAGGCCGATGGCGATGCCGTACTTCCAGTTCTTCGACGGCTTGTGCATCAGGAAGATCAAGATCGCGGCGACCGCCACGAACATCGACACGATCACGTGGCTCATGACCGTGAGACCCAGGAGCGCCGCCGGCAGCCACAAACGCCGGCGGGTGTCGAGGGCCATGGCCAGGGTGCCGAGGAAGAACAACGCCAGCGCCAGGCCGATGGTGAACGAGAATTCGCCAGCCGCGTTGGAGTAGAGGTTGCCGCCCCAGATCGAGTACCCGGTGAAGAACAGGTAGCACATGGTCGCGGCGGCCATCAGCGGAGGGCCCGGCCATGGCGCCTTGACACCCTTGGCGAAGACGTAAGCCGCGAACGGGAGCATGGCCGGCCCGAGGGCAGACACCAGCTTGAAGGCCACGTTGTAGGGCATACCGGGGATGGCGTCGAGGAGGACGATCAGGATGCCCGGGACGGGCATGTAGTAGCGGCCGATCGGGAACCCGGCGTACCAGTCGGGCGTCCAGCCGCTGATGCGGCCGCGGTTGAAGACGTGATCGCGCATGTACGCCGGCCACCACACGTGGGCGCCGGTGTCACCGCCGTTGGGGGTGGTGTCGCGAACGAGGAGGCTGGGCCTGATGGCGTACCGGTAGATCATCCACAGCGTCACACCGAACACCAGGACGGCCACGAAGACCCGCCAGGAACGCTCGTGACGTTCGGTAGCGGCGGACCGGGCGCGCAGCCGTGCGGCGGGACTCAGGAGCTGAGACGTGTCGGACACGGTGTCATCCTGCCACCTCCGGAACCCCCGCCGGTGCGCGCCGCCCCCGGAACGAGCCCGAAACTCACGTCTTGGCCATCGCCGTCCGGGCCAGATCGAGCACCGAGTCGAGCGACACGCTGCCGTCCTCGGTACGCCAGGTCTGCAGGTCACAGTACGTGCACCGGAAGAACGACAGGTCGCGCTCGCCGATCTTCAACGAGATCGAGATCACAGAGCGATGCGAACACCGGGGGCAGACCATGCATCTCTCCAACATCTCCGGGCCTGGCGATCGGGCGAAACCCTCGAAACCGCGGGCTCATCCGGAATCGCTCACAGGCGCTCCAACTACTCCGGCTGCACATATCGGGCTGCCGGGCGCCGGCCTTGAGCGCTGGTCGATTCCTGGGGGTTTTGACCCCCCTCGCCCCCCCCTCGGACCCGAAGGCGCTGCAGCCGGTGCACCGAACGATCCTGCAGGTCCGGGGCCGTCCGGGGCCGTCCGGGACCGTCCGGGACCGGATCAGAGGCCCTGGAGGAGACCGAGGAGGTTGAAGCCGGCATGGAGGAGGATCGGCCGTGACGCTGAGCCCGACCGGACGGCCACGGTTCCGAGGACCAGGCCGAAGATGGCCAGGATCGCCAGCTGCACCACGGCGTTGACACCCCCGCCGACGTTGCCCAGCGCGTGCGCCAAGCTGAACACGCTGGCCTGGAGGACGATCGCCCCCGCGTCGGGGAGGCGCCGTTGCAACGAGCGCAACAACACGCCCCGGAACAGCAGCTCCTCGATGGCCGGCGCCAGGATCACCACCCCGAGGAACGCCAACAGCAGCTCGAGGGGCGTGTCGACGTAGGACAGGAGATCGACGAGAGGCTGGTCCTCGTTGTCGTCGATCATCCGGATGAGCGGAGCGAACGCCAGTCCGATGGCAATCGTCGAAGCCAGCCCGAAGAAGAGGTAGGGCCAGTCCCGCGGTCGGAGCTCGAAGCCGAAATCTCGACGGAGTGATCGCTGTCCCTTCCAGCGCGAGATCACCACCAGTGCCCCCACGGCGCCGAGGGCCTGGGCGCCGATCACGGCGCCGAAGGTGGCCTCCACCGAGAGCGTCTCCTCCCCGTCGAAGTCGAGCACCGTGCCGGAGGGGCATCCCGGCGCGGTGCGGGTGACCTCTCGGGTCGTCGTTGTCGTTGCCGTCGTCGCTGTCGTTGCCGTCGTCACTGTCGTCGCAGTCGTCTCGGCCGGGCCCGTGCTGGCGCGCTCGTCCGCGACGCAGCGGAGCTGGAGCTCGATGCCCGTCCCCAGGAGCGCCAGACCGACGACCGATGCGAGCACCAAGCTGGCGAAGTAGGCCAAGAAGAAATCACCCAGCCCCCACGAGATCGGTCGTCGACCGCGACGGTCGGTGATGGCGGGGGGCGGCTCGATGCTCACCCGGCGAGGGTACCCCCGACGATCGGGCCGGTACGGCTGCGGCCGGCCCCTACGATGGTCTGACATGACTCCTCCGCCCGACCCCGGCCGACCAGGGGGACGCACACCGCGCACACCGCGCACACCGCGCACACCGGTGTCGGCGAGCAAGCGCGCCATCGCCATCGCCGTCGTGGGACTGATCATCGTGAGCCTGACCATCGCCGCGCTGGTCAGCTCCGGTGACGGCGCGGCCGAAGACTCCATCGGCTACACCGAGTTCCTCCAGAAGGTCGAGGCCGGCCAGGTCAGCGAGATCGTCGTCGACGATCGCTCCGGCGACATCACCGGCCAGTACGACGACTCCGATCCGCTCGATCCCACGATCTTCCGGACCGACGGCCCGAGGAACGGCTTCGCCGACGCCGACCAGGAGTTGCTTGACGCCCAGGGCGTGACGGTGACGTACCGCGGTCACGACAGCGGGCTCCTCGGCCCACTGCTCGTGTGGATGCTGCCGTTGCTGTTGATCGCGGGCCTGATCGTGTGGTTCGCCCGTCGCCAGGGCCAGATGGCGTCGATCACCAACATCGGGCGCAGCCGAGCCAAGGTGTACACGACCGAGCGGCCATCGACCATCTTCAGCGACGTGGCGGGTTACGAAGCTGTCAAGGAGGAGATCCGAGAGGTCGTCGACTTCCTCAAGTACCCGAGCCGCTTCACCGAGCTCGGCGCCCGGATCCCCAAGGGGGTGCTGCTCGTCGGCCCCCCGGGAACCGGCAAGACCCTCCTGGCTCGGGCCGTCGCCGGCGAGGCCGGGGTCCCGTTCATCTCGGTGACCGGGTCCGACTTCATGGAGATGTTCGTGGGCGTGGGCGCAGCCCGTGTCCGCGACCTCTTCGAGACGGCCCGCAAGCAGGCGCCGGCGATCATCTTCGTCGACGAGATCGACTCCATCGGCCGCAAGCGGGGCTCCGGCCTCGGCGGCGGCCACGACGAACGCGAGCAGACGCTCAACCAGATGCTCTCCGAGATGGACGGCTTCGAGACGAGCGAAGGTGTCGTCATGATGGCCGCGACCAACCGACCCGACGTTCTCGACCCGGCCTTGCTGCGCCCGGGACGCTTCGACCGCCAGATCATCGTCCCCCTGCCGTCGCTCAGCGAGCGTCGGGAGATCCTCGACGTGCACACCCGGGGCAAGCGCATCGGCGCCGGCGTCGACCTCGACGTCCTGGCCCGTGGCACGCCCGGCATGAGCGGCGCCGATCTGGCCAACCTGGTGAACGAGGCCGCCCTCCACGCCGTGCGTCGAGGCGCGGTCGAGGTGGGCGCCGAGGACGTCGAAGGGGCACGCGATCGGGTCCTCATGGGGCTGCGGCGCACGTCGATGGTGCTCTCCCCGGAGGAGAAGGAGATCATCGCCCACCACGAGGCCGGTCACGCCCTGGTGGCGTACCTCCTCCCGATGGCCGACCCCGTCCACAAGGTGACGATCCTCCCCAGCGGCATGGCTCTGGGCGTCACCCAGCAGCTCCCCGAGGGTGAGCGGCATCTCTACCAGCGGCCGTATCTCGAGGATCGGATGGGCGTCCTGCTCGGCGGTCGGCTGGCCGAGGAGCTCATCTTCGGAGCGGTCTCGACCGGGGCGCAGAACGACCTCGTGCGGGCCACCGAGATCGCCCGCAGCATGGTGCGCGAGTGGGGGATGTCGACGCGCATCGGCCCCATGGCCTGGGGCAGTCAGGCGATGACCTTCATCGGCGACGACCTGATGCACTCGCGCGACTACTCCGACGACACGGCCCGGGTGATCGACGAGGAGGTCGAGCGGATCCTGCGAGAGCAACAAGAGCGCATCCGGTCCCTGCTGCGCGAGCACCGGCCCGGGCTCAGGGCCCTGGCCCGGAGCCTGCTCGAGAACGAGACGGTCGACGGCGTCGAGGTCGGACGTCTCGTCGACGGGGCGCCCGCACCACCCGTCCTGGTCAAGACCCCCGCGCCCTAGCGCTGCGGGCCCGGGAAGCCCGGGGGCTCGGCGCACTCAGGGCCCGTCGAGCGAGCCGAGCGAGCCGAGCGAGCCGAGGTCGGGCTCGGGTGAGCTGCCCGGTTCCCTGACCTCGGCCAGGGCTGCCCACAGGTCGGTCGCGGTCGTCTGCCCCACGAACGCGGCCCGTACCACACCCTCGGCGTCGACGATGACCGTGGTGGGAACGGCGTCGATGTGGTAGCGCTCGTGGAGGTCGCGGTCGCGCGTGTATTCGCACTCGGCGAAGGCAACGAACGGGCTCTCGACGACCGATCCCTTGGCGATCATCGCCGCGCAGGTGGTGCACGACGCCGACGAGAACACCACGACGAGCCAGGGAGCGTCGGGCCGGAGAAAGTCGGCCCGGGCGAGCTGGTGGGGCACGGCGTGGCTCGTGCGGATCGGCCCCGTCGACCGGGAGGACTGGCGCCGGTCGAGCACCCAGGCGACCAACCCCGCGCCGGCCAGGAGCACCGCGGCAAGCGCGATCCTCGCGGCCATCGTCAGCCAGCCGCGAACGGCAGCCCGGCGACGAGACTGAAGCCCGTCTCGGTCACGGCCAGCCGAGCGACGGTGACGGGTTGCTCCGTGCTCACGAGCACGACGGCCGAACCCCGCTCGGCCGAACCGGTGTCGAGCACGAGGATCACCGTGGTCTGGGGGGCGACCTCGATCTCCTCGAGACCGAAGGCCGACACCCCGAGATCGCCGTCGAGGACGTCGGCCTCGACGGTGGCCGAGACGTTCTCGGTGTTGGTGATCGCGACCAGTACCCGGTTCCCCGGCGCCGGTGGTGCTCCTGGCACCAGCCAGGCCCGGCTCGGACCCCGGGTCGGGCGCACGACCTCGTAGGCCTGGGCCAGGTTCGGGACCGTGGGGGACACGGTCGTGGTCGTGGCCGGCAAGGTCGTCGAGGTCGTGGTGGTCGTGGGGGGCAACGTCGTCGTCGTGGTCGTCTCGGGGATCGTGGAGCCCGACGCCGTCGTGGGTGCTCCAGCCACCGTCGTCCCGGTCGCGGCTCCCGAGGTCGCGGTCTCGGCGGGCCCCGTGCTGGCCGGGGGCTCGGTGGACGGGGGCTCGGTGGCCGGCGGCTCGGTGGCCGGCGGCTCGGTGGGAGGCGGCTCGGTGGGAGGCGCGGGGACGGGGCGGGCCTGGCTCACGATCGACAGGTGCGTCACGAAGGTGGCCGATCCTGCGGAGTCGACCGAGATGGTGTGATGCACGTCGGGCGCGACCAGGGCGACCCCGGGCTCGCCCGAGATGGCGATCGGCAGGGCCAGACCAGGGCCCACGACCACCTCGACGGGGATCACGGGGGTGCCGTCGTACGTCTGCACGACCACGGTCACGATCACCGTCACGTCGTTCGGGTTGGCCACCACGAGGGTCTCGGATCCGCCCACCGACCAGATGGCGTCGGCGAAGGTCCACGAGCCCGCCGGGGACGGCACGCCGAGCTCGAGGCCCAGTCCCGAGCGTCCGTCCGAGCCGTCGAAGATCTGGGAGCGCTCGGCGACAACACCGGCCCCCTCGGACTCGACGGCGACCCCCACGACCGACTCCCGGAGGGCGAACGCGTGCAGCGGCACCGAGAGCCGGCCCTGCCGGGGGACGGTGAGGTGCTGCAGATCGAGCGGGCGCTCCTCGCCCGAAGGCAGCAGCAACCGGAGATCGACCCGGGCGTCCTGGGCCGCCGGGTTGAAGATCACGATCCAGTCCTGGGCGTCCTTCTCGGTCGAACCCCCGGCGAAGTACCAGGTGGGCTCGGGGCGGGTCGCGCAGGGTCCCACAGCGACGTCGTCGGCGCCGACGAGCTCGTGGGCCACGCTCACCTCCCCGGCGAGGACCTCGACGAGAACCCCAGGCTCGGCGATGACGGCGATGTCCGAGAGCGGAACCCGCAACGTCGTGGCCGGCGCCACGTCGCGGGTCACCGAGACGGGGCCCGCCATCTCCATCGACGACATCACGGTCACCACGGCGCGCGCCGGCGCCGTGCCGGCGTTGGTGATCACGATCGTCTCGTCGGCGCGGCCGTCGGGCGTCGACGTGCCTTCGGCGCAGTACCACGCGGTCGAGAGCATGCCGGCCGGCGGGACCAGGGGCGAGTCGGCGGCGGACACGACCAAGACTTCGGGCGGGTCGGCACGCCGGTCCTCGATGGCGAAGCCCAACGCCACCACGAACCCGAGCATGGCCACGATCGGGATCCGCAGCGCCGACCCCGACCCGGGCGCGCTCCGCTGCCGACGGCGCGGCGGCGTGTACGGCCGCAGATCGAGATCGTCGAGATCGGGCCCGGTGGCCCGCCGGGAACGCCGGCTCATGGCACCTCATCCAGGTCTCGGGGATCGAACGGGTCGTCGGAACCACCCCGTCCGACGGGAACGCTGGGAAAGCCGGGCCGGTCGACGTCATCGGGACCGCCCGGCGAGATCGCCGCGCCGGGAGACCCGGTGCCGGGCTCGTCGCCCACCCTGGCGGCGCGCCCGACAGCCCGGCGCTCGCGGCGAGTCAGCGGCATGTCGGCCCACACCTCGGCGGCTTCTCGATCCTCCGCCGCCAGGGCCGCGGCCTGTTGGCGGCGAAGGGCCCGGCGACTCTGGCGCTCGACGGCGGCGGGGTCGGTGAGCCCCGCCCGGTCGGCAGCGAGCCGTCGAGCCGTCGCCAACCTCGAAGCGACCCCAACCCGACGCCGGACCAACCATGCGATCAGCACCCAGAGCACGATCTGGGCCGTCACCAGCCAGCGCTGCGTCGACGGCACGTCGTAGGCGACGGTGACCATCCCGCCCTCAGGGACATCGAACCCGTTGATCAGCCCGAGCACCCGCTCGGGCGCCACCGAACGCCCGCCGACCGTCGCTCGCCATCGGTCGTCGTAGCGCTCCGACAGGAGCACCGCACTCGGGTTGACCGGACCGCTCACCTCGAGTCGATCGCCCGCGGGGAGCGCAGCCACGACACGTTGCAGGTCGAGACCGGTGGCGTCGAGGAGCCCCGAAGCAACGAGCGCCGGGAGCTCCTCACGCACGAGGCTGCCTCGGATCGGGGCGGCGGCCTCGTTGCGCCACACCCGGGCGCCCGTGACCGACAACGCGGTGAGGTCGGTCTGGCGGCCGAGCGCAGCTGCCAACGGGAGCTCACCATCGCGTGCCCCTTCGACCTGAGGATGCGGCCCGTCGGGGATGACGATGTAGCGGACGGCCATGGGTGCGAGCAGATGACCGAGCCGGGTCGTGCGGTCGGCGGTGACGAGCACCAGCGCATCCTCGAGCGACTGCGACGACTTCGCGGCCGAGGCCGGGAACAGATCGCGAGCATCGAGGACACCGTCGCGCGTGAACGTGTAGGCCAGCTCACCGTAGGTGAGCTGGGGATCGCCGGGGAGGTCCTCGGGTCTCCCTGCCCACAGCACACGGAAGTGCCCGTCGGTCTCGACATCGGAGCGCATCCAGGCCAGGGCCCGGTCCCAGTCGCGCGTGGGGAGGTCGAAGCGCCCGCCGGCCAGCGACGCCACGAACGGCAGCGATCCGACGAAGGTCGCTCCGACCATGAGCGCCGCCAGCAGCTGGCGCCAGCTGAACGACCGACGCTGGATCTCGTCGACGAAGACCGCCATCCCCGTGCCGACGGCGAGCGCCACACCCACCGCTGCGATGACGAGCGGCACCTCGGGAGCCGGCCAGGCAACGACGAACCAGTCCTGGCCGGGTATCCAGGCGCCAGCCCAGCCGGCCAGGGCCAGGAGCCAGGCCCGGCCTGCCCAGGCGACCCGCCAACCCGATCCGAGCGCCAGCGGGAGCAGCCCCACGGCGAACACGGCGAAGACGAGACGGCCACCCGAGGCCGGACCCGAGTCGAAGCTCATGACCGCCTGCGCGTCGAGCCGGGGGTGGAAGATGACCCCGAGCAAACCCCCGTCGGGATCGGGATCGACGAGCGAGAGCGACCAGGGCAACAGGAGCAGGGCGCCGAGCGCGGAGCCGGCGATCGCCACGAGCAAGCCCCGCATCGCACCCACCACGCCACCCGTCACCAGCGAGGCCACGACGAGCACGGCAGCGATCGCCGGCACGAGAACGAGCACCGGGGGGCACAGCGCGCCCGACACCGCCACGAGCAGGCCCAGGGTGAGCACCATGCGGCGGATCTCGGGTCGCCGTCCGTCGGCGAACTCCGACCCGACGAACGGCACCACGCCGCCGGCCCTGATGACCCGCTCGACGAGGAAGGGCGCTGCGGCGAACAGCACGATGGCGCCCAGGCGCCCGTTGGCGATCGCGTTCCGGCTCACCGGCAGCGCCGCGTAGGTGACGGCGGCGGTGATGGCCGGCCAGGGCCCCGGGGAGAGCGGCCGTGAGAGCCTGAACGCGCCCAAGGCGCCGATCGGGATCGTCCCGACGACGAGCAGGGTGCGAGCAAGTGCCGGATGGTCGCCGACCACGAAGGTCAGCAGGCCCATCAACCCGAACGCGGGGGCGGCCGGTACCGAGGCCCCCAAACCGCTGAAGCGCCATGGCGATGTGAACGTGTCGAACAGGCTTCCGGCGTCGGGCCAGGGGGTGAGCGAGCCGACGGCGGGAACCGTTCCGCTGATCAGGTGGCGCGCGCCCAGGCCCACCAACGCCAACAGGAGCAGGAACACCGCCACGACCGGCTCGCGCATGCCCGATGTCGCCGATGTGGCGACCCCCCGACGGAGGTTGTCGAAGGCCCGCACGCGCGACTCGTCGGCGAAGCGGGTCGTGAGCAGCGAGCGCAGCCGGGTCGTGCTGCGAACCTGCAACGAGCGCAACTCGCGGTCGGGGACGTGCCGCTGCCGCTGGACGATCCGCCGCAGCTTGAGGGTCCCCCGGATGTTCCGGGTGTTCCACGTCCACGCCCCGAGGCGGGCCCCGGCCTCGCCGAAACGCCCGATGACGACCAGGCGGAGCACGGCCAAGATGCTGAGCAGGAGGTACTGCGGGATGACCGCGAGCAGGCTGAGCGGTGACTGCACCTTGAGCAGGACCCGGAGCCGGCTGCGATACCGGTGGGCGTTGTCCGAGCGCTTGGCCGTGGTGCGGATCGAGGTCGCCCCGAGGTGGCGGGCGAAGGCGTCGGGAGCGACGATCACCCGTCCACCCATCAGCCGGGTCCGCCAGCACAGGTCGGCGTCGGCAACCCGATGGTGGAGCTTGGGGTCCATCCCACCGATCTCGGCGAAGAGATCGGCGCGGACGAGCATGGCTGCCGCCGGGACGAAGAACACGTCGCGCACCGCGTCGTGCTGCTCCTGGTCGACCTCGCCAGGTTCGATCCCCGACCAGGGCACGGCGAACTTGTCGATCGACAAGCCCACTTGCAACAGCACCTCGGGCCGGGCGAAATTGACGAGCTTGGGCCCGACCACGGCGGCGTTCGAACGGAACGCCTCTTCGACCATGAGTCGAACGGCCCCCGCCCCGAGGACCACGTCGTCGTGGCAGACCAGGAGAAACGTCGCCCCCTCGACCGACCGGGCGCCCTGGTTCACCGCCTGGGCAAACGAGAGGGTCTCGGGGAAGCGCACGATGAACGCCCCCGGAAGGATTCCCGCCACGAGCTCGGACGGGTCGGAGAAGCTGCCGTTGTCGACGACGAGCACCGTGAGATTCGGGTAGTCCTGGGTGGCGATGCCGGTCAACGCCTCGGTGAACCAGGGCCCGGGATCATGGGCCACCACGACGAGCACGACGGCCGGAGCCACGACGGACGCGTCCTCGGCGATCTCCGGCACGCGTTCCGGGGCGCTCTCGATGGCACGCGCCTCTGGGGCGTCCGGCGCCGCACCGGCGGAAACGGGATCGGGAGCAGTGGTGGGACCGGGCGCGGGCTCCTCTCGGCTCTCGAGGCCGAGGGCATCGAGGTCGGAAGAGTCCGTGTCGTCGTCGCTGGGCGCGAACGACCCGGGTTCCGGGAGCGACGGCTCCGGTGACCCCGGATCAGCCGGCCGCTCGGGATCCGTTGCGTCCATGAGGAACCCGGAGCCTACCGCCACACGGGCCCGAAGCCCCGGCACCGGGCCCACGCCAGCCACGCGGTCCTCGCCCAGCGAGCGCTTGGCCACCGAGCTCGGAGGGCGGCTCGGCACACGGGCCGTGTCGGCGATACGGTGATCGAACCGCTAACACCTCCAGGAGGACGTCATGAGCACGCAGCCGTTGCAGCAGGCCATCGCCACCACCCGAAACGTCCTCGTCGGTGTGGCCACCGACCAGATGACCCTCGAAACGCCCTGCGCATCGTGGAAGGTCCGCGAGCTGATCAACCACATCGTGGGCGCCCAGTACTTCTTCGTCGCGGGTGTCGAGGGCGCACCTCCGGCCGGCGGCGACACCGACTACGCCGCGGGCGACTACATCGCCGCATTCGACGCTGCGAGCGCCGCGTGCCTCGGCGTGTTCTCGACCGAAGGCGTCATGCAGAAGATGCTCACGCTCCCCTTCGGCGCCATGCCGGGCGCGGCCTTCCTCGGTCTGGCGACGACCGACACGTTCGTGCACGGCTGGGACCTGGCCCAGGCGACGGGCCAGCCGACCGACCTGGATCCTGAGCTGGCGGGGGCGCTGCTCGCGCAGTCGAAGATGGCTATCCAGGACGCGTTCCGAGGGCCCGAGGGCGCACCGTTCGGACCAGAGCAGCACGCGCCGGCCGGCGCCAGCGTCGCCGACCAGCTCGCGGCCTTCCTGGGTCGCAAGGTCTGATCAGCACCCCGTCGAGCGCGTGACCGAGGCATAGGATCCGGGGCGTGGACGAGCGCATCGAGCATCTGTGCCGCGACTCGGCCTACACGGCCCTGGGACTTGCCGTGCTGGCCTTCCAACGTCTCCAGGTCGAGCGTCGGGGGCTCGAGTCGCGGCTGCGAGCATCGTGCGACGCGGCGTCGGCGGGTTCGCTCGTCGACGACCTGGTCGCGCGAGTGATCCCGGTCGGACAGGAGCTGTTCCGGGCCGTCGCCCGTGCGAGCGGGGCGTCGGGCCAGCGCGACTGATCGGCGGCGGATGGCCTCGGCGGCGGGGCCCACGCCTACGCTCCCGACATGCTCGCCGTGCTCGCCGGAGGAGTCGGTGCGGCCCGGTTCCTCCGGGGCCTGGTCCAGATCGTGCCGACCGATGAGATCGTGGTCGTCGTCAACACCGGCGACGACGACGTCTTCCATGGCCTGCACGTCTCGCCCGACATCGACACGATCACCTACACGCTCGGCAACGGCATCAACCCCGACACGGGGTGGGGCCTGGCCGGCGACACCTTCCGTGTCCTCGGGGCGCTCGAACGATACGGCGCGCCCACCTGGTTCCGGCTCGGCGACGCCGATCTGGCGACGCACCTGTACCGGACCGAACGGCTGGCCAGCGGCTCGACGCTCTCGGAGGTGACAGCCGACATCGCTCGGGCCTGGGGCCTGGGCTTCACGGTCGTGCCGATGAGTGACGATCCGATCGCGACCCGCCTGTCGACCCCGGACGGCGAGGAGCTGCGGATGCAGGAGTGGTTCGTGCAGCTCCGGGCCGGGCCCGAGGTCACTGCCGTGCGATTCGAGGGAGCGGCGACGGCACGTGCGGCCCCCGGTGTCATCGAGGCGTTGCGCGAGGCCGAGGCCATCGTGGTGTGCCCGTCGAACCCGATCATCTCGATCGGCCCGATCCTCGCGGTGCCGGGCGTGCTCGAGGCCCTCCAGGCCCGCCGGGCGCGCGTCGTCGGGGTGAGCCCGATCATCGCCGGGGCCACGGTGAAAGGACCGGCCGACCGTCTGTTGCGTTCACTCGGGCACGAGGTCTCGTGCGTGGGGGTGGCCCGGCTGTTCAGCGCTTGGTGCTCGACGCTGGTCATCGACGAGGCCGACGAGGCCCGGGCCCCCCAGGTCGCCGCCGTCGGGACGAGCGCCGTGGTCGCTCCGACCCTCATGACCGGACCGGCCGAAGCGGCGGCGCTGGCACGGGTCGTGCTCGACGCCGTCGGGATCGCGCACACGTGAGAGGCCGAGATCCGATGCGTCGGAGCGACCGATGACCGAGCTGCGCATCTTCCCCGTCGCCGGTATCGGCGAGATCAGGCCCGACGACGACCTGGCCCAGATCATCGCCGATGCGGCCGAGCAGGCCGCCACCCCGCTCGCCGACGGCGACTGCCTGGTGGTGACGCAGAAGATCGTGTCGAAGGCCGAGGGCCGTCTCGTCGCCGTCGACCACGACGACCTGGGGGCCCGAGCGGCGCTGGTCGAAGCCGAATCGGCCCGGATCGTCCGACGGCGAGGCGACCTCATCATCAGCGAGACCCGCCACGGGTTCGTGTGCGCCAACGCCGGGATCGACCTCTCCAACGTCGAGCTGGGCTACGCGGCGCTGCTCCCGCTCGATCCCGACTTCTCGGCGCACCGCATCCGGCAGCGGCTCGGCCAGCGCGGCCTCCGGGTGGCCGTGATCATCTCCGACACCTTCGGTCGCCCCTGGCGGACCGGCGTCACCGACGTCGCCATCGGGGTGAGCGGGCTCGTCGCCGTGCTCGACCTGCGGGGGACCGCCGACGCCCAGGGTCGCATCCTGCAGGTGACCGAGGTCTGCCTGGCCGACGAGGTCGCCTCCGCCGCGGAGTTGGTGATGGGCAAGGCCCTGGGCCACCCGGCAGCGGTGGTCCGCGGCCTCGATCCCTCGTTCTTCGGCGACGGCCGAGCCGCCGACATCGTGCGACCCCCCGCCGAGGACCTCTTCCGCTGACACCGGACGCACTCGACTCATCCGGGCAGTTCAAACCCGGTCCTGGCCGGGCTAAGTTGTGATATTCTCCGTCCATGACGGCCCACATCGTGAACACGCACGAGGCCAAGAGCCGACTGTCGGAACTCATCCGAGAAGCCGAGGAGGGCCGCGATGTCATCGTGGCCAGGAACGGTCGGCCGGTGGCGAAGATCATCCCCTGGCCGCCGGCTCGACCGGCGCGGGTGTCGGGCTCCTGGGCCGGTCGGGTCGAGTACCTGTCGGACGTGGTCGGCCCCGACGACGAGGTCGCAACGCTGGTGTGCGACTCGGCTCAGCGCGATCTGCCGTGAGGCTGCTCATCGACAGCCACGTGGCGTTGTGGTGGCTCGACGACCATCTCTCACTCGGAGCAACGTGTCGGGCGAGTCTCCAGTCTGCCGACGAGGTGTTCTTCTCCGCGGTCACGCCGTGGGAGTTGGGGATCAAGCGGGCGCTGGGAAAGGTCGTGTTCCCCGACTCGCTCGGCGATGCGCTCGAAGCCGCGGGTTTCGTGCCGCTGTCGATCTCCGTGGCCCACGCCGAACGGGCCCCGGGGTTGGAGCAGCATCATCACGATCCCTTCGACCGACTGCTCGTGGCCCAAGCTCAGCTCGAGTCCCTCGTGCTGGTCACGGCCGATCGAGCGTTGCGGCCCTACGACATCGAGATGCTCGACGCCCGTCTCTGACCCGACCAGGGCTACGAGGCAGCGGCGTTCACCCCTTGTGCGTCTTGAAGTGCTCGATGGTCTGACGCAGGCCGTCCTCGAGCGTCGTGAACGGCTTCCACCCCAGGTGCACCTCGGCCCGGTGCGGATCGAGCGCCGAGCGCAACAGCTCACCGGTGCGAGCGCCGGCGTAGCGCGCCGGCTCCTTGTAGCCCATCACCTGCGCCATGGTGTCGTAGAGCGTCTGCACCGAGGTCTCCTCCCCGGTCCCGATGTTGAAGAGGAGCGCGTCACCCCGCTCGACGGCCCGCACGAGCGAATCGACGACATCGTCGACGAACACGAAGTCGCGCGTCTGCTGACCGTCACCGAAGATCGTGGGACGTTCGCGTGCGAGCATCTTCCCAGCGAAGATCGAGACCACGCCGGCCTCGCCGTGCGGATCCTGCCGGGGTCCGTACACGTTGGCGAAGGCCATCGCCGAATACGCGAGACCGTGGATCTCGCGATAGAAGTGCGCGTAGTCGGACAGCACCTTCTTGGCGATCCCGTAGGGCGAGATCGGCCGCTGCGGATGGCCCTCCCGGGTCGGGATCTCCTCGGGCGTGCCGTAGATCGTGCCGCCCGAGCTGGCGAAGACGACCTTGCGGGTCCCGGCGGCGAGCGCTCCCTGGAACACGTTGAGCGAGCCGATGATGTTCACCTCGGCGTCGAACACGGGGCGGCTGATCGAGACTCTCACGTCGGCTTGTGCCGCGAGGTGGAAGATGACCTCCGGCTTGCGATGCGCCACCAGATCGACCACCCCCGGCGATCGGATGTCCATGCGGTGGAACGAGAATCGCCGCGAGCGATCGGTGCGGGCCTCAGCCAGGTTCGCCAACGACCCCGTTGAGAGATCGTCGACCACGTCGACCTCGTGACCCTCGGCGAGGAGCCGGTCGACGAGCGTCGACCCGATGAATCCGGCTCCTCCAGTGACCATCGTGCGCACAGCGTGTCCCCCTCGTCAGGCACCGATCGAGGGCGGGTTGACCCGGGCCCCGACCATGCTCGTTCCCATGCCCACCACGGCGTCGGCACCGACGACGCTGATCCCGGAGATCGCGGCGCCGTCGTCGACCCGTGATCGCATCCCCACCACGGAATCTTCGACGACGGTCGACGAGCCGACGTGGGCCTCGGCCAGCAACACCGACCGAGCCACCACCGCCCCCGGTCCGACATGGGCGCCGGCGCCGATCACCGTGGCCGAGACCTTGGCTCCGGCGCCCACCACGCACCCGTCGCCGAGGAGCACCGGCGCCTCGAGGACCGCCGAATCGTCGACCGAGCTGGAGCCGTCATGCCAGATCCCCGGTGCCGACTCGGTCGCTCCGGGCAGCGGCGGCCGCCCGAGGAGACCCGCGAGCACGTCGGCATTGGCGGTGAGGAACTGTTGGGGCACGCCCATGTCGAGCCAGTAGGCCGTGCTCTGCATGGCGTAGAGGGAGCCGCCCTGTTCGAGCATCCTCGGGAAGGTGGCCCGCTCGATCGAGACGTTCACGCCCAGCGGGATGCGATCGAGCATGTGGGGCTCGAGCACGTAGGTCCCGGCGTTGATCCAGTCGGTCGGGGCCCGTCCCGGATCGGGCTTCTCGACGAAGGCGATGACCCGTCCGTCGTCGCGTGTGGGCACCACCCCGAAGCGGGACGGGTCGCTGACCCGCGTCAGCGAGATCGTGGCCTCGGCCCGGCGGGCGCCGTGGAAGTCGATCAGCGATCCGAGATCGAGGTCGGTGAGCACGTCGCCGTTGCACACGACGAAGCGCTCGGCGATACCGGCGACCTCGGCTGCGTAGCGGATGGCGCCCGCGGTGCCGAGCGGTACGTCCTCGACGGCGTAGTGCAGGCGGACCCCGCCATAGTGGCCCTCGGGGAAGCGGGCCCTGAACGCGTCGGGGAGGTACCCGATCGAGAGCACGACCTCGTCGATGCCGTACCGGGCCAACCACGTGAGTTGGCGCTCGCAGAACGGCTGGTTGGCGACGGGCAGGAGCGGCTTGGGCGTGGTGTAGGTGAGCGGGCGGAGACGTGTTCCCTCGCCACCGACCAGCACGACCGCCTTCACCTGATCGCCCCTCCCTCTCGGATCAAGCCGTGGTCGTCGTGGGACGAGCCGTCGTGGTGGTGCCCGCCGCTCGCGTCGTGCTCGCCGCTCCGGCTGGAGCGGTCGTGGCCCCCGACGGGGTGGTGGAGCCGCCGGCCGTCGTGGCCGTGGGGTCGGCGGGGATCGTCGTTTCGCCGGGGACGGTGGTCTCGCCGGGGAGAGGGAGGGTCGGCGTGGTGACGACCGTCCCCGCTTCGCCGCCGTCGACCGGGTTGACGAAGTTGCCCTGCAACGCCGCAGCGGCGCTCGGCGGAACGCCGAGCGGCACGTCGTCGGGGAGGAAGGCGATGGTGACGACCTCGTGGTTCTTGGCCACGTACCTCGCCGGATCGCCCTCCTGCTCGACGGGACCCTGCGAGTACCCCTGGAGGCTCGGTTCGTAGACGGCCACGGCCCAACGGAGGGTGCCCTCCCGGCCACCGAGGTTCGGGCACTCGTCGCCGTTGGTGAACGTGGCGCTGTCCTTGATCTCGGTCGTGGCGGCGGTCGTGGGCGTCGTCACGGGTGTCCCCGCTGCCGTCGTCGCGGTGGTGGCGCCGGTTCCCGCTGTCGTGGTCGCCGTGGTCGCCGCACCGGTGGTGGAGGTCGATGCGGCCTGGGCGTGGACGCGGGCGTGACCGTCGATGCTGGCGCCCAGCGACTCGCCGTCGGCCGTGGTCGTCGTCGCTCCGGCGGCCGTGGTGGCGGTGGCCGTCGCCGGCACCGTGGCCGTGGCCGTGGTGGCGGTGGCCGTCGGGACGGTCGTGGGAGGAACCGTGGGGTACGTGGTGGTCTCGATCGGGGTGTCACCCTCGGTCCCGACGATCACCAGCCCGTCACCCTTGGCCTTGATCTGGCCCGGGTTGAACTCGTAGCGCAGCGGCGTGTCCGGGGCCCCGGCGAGACCCTCGCCCTGGGGCGGGTCGAGGAAGTGCTCGACGGTGGCGTTCTCGAACGCTCCCCGGTCGTCGAACGGGTGCATGTGGATGAGCCCGTCGCCGTGGCTGTGGATGCCCACCGAACTCTCGTACTCGGGAATCAAGGGTTGCCAGATGCCGCAGAGGTTCACCCCGTAGGCCGCGTGCCAATGGTCCTGGGCGTCGGCGCTCGGACCGACGAGACCGGCTGGGGTCCCGTAGAGGTCGTCGTCGTTCCGGCTCACCGCGATGAGCAGCAGACCCACGAGGACCACGCCGGTGACGGTGAGGTTCCAGGTGGTGAGCATCTTGCGCTGCACCCTCACCCGGGGTGAACGGCGCGCGATCTTCTTGCGAGAGGAGGCCTTGCCCATGGCCGTTCAGGCTAGTTGGCGCGCCGGAAGCCCCCGGAACGCGCGCCCGAACGGGCACCGACGCCCTGCAGCCAACGATGAACCACTGCGAGCGTCCCCCGGGCCGCGATGCCCAGGCCCAGCAGCGGTAGCGACAGCCGCCGAACACCGGTGGCCCGGGTACGCGTGTAGAGCCACATCGAACGATGATGCTCGACGAGCATCCGGTAGGGCCGCCGCGAGGTGGCCGTGCCGCCCAGGTGCACGACCCGGGCGCCGGGCTCGTAGACGACGCTCCACCCGGCCCGCCCGAGCCGCCAGCACAGGTCGACGTCCTCCATGTACATGAAGTAACGCTCGTCCCAGCCCCCGATGTCGTCGAGCGCCTCGCGGCGCAGCCACACGGCCGAGCCCGAGACCCAGTCGACCTTGCGGGTGACGGCCGGATCGGCTGCGGTCTGGCGGTAGCGCCTGCTGAACGGGTTGTCGCGCCACCAGAAGAACAGGACCCCGTGGCCCAGGGCGTCGAGCAACGACGGGAACGAGCGAGCGCCGGGGTACGGCGTGCCGTCGGCCTCGTCGATGCGCGGGCCGACGGCCCCGATGCGCGCATCGGCTGCGAAGCGCGCCATGACCGCAGCCGCCGATCCGCGAACCGTGGTGGTGTCGGGGTTGAGCACCGCGACCACGGACGTACGGGCCACCGCGATGCCCCGATTCGCCGCCCTGGCGTAGCCGAGATTCTCGCCAGCGGTGATCACGCGAACCTGCGGCAGGGCATCGACGGTCGCCACCGAGCCGTCGGTCGAGTCGTTGTCGACCACCACGACCTCGACCCGGCCGGCGCTCGTGTCGGCGAGCAGCGAGTGCACGCACGACGCGAGCAGCGGACCCCCGTCGTAGTTGACCACGACGGCCGTCCACCTGATTTCGGCGTCGGCATCGGGTCGGGCTCCGCCTTCGGCTCCGGAGCGGCCGTCGGCACGAGCAGACTCCGGCGCCGGGGTCACGAGACGAAGCGGTATTTCACGAGCGTCCACAGGGCAACCAGGCCGTCGCGCCAGGAGATCTTCTTGCCCTCGCTGAAGTCGCGCCCCGAGTACGAGATCGGTACCTCATAGACGCGCACGCCCCGCCGCAGCAGCTTGGCGGTGATCTCGGGCTCGAAGTCGAAGCGATCGGCACGCAGCTTCAGGCCGTCGAGATGCCGTTTGTCGATCAGCTTGTAACACGTCTCCATGTCGCTGATCGTGGAGTTGTAGAGCACGTTCGTGACGAGCGACAGGAAGCGGTTACCAACCCAGTGCCAGAAGAACATGTTCCGCCGCTCACCGGTGAAGCGCGAGCCGTAGACGACTTGCGCCTTGCCCTTGATCAGCGGCGCGAGGAGGCGAGGCCAGTCCTCGGGGTCGTACTCGAGGTCGGCGTCCTGCACGAGCACCACGTCGCCGGTGACGAGCGCCAATCCCGTGCGGATCGCCGCACCCTTGCCCCGGTTGCGGTCGTGGAGCCGCACCCGAACCGTGCTGTCCTCGAGCTGGGGCAGGATCTGACGCGTCCCGTCGGTGCTGCCGTCGTCGACCACGATGATCTCGAGAGAGATGGGGAGCTCGACGGCGCGCATCCGCCGCACGATCTCGGCGATGGTGTTGCGCTCGTTGAAGACCGGGACCACCACCGACAGGCGGCGATACTCGACCAACGGCAGCGCACCGCGCCCCAGGTGGTGCTGCCGACTCGACTGCAGTGTCTCGTCGGGGTCAGAGGCGTCCGTGGTCACGTTCTCTCCGGTAGCGATCGATCACCCTGACCAGCCCGTCCCGCAGAGCGATCTCGGGCTGCCAGCCGAGCACCTGGCGGGCCAAGGTGATGTCGGGGCGCCGTACCCTCGGATCGTCGGACGGCAGCGGGTGTCGCACCAGCTCCGACGACGAGCCCGTCAGCTCGAGTATCTGCTGGGCCAGCTCCGCGATGGTGAACTCGTCAGGGTTGCCGATGTTCATCGGCCCGTTCCAGCTCGACTCCAACAACATGAGGATGCCACGGGCCTCGTCGTCGACGTAGCAGAACGATCGGGTCTGACTGCCGTCGCCGTAGATGGTGATGGGCTCGCCGAGCAGTGCCTGCCTCACGAAGTTCGACACCACCCGGCCGTCGCCCGGGGCCAGCAACGGCCCGTAGGTGTTGAAGATCCGCACGATCTTGACGTCGAGGCCGAACTCCCGGTGATACGACATCGAGAGGGCCTCGGCGAAACGCTTGGCCTCGTCGTAGACAGACCTGACCCCCACGGGATTCACGTTGCCCCAGTACGACTCGGGCTGCGGGTTCACCAAGGGATCGCCGTAGATCTCGCTCGTGGATGCGAGCAGGAACCGGGCCCCCGTCGAGCGGGCCAGGTCGAGGCCCGTGTGCGTGCCCCGTGATCCGACCATCAGGGTCTCGATGGGATGCGCCAGGTACTCGGGGGGGCTCGCCGCGCTGGCGAAGTGCAAGACGGCGTCGACGGGACCCGCGACCGGGAGCGCTTCGCAGACGTCGTGCTCGATGAAGCTGAACCGTGGATCGACGACGAGATCGTCGAGATTCGAGCGCCGACCCGTGATGAAGTTGTCGAGCCCGACGACCTCCCAGCCGCGCGCCAGCAACCCTCGGCACAGTTCCGAAGGCAAGAAGCCTGCAGCTCCCGTGACGACGGCGCGCCCCGCGCTCCCGGGACGCGTCATCGCCCGACACCCGTGTACTGGAAGCCCTTGCGGCGAACCGCAGCCGGGTCGAGCAGGTTGCGGCAGTCGACGATCGACTTCACCGTGAGCAGCGATGCGACCTTGTCCAGGTCGTACCACCGGAACTCGTCCCACTCGGTGAGCAACACCACGAGATCGGCGCCATCGCACACGCTGTAGCCGTCGACCACGATCTCGAGACCGGGGACCGACGCCAGCGCCTTCTCTGTCGACGCGGCCGGGTCGTAGGCCCGCACCCGGGCTCCTTCGGCGAGGAGGCGGCCGGCGATGTACAGCGCCGGAGATTCGCGAAGGTCGTCGGTGTTGGCCTTGAACGTCAAGCCCCACACGGCGATCGTGCGCCCGGCGAGCTCGCCCCCGACCGCGGCCTTCACCTTCGCCACCATGCGCTCGTACTGCGCGCGGTTTCCGGCAATGGTGCCTTCGAGGATCGGGAACGGGAATTCGACGCTCTCGGCCAGATGGTTCAACGCCGCGGTGTCCTTGGGGAAGCACGAGCCGCCGTAGCCCGGGCCGGGCCGGAGGAACTCGAAACCGATCCGCTTGTCGTAGCCCATTCCCAGCGCCACCTCGCGCACGTCGGCCCCCACCGACTCGCACAGGTTCGCCACGGCATTGATGAAACCGATCTTGACGGCGAGGAAGGCGTTCGACGCGTACTTGACCATCTCGGCCGACGCCGGGTCGGTGACGAGCATCGCCGCCCCGAGCGTGCGATACAGCTCGGAGACCCGAACCGCGGTGGCGGTGTCGTCGCAGCCGATCACCACCCGATCGGGGTTGAGGAAGTCGCGAACAGCCGTCCCTTCACGGAGGAACTCGGGGTTCGACGCCACTCTCACCTCCCGCGAGCCCGCCCCCGCCTCTTCGAGCACCCGCTGAACGAGACGGGTCGACCCGACCGGCATCGTCGACTTGTTCACCACGACCGTCCCCGGGTCGAGCACCGGAGCGATCTGCGCGGCGGCAGCCTCGACATAGCTCATGTCGGCCGCGCCGTTGTCGCTCTGAGGCGTGGGGACGCACAGGAACACGAAGTCGCGACGACGCGACGCGCCCTCGGCCCCGACCACGAACTGCAGCCGACCCGAGCGCAGGCCTTCGGTGACGAGCTCGAGGAGCCCCTCCTCGAGGATCGGGATGTCGCCGCGGGAGAGCCGGGCGACCCGGTCGGCGTCGACATCGCCGCACACCACCGAATGGCCGAGATGAGCGAGGCAGGCGGCCGTGGTGAGCCCGACGTAGCCGGCGCCGATGATTCCCACGCGGCTCATCCGGTGCCACCGAGGCCGCCACCGAGTCTGCAGGCGAGCGCGTCGTGGTAGTCGCGCAGGAGCGGGAGGCCAAGGAGCCGCAACGCGACGTTGTCGAGCACGCTGTTGGCGGGACGGCTGGCGGGACGGCCGAGCTCCGAGCTGCTGATGCGCTCGATGGGCCCCGCCGGGTCGATGCCGGCTGCGGCGACGATCTCCTCAGCGAAGCGGTGCCACGTGCACGAACCCTGGTTCGTCACGTGGAACACGCCCTGATGACGGCCGATCGCCAGACGCACCAAGGCCTCGGCCAGATCGGGAGCGTAGGTGGGCGAGCCGCGCTGGTCGTCGACGACCCGGAGCGGTTCGGCGGCTCGGGCCCGAGCGACGATGGAATCGACGAAGTTGCGCCCGCGACGGCCGAACACCCACGCGGTACGCACCAGCGTCCACGACGTGGCATGCCGCTGCAGCTCCAGCTCGCCCCCGGCCTTCGAGCTTCCGTACACCGACTGCGGAGCCACGGCGTCCCACTCGTGGTAGGGCTCGGCCTTGGCCCCGCCGAAGACGTAGTCGGTCGAAACGTGCACCACATGGGCGCCGATGCGGGAAGCGGCAACGGCCACATGACGCACGGCCAGCGCATTGTCGCGCCAGGCCCGTTCGGGATCGGCTTCGCACCCGTCGACGTCGGTCCAGGCGCCGCAGTGCACGACCGCCTCAGGGAGGACGCGGCCGAGGATCTGCTCGACGGCATCACGGTCGCCGATGTCGAGCCCATGATGATCGAGACCGACGACCTCGTGGCGGGTCTGACGTTCGAGGAGGCCGACAACCTCGGCTCCGACCTGGCCACCAGCACCTGTGACGACGAACCTCATCAGCCCGTGGGCCCGACGGAGCTCGCCGTCGCCCACGCGTGGCTTTCAGCGACCGGCGCCCGGCCCTTGAGCGACTCCCACCAGCTGCGGTGCTCGGCGTACCAGCGGACGGTCTCGTCGAGCCCGGCATCGAAGTCGATCGTCGGGGCCCAGCCCAGCTCGCTGCGGATCTTGGTGCTGTCGAGGAGGTAACGCCGGTCATGACCGGGCCGGTCGGGTACGACGGTCTTGAGCGTCGATGGCTTGCCCAGCGCATCGAGGATCCGATCGGCGAGCTGCTCGACGCTCGCCTCGACACCCGATCCCACGTTGTAGGTCGCGCCGACGTCGCCCCGCACGAGCACCAGGTCGATGGCCCGGCAGTGGTCGGTCACGTGCAGCCACTCCCGACGGTTCTGCGACGACTGGTAGATCGGCAACGGCAGATCGTCCAGCGCGTTCGTCGCAAACAGCGGGATGACCTTCTCGGGGAACTGGTAGGGCCCGTAGTTGTTGGAGCAGTTCGTGATGGTGATCGGCAGGCCGAAGGTCTCGTGGTAGGCCCGCACGGCGTGGTCGGCTCCGGCCTTCGAGGCGTTGTACGGCGTGCGGGGCCGGTAGGGGGTGTCCTCGGTGAAGACCTCGTCGGAGTCGAGCGGGAGATCGCCGTAGACCTCGCACGTGGAGACGTGGTGGAAGCGCTCGACGCCGGCATGCCGAGCCGCCTCGAGCAGGCCCTGGGTGCCGATGACGTTGGTGCGGAAGAACCGGCCCGGGTCGACGACCGCCAGGCTGTTGTGCGACTCGGCCGCGAAGTTCACGATCACCTCGATGCGCTGCTCGCGCAGGAGGTGCGTCGCCAGCTCGAGGTTGCCGATGTCGCCCTGGACGAAGAGGGCTCCCCGAGCCTCGCAGTCGGCCAGCGACGGGCGGTTCCCGGCGTAGGTGAGCACGTCGTACGCCACCACGTGGTCGCCGGGATGCTCGTCGAGCCAGTACCGCACGAAGTTGGAGCCGATGAAGCCGGCGCCGCCGGTCACGAGGATTCGCACGGGGCCGAAGGTTAGGCGCTCGACCGGAATGCTTCGGACACCGGGCGTCGGATTGCCCGTGGCCAACCTCAGCAGGGCAACTCGGCAACGGCGAGTCCGGCAGCGTCGCTGATGCCGGCCTGCTCGGCCACCGGGACGGTCGTGCCGGTGGTGGCCACGCTGGTGGGTGGCGCCTGGGTGCTCGACGTGGACGAGGGGCGCGAACCAGGCCGGGTCGTCGATGTCGTGACTCTCGTGGTGGTTGTGGTGGTGGTGTTCGTCGGCGGCAGGTCTTCCTCGCGGAATTCGTTGACCGGCTTGTCGAGGACGCTCACGGGCTCCGACCCCACGACGAGCTCCACGTCCGCCCCGTCGATGAAGAGCACGGGCACGAGTCGGTGCGGGCCTTCGAGGTACCGGGCGACGAGCTCGGCCTTGTCGACCGCATCGAGCTGTCCTTCGGCGTAGCGGACCTCGGTGACCGCGACCGTGTCGGGACCGGCGACGACATCGCCGACTCGAAAGCCCCGGTCGTCGAGCGCCCCGTTCACGGCGCCGACATCCTGGCCGCCGCCGGAGCCGTCGACCGTGCGAAGCCGCACGTCGGGCTCGATGCTGCCCACGCGGAACGGCCGGAGGAACGGCTCGGCGGTACGGATCGAGAAGTTGACCGCTCCGGGTGTGAGCGTGATCGGCAGCGTCCGCATCGGGACCTTGTCGGGATCGACGTCGAGGAGCTGACGGGCGAGGCCGAACGCCAGGTCGAAGTCGGCGAGGTTCGGGTCGACCACGAGCGGGTCCATCACCGCCTTGAGGAGGTCGTCGAGCTGGCCGAGGTCGCCGCCGATCTGGCCCTTGGCGGTGCTGGCCAGCCGGCGCAGCAGGTCCTGCTGACGGCGCGTCCGGGCGATGTCGCTGTTGGTCGGATCGGGCTTCCAGCGGCCGTCGACGAACGACTGAAAATGCCGGGAACGGGCATACGCCAGGGCCTGTCCACCGTCGAGGGTCTGGCATTCACCACCCACGTCGAGGCCCGTGAAGGCGTCACGAGCGGGGAAGTAGAAGTAGACGACCACGCCTCCGACCTCGTCGACGATGTCCTTCACGCCTGCGAAGTCGACCTGCACGTAGTGGTGGACGGGCACGAGGAAGTTCTTCTTCACCGTGTCGATGAGACGCTCGACGCCGGCGGCAGGATCGTTCCGATCGGTGAGCGCCTCGTTGATGGGACGGGTCCCGCGCCCGGGTATCTCGACGAGCGTGTCGCGGGGGATCGACAGGACGTACGCGAAGTCGTTCTCGGGCTCGACGCGAACCAGCATGATGACGTCGGCGCAGTTGCACCCGGCCGACGCGTCGCCGAAGCCCGTGCCCGACAGGTTGGCCCGGCTGTCGGTGCCGACGACGAGGAAGTTCTGCGGCGCCGACGGTGGCGGCGCCTTGCCCGACGGCGCGGTGACGATCTCGTCATCGGATCCGGTTTGTGCCCGATCGTCGGGGATCGTGTCGAGGACATCGGCCACGGCGTCGGGGAGCACGTCGATGCTGCTCTCGAAATCGTTGCGGGCCTTGGCTCTGACGCCCTCGACGGCGACCACCATGACCACGGTCGTGACGAGTACGGCGATGCCGAGTCGCGACAGGAACCGCACCGACGAGCCCGACAGCGAGACCTTCATAGGGCGGGGATGCTACCGGCGCCGAATCGGCCATATACCGCGGCCCCCGGGCACGCTCAGCAGGGCGTGGGCGGGACGTCGAGCGCGTCCGCATCGGCGATACCGGCCTGCTCGGCGACCGGGATGGTGGTCACGATCGAGCCTCCGGTGACGGGCGGGGCGCCGGTCGTGGTGCTCGAGGGAGCAGGCGCTCCGGGTCGAGTCGATGGGGGTGCGGCCACGGTCGTGATGGTCGTCGGGGGAAGGTCGTCGTCACGGAACTGAGCGACAGGCTCGGCGAGAACGCTCAGCGCCTCCGAACCCACGACGAGCTCGACGTCGGCGCCCTCGAGGGCGAGCACCGGCACCAACCGGTGGGGACCGTCGAGGTGACGGGCGACGAGCTGGGCCTTGGCCAGGCTGGCTGGTTGCCCGGCGACGTAGCGGACCTCGGCGGTCGAGACGTCGTCGGGACGGGGAGCGACGTCGTCGACGCGAAAGCCCGAGGCGCCGAGCGCGAAATTGACGGCGTCGGCAGCTTCGGAGCCCCCCGAGGCGTCGAGAACCCGGAGCCGCACCTCGCCGGGCACGTTGCCGAGCCGGAACGGCGCCAGGTAGGGCTCGGCCGCGCCGGGCGAGAACGACAGGTACGACGCTCCCTCGATGTTCGTGAAGCTCACGGGGAGGGTCCGCATCTGGATCGTCGCGGGGTCGATGTCGCGCAGCTCCCGCGCCAGGTTGAACGCCGTGTCGAAGTCGAGGGTCGGGTCGAGCGTCAGCGGATCGGTCATGGCGTCGACGAGGTCGGAGAGCTTGCCCAGGCTGTCGCCGATGTCGGCGTTCGCCGTCTGCGCCACGCGCCGCAGCAGGTCCTGCTGGCGGTGCGAGCGCGTGAGGTCGCTGTTGAACGGGTCGCTCTTCCAGCGTCCGTCGACGTATTCCTGGAAGTGGCGGGAACGGGCGTAGGCCAGTGCCGTGGCGCCGTCCATGTCGACACAGCCTCCGGCGACACTCAGCCCGGAGTAGGCGTCGCGCGCCGGGTAGTAGAGGAACACCGTGACACCGCCCAGGGCGTTCACGATGTGCTCGACGCCAGCGAAGTCGACCTGCACGTAGTGGTGGATCGGGATCTGGAAGTTGTCCTTCACCGTCTCGATGAGTCGCACGATGCCCTTGTTCGGGTCGTCGCGATCCGAGAGGGCCTCGTTGATGCGGCCCTGGCGGCCCCAGCCCGAGATCGTGACCAGCGTGTCACGAGGGATCGACAGCACGTAGGCGAAGTCGTTCTGGGGCTCCACCCGCACGATCATGATCACGTCGGCGCGTGATCCTCCGGCGGTCGTCTCGCTCCCGAAGCCCGGACCCGACATGTTCGCCCGGCTGTCGGTACCGACGAGGAGGAAGTTCTGCGGCGCCGACGGAGGCGGGGTCCGCTCGGTGGCGACGGTCACGACCCGGCCGTCGGGCCCGGTGACGACCGCTCCGCCCGCCTGGGGATCGAGCGCAGCCCCCACCTCCTCGTCGAGGAAGGCGACGTCGAACTCGTCGCGCGCCTTGGCCCGGACCCCTTCCACGGCCGCCACCATGACGACGGTCGTGACGAGCACCGCGATCCCGAGTCGGGACAGGAACCGCATCAACGAACCCGACAGCGAGATTCTCATGAGGGGCGAGATTCTACCGACCAGGTCCGGGGCTCCGACCCGCAGGGCCCTCTGCCCCCTTGGGGTCGCGCATCCCTGGTGGAAACCGTCCCGCGTCGGGGCTACCGGTGGAACGAGGCGGTCCGCGTGGACCAACCCTGAGTCCGGCGCTGGTGCTGCTCAGCAGGGAAGGACCAGCGGCGCTGGCGCCGTGGGCTCGGGAGCGGCCTGGTCGGGGCGGGTGACCGAGGCCAGCCTCGTGGTGAGCGTGACCGGGTCGACCGGGTCGACTGGGCCGACTGGGCCGACCGCGCCGCCGTCGGCCGCGGCAGCCTCGGCCTCCTCGGCGATGGGTCGGAAGTCCTTGCCCAGCACGACCTCGACGTCGACGCCCGCCAACTCGAGGATCGGAACCAAGCGACCGACGCCGAGGTGGAATGCCGCCAGCTCGGCCTTCTCCCTGGCGCCGTCACGGCCCTCGGCGTAGCGGATCTCGGTCTCGTCGAGACCGAACTCGTCGGCATCGGTGAGGTCGACCACCACGAAACCCTTGGCGGTGAGGAGGTCGCCACCCGCACCAGCCAGGCCGGCGGTCCCGTCGCCGTTGAAGACGATGAGGCGCACCTCGCCAGGGGCCAGGTCGTTCGGCGGGGTGGGCGCGGGAGGCGCAGGCACGTCGTTGAAGGGCGCGAGTGTCTCGGCCACGGCGTCCTCGTCGAAGAACAGCACCGAAGCCTCGCCAACCCGGCCGAGCCGGGTGGGGATCTGGGTCATCACCACCTCGTCGGTGTCGATGGCGCGCAGGCTCTCGGCCAGGTCGAAGGCGTCCTGGAAGCGGAACCCGTCGTCGACGGTGAGTGACCGCAAGATCGTGTCGGCCAC
>VFJJ01000180.1 GCA_009886115.1 Actinomycetota bacterium
ACGGCGGGAGCATCGAACCCATGAGCCTGACCGCACCCGAACCCGGTGACGCGGTCGTCTACCCCGACTCCGATGGGTTGCCGATGGCCGACAACGAGTGGCAGGAACGAGCCATCCTCGTGCTCAAGACCGGGTTCAGGCACCTTCTCGCCGATCGCGCTGATGTGCATGTCGCGGGCGACCTGCTCTGGTATCCCGTCGAGGGCCATCACGAGATCTGCGCGGAGCCCGACG
The DNA here is from genome assembly GCA_009886115.1 of Actinomycetota bacterium. Lineage (GTDB taxonomy): Bacteria > Actinomycetota > Acidimicrobiia > IMCC26256 > VFJJ01 > VFJJ01. The sequence continues at coordinate 235 of VFJJ01000180.1, forward strand.
TGTTCGTGATCGAAGGTGTCGACAAGGAACGGCTGCGCTCGTACCGGCCCTGGATCCACGGCGGGCGGGTCACGCTCGCCGTCGAGGTGCTGTCGCACAACAACACCCCGGTGGAAATGCTCGACAAGCTCGCCTTCTACGAACGTCACGGGGTTGAGGAGTACGTGTTCTTCGATCCGGCGACCGGGGCGCTGCGGGCCTGGACCCGAGAGGGCGATCGTCTGGTCCAGCGGCTGATCCCCGACACGTGGACGAGCCCCCGATACGGCGTCACCATCGGCACAGACGGCGCCGAGCTCGTGGTCTTCGGTCCCGACGGACGCCGATGGCTCAACCTCGAAGACGAGATCGCCCGGGCCGACGCCGAGACAGCCAGGGCCGACGCGGCCGAGGCCGACGCAGCAGTGCTTCGAGCCGAGATCGAGCGGCTGCGCGGGCGCTGAGGAGCAGCCCGCGCCCGTCCCGGCTGTGTTCAGAGCAGGGTCCGAGGTACCGCCACCATGGACGGGCCCCCCGACGGCGTGAGATCGATCACCGCGTCTCCCTCGTAGACGACGATGCCGCGCACGCACGCGTCACCCGCCTCGGCCACGAAGGCGCGCAGCCCGCTCGTGTCGGCGGGCCCGGTCGACGACGAAGCCTTCACCTCGACGGCGACGAGCCGGCCGTCGGGATGAACCAGTAGCAGGTCGATCTTCTTGTGGTTGCGCCGATCACGCCAGTGACGCACGACGATGCGCTCCAGGGCGGCGTCGGCGTCGGCGATGAGGTCGTGCGCGACCACCGTCTCGGTCAGCGACCCGAGCAGCACGGCCGAGGGCGGCGCGGCCCACGCCCGGGCCGCCCACGCAGCCAGGCCGGGGTCGGAGGCGATGATCCGTGGGTGCGCCGTGAGGACCCGGTGCTCAGCCGGGCGATGCGCCTCGATGCGCGTCATCAGGAACGCCGCTTCCAACAGCTCCACGTGGCCCCGCACGGTGGCAGCCTGCATGCCGAGCTCGCTCGCAGCACGCGCGGCGTTGAGCACCTGGCCGCTGTCGGCCGCGAGGTAGCGGAAGGTTCGGAGCAACCGGCCGAGGTCGGCACGGGTGCCGGCCGCTCCCAGGGGAATCACCGACTCGACGTAGGTCGCGATCTCGCGCTCCCAACTGGGTGCCAGCGCGCTCCCGAGAACACCCGAGACTCCTGGGAGTCCTCCCAACCATGGCCTTCGAGCGCTCGGCGCCATGGTCGCGAGGCGCGCTGGCTCCCACCCGGGACCGAACGCTCGATCGATGAAGTCGCTCCCCAACCCGTCGAGCTCGCGCTGGGTCATTGATGACAGCCGAAGCCTGATGGCCCGGCCGGCCAACGGGTCACTGCCGCCCAGAGCATGACGGCCGAGCCGAGCGGAACCCGTCAACAAGAACTGACCCGGCTGGCGTCGCCGGTCGACGACCCGCTTGACCCAAACCGTGAGCTCGGGCTCGAGCTGCGCCTCGTCGATCACGCATGGGGTCGGCTGTGCGAGCAGGAACCGATCCGGATCGAGTCGGAGCACCTCGAGCGTGGGGCGATCGGAGAGATCGAGGCGCGGCGCCCACCCCCGTTCGGCGATCAGGGCGTCGCAAATCGTCGACTTACCCGTCGCTCGCCCGCCCTCGAGCACGACGACCGGAGCCGACGTCAGAGCGTGGTCGAGCACCGGTTCAATAAGCCGGGGCAGGATCACCACGGGGCCATGCTAGTAAATCACTCATTCGTCGACTGAAAAAACAGTTGGTGAGCAACCGATTATGCTCACCAACTCCGAAAGGCCACCGGGGCCGAGCTCACACCACGAAGCGCCAGCCGCCGTCGGGGCCGCGGCGGACGTGGCCCGCGGTCGGGGTGTTGAAGTGCGTGCCGATCACGAGGACCGCGGTGTCGCCGTAGCGGTCGACGAACTCCCTTCGGGTCACGCACCCCTGGGCGGTGTCGCTGTCGTAGCCCATCCCCCAATCGGTCTCGGCGATCTGGACGGGATGATGGGTCATGTCGCCGGTGATGACCGCCTCCTCGCCGCCACTCGAGATGTGCACCGAGACATGACCCGGCGTGTGGCCCGGCGTGGGCTCGAGGTACACCTCGTCGGTGATGCGATGGTCGCTCGCCACCAGGCTCGACAGCCCGGCCGCCACGATCGGCGCGACCGAGTCACCGAGCACCAACCCGGGCTCGCTGGTGGGATCGCGCCGGGCCTCCGCGTCCCAGTGCTCCCACTCCAGCGCGTGGAAGAGATAGCGGGCGTTGGGAAACGTCGGCACCCATACGCCGTCGACGAGCATCGTGTTCCACCCCACGTGATCGAAGTGGAGATGGGTGCAGGTGACCACATCGATTGTCGCCGGGTCGAAGCCAGCCGCCCGGAAGTCGGCGAGGAACGGCGTCTGGAGGTCGCTGATGCCCGGGAAGGGTCGAGACTTCCCGTTCCCCACGCAGGTGTCGACGACGATGGTCTGGCCCTGCGACTCGACGACGAGGCAGTGGATCGAGAGGATCATCTGCCCCTCGTCGTCGAGGAAGTGCGGCCGCAACCATTCCGCGTGCGACGCCATGGCCTCGGCCGTCGCCTTGGGGAACATGCCCGACGGGTCGATGGGCGTGGTCATCTCCACGATCCGCGTCACGCGCACGTCGCCGATCTTCCACTGCAACAGGTCTCCGGTCATGGACGCATGTTGGCACGACGTGCCCGCGGCCCGCTCGGCCTCCACTCGCTCGACCCGCGTCGTCTTCGTAGGATCGGCCGGGTCACGGCGCGCGAGGTCGCCGATCGTCGATCACCGAGGGGGCTGCATGGGAGCGTTGGACGGGCGGGTTGCCGTCGTCACCGGAGCGGGACGGGGCATCGGTCGAGAGGTCGCGTTGCTGTTCGCCGCCGAGGGGGCGAGCGTCGTCGTGAACGACCTCGGCACCGAGCTCGACGGCACCGGAACCGACCCCGCCGTCGCCGCCGCGGTGGTCGCCGAGATCGCCGCGGCGGGTGGATCTGCCGTCGCCAACACCGAAGACGTCGCGAGCTGGAACGGCGCCGAGTCGTTGGTACAGCAGGCGATCGACACCTACGGCGACCTCCACATCGTGGTCAACATGGCCGGCAACACACGCGACAAGGTGCTCGTCAACATGAGCGAGCAGGACTGGGACGACGTCATCCGCACCCATCTCAAGGGCACGTTCTGCCCGACGCGTCACGCCGCCGCGTACTGGCGGGGCAAGGCCAAGGACGGCAAGCCCGTCGACGCCGTGGTGCTCAACACCTCGTCGACCTCGGGCCTGGTCGGCAATCCCGGGCAGTCGAACTACGGCGCGGCCAAGGCCGGGATCGCGGCCTTCACCGTGATCGCCGCCATGGAGTTCGGGCGTATCGGCGCTCGGGCCAACGTGATCGTCCCCGCAGCCCGCTCGCGCATGACGCTCGGCACCCCGGGCCTGGCCGAGCAGGTCGCCGAGCCGGCCGACCCGTCTCAGTTCGATCTCTGGCATCCAGCAAACATCGCCCCCCTCGCGGCCTACCTGGCCCAACAGTCGTGCGAGGTCACCGGCAAGGTGTTCTTCGTGAAGGGCGGCCAGATCCGCAAGTTCGAGAACTGGAACCGCACCGAGACCATCGAGCAGGACGACCGCTGGACCGTCGCCTCGCTCGGCGATGCCATCGACACGGTGCTGTGAGCCGCTCTCGCTCGGACCCACCCGCTCTCGCCAGAGCAGGCCGTTGTGGCGTAGCATCCCTGACACTGACGTCAGCTTCGGAATGCATCGGAAAGGCCCTCCCATGGCGAACACCCATCGCGTCGTCGACGCAGACACCCACGTCCTCGAGCCGCCCGACCTGTGGGAGAAGTGGCTCCCGAAGAAGTACCAGGACCAGGCGCCCAAGCTCGCCAAGGACCCGGCGGGCGGCGACGCGTGGCTCTTCGCCGGTGAGGTCGAACCCGACCCCATCGGGCTCGTGGCCACGCCGGGCATGGCGTACGACCAGTTCCGCTGGATGGGCGTCACCTACGAGGAGGCCCGGACCGGCTGCTACAACGGCACCGAGCGCTTGAAGGACATGACCCACGACGGCATCCACGCCGCGCTGAACTTCGCTCCGCAGCGCACCATGGGTCACTTCCTCTCGAACGAGGACGACGACTTCATCGCGGCGGGCGTGGGGGCGTTCAACTCCTTCCTCATCGACGAGTTCTGCGCGCCCGACCTGTCACGCATGATCCCCTTGGCCCAGCTCACGAGCCTTGGCGTCGACTCGAACGTGGCCGAGATCCAGAAGGCGGCCGACCGGGGCTTCAAGGGCTTCGTCATGAGCTGCTGGCCCAACGCCGGCGAGAGCGTCGAGGAGGAGGACGACCGGGTCTGGGCGGCGATCCAGGAGACCGGCCTCCCCCTGTGCATCCACATCAACGTGATCAGCCGAGCCCAGCGTCTGGCCACACGCAACGCCATGAAGAAGGCCGGTAAGGCGCTCTACGGCGGGGCGCACCCCAAGGCCAAGGCCAAGGCCGTCGGGAACCTGGGCAGCGTGTTCTCGATGGTGGCCGGCACGATCTCGAACCTGATCTTCACCGGCGTGTTCGAGCGCTTCCCCGACCTGCACGTGGCGATGATCGAGACGGGGATCGGCTGGCTGCCCCACTACCTCGAGCAGCTCGACGACCGCTACTGGCGCAACCGGAGCTGGGGCGAGATCCCCATCTCCCAGCCGCCGTCGTACTACTGGCACCAGAACATGTCGGCGTCGTTCATCCTCGACCCGATCGGCATCCAGGTGCGTCACGCGGTGGGCATCACCAACGCCATGTGGTCGTCCGACTACCCGCACCACGGCAACGACTGGCCCTACAGCCGCAAGGTCATCAGCGACATGATGGGCCACATCCCCGAAGCCGAGCGCAACCTCATCACAGGCGGCAACGCAGCGAGGATCTTCAAGATCGAGTTCTGATCAACCCCCACGCCGGCTCCCGGCTCCCAGCCCCGACTACGAAGTTTGTTGCCGCGGAGCCTGAGCTCGGTGTGGCGCGCGAGCCGAGCCGAAACCGGAAATCGCCAGTTCGTGGCCGGTAACGCACAAGGCGCTGGCGGCATTCTGGGCCGGGACTTGTCGGGGCTCGACGAGTGCGTGTTGAGTTCGCGCGGTGGCGACGTTGTTGTCGTGGCGGCTCGTCGTGACCGCCGACGGTAAACGTCCGGCGGGGGGCCCAGTGGCCCCCCGTCAGTCGGTGATTCTTTCCCAAGGCTGGAAGGAACTCGTCTCGAACCCGACATCGGTCGCTGCAATCTGGACGATGACGGCTCCGGTGCCAAGTCCGCTAGCGATGACGTCATCGAGGTCACCGCTGAAGGAGCCCAGACGTGCCCAGTAGCCGCCGACCGAGTCGGGGTCGCTCGGCCCAGGAGTGCGGTACAAACCGGGCGCGACGTCGTGGCCAACGCGATAGACGCCGTCTCCCGCGATCAGCTGACCATGTGCCGGCGCTGCCGCTGCCGGTGGGAGCGGGCCGTTTTGCGCTGGGACCATCGGGCCGATAACAGAATGTGCCTGATCAGGCGGCAGCAGTTCCGAAGCCGACAATGACGCGTCGGCTGGCCAAGCTGGCTGTCCCAATGTGCCCACCTTGGGAGGCCCGATCGGGGACAGGGGAACGCCCACCGTAGGAGGCGGAGCGAGTGCTGGAGTCGGCCAAGTCGATAAGGCCACGATGGGAACTGACCCGTTGACAAGCGAACCCTGATTGGTGGCCGGGAGAGGATAGAACGGTGCTGGATACGGCGTGTCAGTGGAGGCCATCGCGGCTCCCGTGTTGAGCCCGGGTACAGTCCCACCAGGCCACGACGTGACCATCGGAGAAGCCTCGACCCCAGCTACTACTGCTTGCTCGGCGCCCCCGGGACCCGTGCTCGTCCACGGCCAGCGCGGCCGTGACCGAGCCCACGGCATCCAGATCCATGCGGCATATCGCCGGCAGGGCACCGACGAACCACGCCACTTCGGAACCGACCACGATACCGCAGCAACTGTCCAGAATAGAGCAGAGGCAAGAGCCCCGATATAAATCACGTAGACTAGATGGAGTACCGCACCCACCGTCGACGAGGTGCGCGGCTGCGGCGGTCTGACCCATCCTGGCGTCGTTCCCCAGCTTGCGCCCTCGGTCCAGAGTTGTTGATGAGCGAGAACTTCGGGTGCGAGAGGGCTTACCTGCGATGCGAGTCTCCGGGCAGTAGACGTGGCGCCGCGAACAACCATGAATTCATCAAACGTAAAGAGAAGAACACCTGCTACCTCTGCCCAATCTGTGGCTTGTTTCGTGTACCCAGATCTCGAAAATATGATCGTCGTCGCGCGCTCATGAACGGCGATACCGTAGGTTCGCTGGACATCCTTGATCGAGACAGCTCCCCCTGCCCAATACTTCACTTGGGCAACCGCGCCCCTGGCCCGCACGTCGACGCCGCCGTCGGCTCCGGCCTGCGTGCAGTGAGCGTCCGACCAACCAGCTGCACGCATCCACTGCGCGGCGAATCGCTCCGCGCCCTGCCACGACATCCGCTCTGGCTGCATCGTCACCGAGGAACCCTCTCGACCGTGTTCGCTCAAGCCTACGGCAGCGGTCTGACGACGAAATCCGGCGCAAACGCTCGTTGCAGTTGCGCCACGGCAGTCCACCGATATCTGTGCAGGTTTTGCAGGGTAAATGTCAGTCGCCGGTGCCGGCCTGGGTCATGGCGAGGTCGCGGGCGCGGACGATGCCGTGCGAGAGCTTGCGGCCGAAGGAGCGGGGTGCGACGTCGACGTCAGTGGCGAGCGCTCGCAGCGCGCCCACGGTGCAGTCGGCCTTGGCCCGGTGCTTGAACGGGTCGAAGTGGAAGAGCCGAGCCGCGTTCTGCCACGACATCATGTCGATCTCGGCGTCGGGCACGCCGTCGCACTGCGCCAACAGCGCTTCGCCCGGGTTGGGCCAGGTGCAGTCGCTGTGGGGGTAGTCGCACTCCCACGTGACGTTCTCGACGCCGATGGCGTGGCGGTTCTTCACGCCGACCGGATCGTCGATGAAGCACGTGATGATGTGCTCACGGAAGTAGTCGCTCGGGAGCTTGTCGCCGAAGTCCTGACCGGTCCACTTGTGGTGCTTGATGTACGTGTAGTCGGCCCGCTCGAGGAAGTACGGGATCCAGCCGATCCCGCCTTCCGACAGGGCGATCTTCAGCCCGGGGAACTTCCGCAGGACGGGCGACCACAAGAGCTCGCCGGCGGCCTGCACGATGTTGATGGGCGTGAGGTTGATGAGCACGTCGAAGGGCGAGTCGGGTGACGGGACGACCTGCGTCGACGACGATCCGATGTGCAGACAGGGAACGGTGCCCACCTCGACACAGGCCTTCCAGAACGGGTCCCACGTGTCGCTGTGCATCGACGGCCATCCGAGCGCGTAGGGGTTCTCGGAGAACGTCACGGCGTGGCAGCCCTTGGCGGCGACGCGCCTGACCTCGGCCGCCATGATCTCGGCGTCCCAGATGGCCGGCACCGACAGCGGGATGAACCGGCCTGGCTCCTCGCCGCACCACTCGTCGATGTGCCAGTCGTTGTAGGCCTGAACCAGGGCCAGACCCAGATCGCGGTCGCTGGCCCTGGCGAAGAGCTGCCCGCAGAACTGCGGGAACGACGGGAAGCACATCGAACCGAGAACGCCACCGGCGTTCATGTCACGGATGCGTTCCTTGATGTCGTAACAGCCTTCGCGCATCTCGGCGAAGCGGGTCGGCTCGATCCCGTACTCCTCGGGCGGGCGCCCGATGACGGCGTTGAGGCCGATGTTGGGGATCTTGGTGCCCTCGAACTCCCAGTACTGGGCCGTCTCGGAGCTCACGAGCACCGGCGCTCGGTCCTTCCACTTCGCCGGGAGATGGTTGTCGAAGACGTTCGGCGGCTCGACCACGTGGTCATCGACCGAGATCAGGATCATGTCGTCGACCTTCACCACACACCTCCACGGCGCTCGTTGCGGGCCGGGCGACGCCCAGCGGCGGTATCGGGAAGTCACACTACGCCTCAGAGTCGGTGCCGGCGAGAGGGGGTCGTGTCATCGGTGAAGATGTGAACATCCGCGAAACGAGCGCCCGTCGGGGACGACTCATCGAGCACGACACCGTTGGGAGGACCATGAGCCGCGCACCCGAGCCAAGCCAACCGCCGTTTCCCCCTTCTTCGGGGGCCCTGCCCGAGCCCACCCGTCCGCCGGGCCGATCACGCGATCGCCGGATGGTCGCGGCGCTGCCCGGCATCGCCCTGGCCCTGGTGTTCGGGTTCTTCTTCATCGACAAGCCCAACGAGTTCGAGAGCGCCATCAAGAGCACGCGAGCGATCGTGGTGATCGGCGCCATCGGGATCGGGTGGGTCGTGCTGGCCAAGCTGGTGCTGCCCCGCATCCTGCGCCCGATCTGGCTCCAAACGGCCGTCCTCACCGGGGCCGCGGCAGTGATCGCGCTCCTCGTCGTGGTCCCGTACTACCGCGACACGACCGTCGTCGAGACCTTCCCGGGGACCGCAGCTCCCGTAGCCGAGGTTCCGCCCAGCTCAGCAGCGACCGCAACCCCGACGACGACACCGGACGCGCCGGCGGCCACCACGGCGACACCCGCGAGCCCGGCA
>VFJJ01000196.1 GCA_009886115.1 Actinomycetota bacterium
GACGGGGCTCGCAGACGGGAGCGCGCTGGGAGCGCCGACCCAGCCCCGCCGGGACCGCGGCGGTCAGGTGACGAGCAGCGCCCGGGCGGCGCCGACGAGATAGAGCGAGCCGGTCACGACGATCTGTCCGTCGGACGGGGTGACGCTGCGGGCCGAAGCCAGCGCGGCCGCCACTCCGTCGACGACGGTGATGCTCTCGTTCGCCATCCCGAGATCGACCGCTGCGGCCGCGACCACGTGCGGATCGAGCGCCCTGGGTGAGGGCGGCGGGCACGCGATGAGCCGCTCCGCCCGGGTGATCCCGAGGGCCTCGAGCATGGCGTGCGGGTCCTTCTCGTGCAGCAGGCCCACGACGAGCGTGCGCTCTCCGGTCGGGAACTCGAGGTCGAGTGCGGCTGCCAGCGCAGCGGCGCCGTGCACGTTGTGGGCCCCGTCGAGCAGCACCAGTGGCTGGCGGCCGACGACCTCGAGCCGGCCCGGCATGGTGACCGTGGCCAGGGCCTCGGCCACGACCGCGTCGTCGATCCGGTTCCCGCCGAAGAACTGCTCGACCGCAGCCAGGGCGATGGCGGCGTTGGCGGCCTGGTGCTGGCCGTGCAACGGAAGGAACACGTCGCGGTAGGCGCCGCCGGCCCCGTGGAGGTCGACGACCCGGCCCCCATGGGCGAGCCGAGAGCTCAGCACCCCGAAGTCCTTGCCCCGTAGGACGATCCCGGCCCTGGGAGCGGCATCGAAGATCGGTGCGAGGTCGGGATCGACCTCTCCGAGCACCAACACCGAACCCGGCTTGACGATCCCCGACTTCTCGGTGGCCACGGCCGCTCGATCGGGGCCGATGTACTCGAGATGGTCGAGGTCGACGTTGGTGATGACCGCCACCGCGGCGTCGGCGACGTTCGTGGCGTCCCACCGGCCACCCAGCCCGACCTCGATGACGGCAACGTCGACGGCGATGTCGGCGAAGTGGGCGAACGCCGCCGCCGTCATGATCTCGAACCAGGTCGGACGAGCGTCGAGCAGATCCTCGACCGCGGCCACGAGCGTGAGCACCTCGGCCAACGCTTCGTCGTCGATGGCGCGACCGTCCCAGACGATCCGCTCGTTCATCGACACGAGATGGGGACTGGTGTAGAGCCCCACCGACAGGCCGTGCGCTGCGAGGAGCGCGGCGATCATCCGGGCCGCCGACGTCTTGCCGTTGGTTCCCGTGACGTGCACGACCGGGTACGAGAACTGGGGATCGCCCAGCAGGCTGGCGAGCTGGCGCATGCGATCGAGGCGCGGCCCGACGGGGTGCACGCGGCCCGACTCCAGGTTGAGGTGCCCGTCGAGCCAGGCGCGCGCCCCGGTGATGTCCATGCTCAAGAGCCGATCGGGGAGGCGTCGGTCATGCCGACGACTCGATGGTGCCGGCCTCGGCGGTGGGCTCGGAGCTCGTGGGGGCATCGGGCGGGGCCAGCTCGACGTCGACGCCGACATCGGCGGAGACGCCGGCACCGCTCGATGCCGATTCGGTGTCGGCCACGACCACGGTCTCGACCGGTCCGACGACCCTTCCCGCCTCCTTCACGTCGTCGATCGCGGCGGCGAGGGCACGCAGCCGAGCTTCCGTGTCGCGCACCACCACCTTCACGACCTCGGTTCGCAACGTGCGCTTGGCGTCGCTCTTGGCCTTGCGAATCGCGCCCAGGACCTCCGATGCCACCGTGAACACGAGGGGATCGCCGGCTCCGGTCGACGCCGTCTCCATCTCGGCCACGGTGGGCCAGCCGGCGTTGTGCACCGAGCCCGGCTGCCACCACGACCACACCTCGTCGGTCACGAACGGCAGGTGGGGGGCGAAGAGGCGAAGCAGGCTCGACAGGGCCAGACCCAGGGTGGCCGAAGCCGAGGCCGCCCCCTCGGGACCGGCCGCACCGTAGGAGCGGTTCTTCACCAACTCCACGTAGTCGTCGCAGAACGTCCAGAAGAACCGCTCGGCCCGCTCGAGTGCCCGTCCGTGGTCGTAGGCCTCGAAGGCCGCGGTCGCTTCGATCACGACCTCGGTGAGCGCGCTCACGAGCGACGTGTCGATCGGGTTGGTCGCTCGGGCGCCGGCTGCGACGTCACCGGTTCCCAGCACGAACTTGGACGCGTTGAGGATCTTGATCGCCAGGCGCCGCCCGACCTTCATCTGGCCTTCGTCGAACGCCGTGTCGACGCCGGGCCGGGCCGACGACGCCCAGTAGCGCACGGCGTCGGTCCCGTACTGCTCGAGCAGGCCGATGGGCGTGACCACGTTGCCCTTGGACTTCGACATCTTCTTGCGGTCTGGATCGAGGATCCAACCGGACAGCGCCGTGTTGTGCCACGGAAGCGACCCGTGCTCGAAGTGCGACCGGACGACCGTCGAGAACAGCCAGGTGCGGATGATGTCGTGTCCCTGCGGTCGCAGGTCCATGGGGAAGACCCGTCCCCAGAGGTCGTCGTCGTCTCCCCAGCGGCCCGCGACCTGCGGGCTGAGCGACGACGTGGCCCAGGTGTCCATGACGTCGGGATCGCCGACGAAACCCCCCGGCCGCCCGCGCTGGGCTTCGGCGAAACCCTCGGGCACGTCGGTCGACGGGTCGACGGGCAAGCGCGACTCGGCGGGAACGAGCGGCTCACCATGGACGACCTCGCCGTCGGCGTCGAGCCGGTACCACACGGGGAACGGCACGCCGAAGTAGCGCTGGCGGCTGATCAGCCAGTCGCCGTTGAGCCCTTCGACCCACGACTCGTAGCGAGCCCGCATGTACCCGGGATACCAGCGCAGCTCGCGTCCCCGCTCGACCAGGGTCGCACGGAGGTCGGCCTCGCGGCCTCCGTTGCGGATGTACCACTGGCGGGTGGTGACGATCTCGAGCGGACGGTCGCCGCGCTCGTAGAACTTCACCGGGTGCGTGATGGCCCGGGGCTCGCCCACGGTGCCGCCGCACTCGACGAGCAGCTCGACCATGCGGGCCTTGGCCTGCTTGACGGTGAGCCCGGCGATCGCCAGGTAACGCTCGTCGGCAACACCCTCCGGGGCCTCGGCCGAGATGCGGCCGTCGCGCCCGACGATCGAGCGGACGGGGAGAGCGAGCTCGCGCCACCAGATCACGTCGGTGAGATCGCCGAACGTGCAGACCATGGCGATGCCCGTGCCCTTCTCGGGATCGGCCAGACCGTGGGCCAGCACCGGCACTGCCGTCTCGAAGTACGGTGAATGCACGAGCGTGCCGAAGCGGCCCTGGTAGCGGGCGTCGTCGGGATGGGCGACGAGCGCGACGCACGCACCGAGCAGCTCGGGCCGGGTGGTGTCGACGAGCACATCGGCGCCGTCGTCGACACCACGGAACACGAGGCGGTGGTAGGCCCCGGGCATCTCGCGGTCTTCGAGCTCGGCCTGGGCGACGGCCGTTCGGAAGTCGACGTCCCAGAGCGTGGGCGCCTCCTGCTGGTAGGCCTCGTCGCGGGCCAGGTTGCGCAGGAAGGCCCGCTGGGCGACGCGGATCGCCCGGTCGGAGATGGTCGTGTAGAGCAGGCTCCAGTCGACCGACAGCCCGAGCGTCCGGAACAGCGCCTCGAAGGCGATCTCGTCGTCGATCACGAGCCGCTTGCACAGCTCGACGAAGTTGGGGCGGCTGATCGACACCTGATCCTTGCCCGGTGTCGCCGGGGGCTCGAACGTGGGGTCGTACGCCAGGCTCGGGTCGCACCGCACCCCGAAGAAGCTCTGTACCCGGCGCTCGGTGGGCAGGCCGTTGTCGTCCCAGCCCATGGGGTAGAAGACGTTCCTGCCGCGCATGCGCTGGAAGCGGGCCACCGTGTCGGTGTGGGTGTACGAGAACACGTGCCCGACGTGCAACGAGCCGCTCACCGTGGGCGGCGGCGTGTCGATCACGTAGTTGTCGGAACGGGCCCTGGTGGGGTCGAAGCGATACACGCTCGTCTCCGCCCACCGCTCGCTGAACTTCTGCTCCAACCCCTCGAGGGTCGGCTTGTCGGGAACCGTTGCGCTCATTGCGCCGGGAGCGTAATGGGACGGCCACCCGGCACGGGAGCCCAAACCGACCCCGGTGCTCAACTCCGGGGCGAGGCGACGATCAACGGCGCCCGCTCCTCGACGAGGCAGTCAACTCGTTGCGCTCGGCGCTGACCTGTCACACCCATGTGCTTGACTGAATCGGACCGATCCCGAACGGTGGGGAGACTGGCACGTGAGCTGCGGACCGATGCTCAACACGAGCGCCTGGGCCCACTCCGAGTCTGCGCGTGGCGAGCGTCATGACCTCGTCGCCCACCTCGAATCCACCGCGGCTCTTGCCGAGACCTTCGCCCAACCGTTCGGTGGTGGCGCGGCAGCTCGCCGGGCCGGGCTGTGGCACGACCTTGGGAAGTTCAGCTGCTCCTGGCAGGAGTACCTTGCAGCTCGTGAAGCGGGGCGGTCCGCACAAGGGGTCGATCACAAGCAGGCTGGCGCAAGGATCGCCGAACGCCAGGGCATGCGGGCCGTTGCGTGTGCGATTGCGGGTCATCATGGCGGGCTCCAGTCCCCGGCGGAGCTCCGACTCTTCCTCGGCGATGCCAACCTCACTTCCGTTGCCGAAGTCGCTCTGGCTCGGGCCACGCTCGCCGGAGTCGATTTGTTCGGAGACCGAGACGAGTGCCTTCCCGAACACGCTCGCGACCCGTTGGGTCTCGAGACCTTCACGCGATTTCTGTTGTCGGTACTCGCCGACGCCGACTACCTCGACACCGCTGCACATTTCCAGGGTCTCGCAGCGCCAACGCCGTCCCCCGAGGTCGACTGGGAACACCATGCATCAGGCTTCGAACGCTCGGTCGACCACATGCTCGCGGGCCGGCCCAGCTCACCGATCGACCATGTGCGGTCCGAGATCAGAGTCAGTTGCTCGGAACGCGCCGCTCTGCCGCCAGGGATCTTCCGACTGGCCGTCCCGACCGGCGGCGGCAAGACGATCGCTGGGATGCAGTTCGCGGTCCGCCATGCAGCGCACCATCAGTTGCGCCGAGTCATCGTCGCTGTTCCGTACACGTCGATCACCGAACAGAACGCCGACGTATACCGGAACCTCTTCATGGGTGATGGCAGCGACGAGCGCGCCTCGCGTTTCGTTCTCGAGCACCACTCCATGGGCGAGTACCGCGGCGACATCTGGTGGGCCCGGCTGGCCGCGGAGAACTGGGATGCACCCGTGGTAGTCACGACCACGGTGCAGCTGTTCCAATCGCTGTTCGCTCGGAACCCAGCAGCAGTCAGGAAGCTCCATCGTCTCTCCCGGTCGGTGATCGTCCTCGACGAGGTGCAGGCCCTCCCCCACCGCCTGTTGATGCCGATTCTCGGAATGCTCCGACGGCTCGTCGACTCGTATGGCGCGACCGTGGTGTTGTCGAGCGCGACCCAGCCCGAGCTGTGGGAGCTCAGCCCGTTCAAGGACGTACCCGTCACTGACCTCGCTCCGTCAGCGGGAGCGCTCCACCTGGCGCTACGCCGGGCTCAGTTCGTATGGCTCGAAGGTCGGCACGAGTGGTCAGATGTTGCCGATCGACTCGCCGACGAGGATCAGGTCCTCGCGATCGTCAACACCACTGCCGATGCCGCATCACTGGCCGGGCTCGTCCAGAACCGCGATAGCGACGCTGTCCACCTTTCCACGCGGATGTGCCCCGCACATCGCCGTCATGAGCTTCGACGTGTCCGCGAGCTGCTCGCCGTCGGCGCACCCTGTCGCGTGGTCTCGACACAGCTCGTCGAAGCCGGCGTCGATCTCGACTTCCCCACCGTATGGCGAGCCATGGGTCCCGCCGATTCGCTCCTGCAGGCGGCGGGTCGCTGCAACCGCGAAGGAAGACTTCCCGAAGTCGGGCGGGTCGTGATCTTCAATCCGTTGGACGGGCACCTTCCTCCCGGCCCATACAAGACGGCGACGCAGCGCGCCGGCCTGTACTTCGGGCCACCGCACGCGGGCCTCGCCGACCCCGACGACCTCGACGCTCTCGCCCGCTATTACATCGACCTATTCGATCTCACGAAGGTCGCATCGGATCCGAGCGGAGTACTGGCTGCCCAGGCTGCGCTCGACTATCCGACCGTGGCCGAACGGTTCCGCATGATCGACAACGACACGGTCGACGTCGTCGTCGCCCGCTCGATCACCGGCACGGGGCACACCTGGTTCGAGCGGCCTGCCCTCGAACGGGCGCTGCACAGCCTGGAACTCATCGAATCGGGCCAGCCGCTCGCCAGTCCGGGCGTCTACCGATCGCTTCGCCCGTTCACAGTGTCGCTCCTCCCGGGTGTCCTTCGACGGATGCCGGGGCTCGTATCAGAGCTCGCCGACGGGCTGCTGTGCTGGAACGGCCGTTACGACCCGTTCCTAGGGCTCGTGGTGACCCTCGCACCGGAGGACTTCATCCTGTGAACCGTTCGTCGCCGTTGTCCGTTCGCGTGTCGGGTGAACTGGCCTGCTTCACCCGCCCTGAGCTCAAGGCCGAGCGCGTGAGCTACCCGATCATGACCCCCTCTGCCGCTCGGGGAATCCTCGAGGCGATTCTCTGGAAACCCGAGATGCGATGGCAGATCCACCGGATCGGCGCGCTCCGCCGCCCCCGCTGGGTCAACGTCCGTCGCAACGAGGTGTCGAACATGGCTGTCATGCGGTCGGTGCAGGAGTGGGCGCGCACTGGGTCCGGCGGATTCGACGCTGAGGCGGACCGCGACCAGCGCAACACCCTCGCTCTGCGCGACGTCGTGTACGTGATCGAGGCCTGGCCTCTCGCTGCGGCTGACTCGGGCGCGGAAGACGCCAAGTACCGCGACCAGTTCCGCCGGAGGGTCGAACGGGGTCAGTGCTACTCGCAACCGTTTCTCGGGTGTCGGGAGTTCAGCGCCGCATTCGGGCCGGCCGACGTCGACGAGCGGCCTGTCGATTGGGACGAGCCGCTCGGTGTGATGTTCTTCGGCTTCGATTACAGCCGCACGCCGCGAGCGTCGCAATGGTTCGACGCACGCGTCCAAGCTGGGTTCCTCACGGTGCCCGACGCGCCGCTGGCCGACAACGACGCGGAGAGAGGGTAGCCGTGCTGCTGCAATCCCTGGTCGACCAATCCGCTTTCCTCGGTCTTCCCGTCGAGGGTTATCGGGTGAAGCCGATCCGCTGGGCTCTGGAGCTACACGAAGACGGAACGCTTCGCAGTCCAGCGCTTGTCGACCTCGCGGACCCGACCGAGAAGTCGGCTTCCAAGGGTATTCGCATGCCGGTTCCCGACGTCGTCCGAACGAGCGGCATCGCCCCAATCCTCGCCGTCGACACCCTCGAATACATGCTCGGGCTTCCGAAGGATGTATCGCCCACCGCAGTTGCCGCTGCAGCCCGCAAGCGAGATCAGACCCACCAGGCGACCAATGCGGCCGCCGACGAGATCGCTCCGTCTCCGCTCGATGCCCTTCGGGCGTTCTTCAAGTCTGGCCTGGAGGTGGAACTTCCCTCGATCGCCAAGTCGTCGGACCTCGTCGGTGTGCGAGTCTCAGGCAGGTATCTCCACGACGACCCGCGCGTGCAAGTCTGCTGGTATGGCGAGGTCCTCCGGCGCAAGGCGGTAGGCCCAGCAAGGCTTTGCCTGGTGTGTGGGACGGTGGGGGTAGCCGTTGACACCTTCCCCGCGCAGTTGCCCCAGGGCTCGGTGCCCGGCCAGTCTCAAGGGCTTTCCGTCGTAAGCGTCAACAAGGCAGCGCAGGGACGATCGGGTGCAATCGGCCTCGGCCACACACCTGTGTGCTCACGTTGTGCGACGGCGTCGGTGAGCACGCTGACCTCACTGCTCAGGGACCGCGATCACCGACGCCGCTTCGAAGCATCCAAAAGCGTGCTCGTGTGGTGGCTCCCGGGCGGCGAGGTCTTCGATCCGTTCTCGCTTCTCGCCAGCGAGGGGGCAAGCGATGTCAGGACAGCCTTCGATCAGCTCGATGAGGCTCGGTGCCGGCCAGGCCTCTCAGGCGACAGGTTCCATGCGGTCCTCCTGTCGCCGAACGTGTCGCGGCTCACCGTCAAGCGATGGATCGACGTGCCGGTCGACGAACTGATCGAGGTGATCGGGCGCTGGCTCGATGATCACACCGTCGCCTCGTGGGGCCGTCGCGTCATCTCGCCCCTGTGGCTGATGGCTCGGTCCACGGGCCGGTGGGAGCCCGACCGCAAGCGATATGACGAGCCGCGTCACGGCGCCGAGGACGTGCTCAGTATCGCCGCCCTGACGGGGCAGGCACCGCCAACGTGGTTGTTCGCAACGGTGCTCTCACGACTGCGCTCCGACCGTCACTTCGATGCGACGCGGATCTCGCTCCTGCGCGTCGTGCTCCGCCGCCAGCACCTACTTCCTGAGGAGGTCACGATGCCCGAGCTGAACCCATCGAGCGAACGAGTTGCCTACACGTGTGGGCGGATCCTCGCAGTCGTCGACAACCTGCAGCGGGCTGCCATCCCAGACTTGAACACCTCGGTCGCGGACCGTCTGATCGGAAGGTTCTCGATGGCGCCCGGAGTTCTCCTCCCCAGAGTTCTCGCCGACGCGCAGGCTCATCTAAAGAAGCTGCGAACCAGTAATCGCGGCGGGGCGGCCTACGCCATCCAGCAGCGGCTCGACTCGCTCGTCGCCTCCCTCGGTGCGGTGCCCCGCGTACTCACCCTCCCCGAGCAGGGTGAGTTCTTCCTCGGCTTCCATCACCAGCGCGATGCAGATGCAACAGCGAGGCGCGATGCGTCGGCACTCCGAGACGCGGGCAGCCTCGGACAAATCACCGCTTCCCCCGAAGGAGACGACACACCATGACCGATCAGCACTTCGACCCGACCGTGCGACACGAGATCGTTCTGCTCTTCGATGTGCGCGATGGCAACCCCAACGGGGATCCGGATGCGGCGAATCAGCCGCGCCTCGACCCCGAGACAGGCCAGGGTCTCGTCACCGACGTGTGCATCAAACGGAAGATCCGTAATTACGTCGACGCCAAGTGCGGCGACAGTGCCACCACCAAGATCTTCGTGCAAGCCGGCGTCGCCCTGAACTCGCAGCTGCAGCGGGCGTACACCGCGCTTGGACTGGAGGCATCGAAGGGGAAGGGGAAGACGAACCGACAAGACTCGGAACGGCAGGCCCAGACCTGGATGTGCCAGAACTTCTATGACGTCCGCATGTTTGGCGCGGTCATGAGTACCGGCGACTCGGGTGCCGGCAAGGTTCAAGGCCCTGCGCAGCTCACCTTTGCGAGGTCGATCGACCGCATCGTTCCGACGGAGCATGGAATCACTCGAGTTGCTCCAACCCGTGAGGGTGATGACAAAGAAACGGAGATGGGTTCGAAGTGGACCGTGCCGTACGGCTTGTATCGCATGCACGGGTTCTTTTCCGCTCACCTCGCCGAGAAGACTGGGGTTTCGACCGACGACCTTGCGCTGCTCTACGAGGCAGTCCAGTCGATGTTCGACCTCGACCGCTCGGCCGCGCGTGGGGAGATGGCGGTGCGGGGGCTCCATGTCTTCTCACACTCGTCCAAGCTGGGAGACATGCCTGGGCATCGTGTGCTCGATTCGGTACGAGTCCAGCGCACAACCGACGACGAGCCTCGCTCGTTCGACGCCTACGACGTAACGATCGCTCATGACACGCTTGCGGCATCCGTCACGCACGTGGCGCTCGTGGCGTAGGCCCCAGGATGCACGACGACCAGTCGGTGATGCTCTCGGCGCTCGAGCACTTCGAGTACTGCCCCAGGCAGTGCGGGCTGATCCACCTCGAGCAGACCTTCACCGAAGACGGCTCCACTACTCGGGGCAGCCTGGCTCACGAACGGGTAAACCAGGAATCGACCGAGAATCGAAGCGGCATCCGGTTCGTTCGGAGCCTTCCCGTGTACTGCGATGCGTTGGGGCTCCACGGCGTCGCCGACCTCGTGGAGTTCGAAGGCGGCCACGTCACGCCGATCGAGTACAAGCTCGGCCGGCACCGGGCCGGCGGGCCGGCAGAGCTCCAGTTGGCCGGGCAGGCGTTGTGCCTCGAGTCCATGTTCTCCGTCGAGGTCCTGACGGGGTACATCTACAGCGTCGCCGAGCGACGTCGACACCGAGTCGCGATCGACCTCGCCTTGCGTCGTCGGGTGATTGACACGATCGCGAAGATCCGGGAGATGCTCGACGAGCAACGCCTTCCCGCCGCACAGCTCGGCCCTCAATGCGACGGGTGCTCGCTGGTGCACGATTGCTTGCCCAATGTCCTGAGCCGGGCTCGGTCAGTGTCGGCGCTCACTCGAGCGCTGTTCATCGTCGACGACGGAGGCGATGACCCGTGGTGACCGACCTCCTGAACACCTTGTACGTCCAGACCGACGGCGCCCATATCAAGCTCGACCATGACGCCGTGGTCGTCGAGGTCGACGGCCGAGGGCCCACGCGCCTTCCGCTGAGCCGCATCGAGAGCATCGTCTGCATCGGACGAGTCACCGCATCGCCTCCCGTGCTTGCCCGGTGTGCCGGAGATGGGCGAAGTGTGGTGTGGCTCTCGGCGAACGGCCGGTTCGCGTATCGCATTCAAGGCCCCACCGGCGGCAACGTCCTGCTACGCCGAGCACAGCACCTGGCCTATGGGGATGCGGAGCGTCGAACCGCGATAGCGCGCAACATCGTGGCCGGCAAGCTCAAGAACTCCAGGCGGGTGCTCCTGCGTTCCGCCCGAGATGCCGTCGACGACGACACTCGCCGCGAGCTGAGATCGGCCGCAGATGCAATCGTCCAGTCGCTGCCTGCCCTTCCCAGCCATCGTGACCTTGACGTGATCCGCGGCGTCGAGGGACGGGCTGCGCGCACGTACTTCTCCGCGCTCAACCACGTCCTCAGGAGCGACGTTCTGGCGCTCGACGGACGAAGTCGGCGACCGCCTCGGGATCCGCTGAATGCACTCCTGTCGTTCCTCTACGGCCTGCTCCGATCGCAGTGCTGGTCGGCCTGCGAGACCGTGGGTCTCGATCCCCAGGTGGGCTTCCTTCACGGAATCAGGCCCGGGCGCCCGGCGCTCGCCCTCGATCTCATGGAGGAGTTTCGACCGGTCATCGCCGACCGCTTGGCCCTCACGCTCGTGAATCGGCGCCAACTCGGTGACTCGGACTTCGAGCATTTCCCAGGTGGAGCAGTTCGCCTGACCGACCGTGGGCGGCGGACCGTGTTGGAGGCGTGGCAAGGGCAGCGCTCGTCGGAGTTCGCTCACGCGGTTGTGAAGAGACCTGTCCCGGCCGGATTGCTCCCACACATACAGGCGCGACTGCTGGCCCGCCACCTTCGAGCCGACCTCGAGGCGTACATCCCCTTCACGATTCGAGGCTGACCATGGACTACCTCGTCGCGTACGACGTCGAGACCACGACGCCGGCTGGCCAACGACGCTTGCGGAGGGTCGCCAAGATCTGCGAGGGGTTCGGCGTCCGAACCCAGTACTCAGTTTTCGAGTGCGTACTCAACGAGATCAGCCGGCCGACGCTCATCGCGAAGCTCCAGGATGCAATAGACCCCCGAACCGACCGAATTGCTATCTACCCCCTGCTCGGCGACGCACGGGAGAAGGCCTTCAGGCTCGGTCGAATAGGGTTCGATATCCGAGATCCCCTCATCCTCTGACTCTGAGGTTGCTTCGCGAGCCGTTCACAAAGCTCGCGAGATTCGGTCGCTGTCGTCGAACCTCGGGAGGTTCCGAAGTTTGCACACGGTTCTTGACCTTGGCAATCGGCGAGATCGCCTCGATTCCGTTCCTTGACAATCATGAGACCGCCTGCCTCGGCGCAAACGGCGAGGTCAGGTAGAGCGGCCCCCGGTCATCCCGGGGGCCGAGGATCGCAACCTCCAGGCACTCGCCCGGAAGCAGGTCGAGGACCTGGCGGCCCCCGGTCATCCCGGGGGCCGAGGATCGCAACTCGTTCAGACGCGCAGCGGTGATGTCCTCACCGGGCGGCCCCCGGTCATCCCGGGGGCCGAGGATCGCAACGACGACGGTGGCATCGTCGGCGGTCCCCGTGGCGCAGCGCGGCCCCCGGTCATCCCGGGGGCCGAGGATCGCAACCACGGGGTCGTCATCGTGCGGAGCTGGTCGGCCGGCGGCCCCCGGTCATCCCGGGGGCCGAGGATCGCAACACGTTCAACGGCCCGGTCGATGTACGACTCCTGCGGGCGGCCCCCGGTCATCCCGGGGGCCGAGGATCGCAACAACTC
>VFJJ01000106.1 GCA_009886115.1 Actinomycetota bacterium
CGTGCACGGCCAGGAAGTAGCCGGGAAACCCGAGCTCGTCGATGATCGCCAGCTCGTAACCGATGCGCCGCAAGGCTTCCTCGTGGCGGGGATGGGCGCGGGGGTAGCGGCGCAGCGCCCCAACCCATACCAGCTCCCGCAACCACGACATCTCGGTGTGCCCGTCGGGGATGCCGAAGTCGGGCAGGTTGGGGGCAGCCAGCAGCAGGTTGAACGACGCCGCGGCGGCGATCTCGACGGTGCGCTCGACCGCTCCCGGCCAGCGGGCGAAGCGACGGCGCTGCTCGGCGGCCGAGCGGAGATGGGCCAGCGGGCTGCCGGGCAGCCAGCCGTCGATCTCGTCGAGGCTGCGACGAGCCCGAATCGCGGCGATGGCCGTGGCCAGCGGGCGCTGGCGGGTCGTGGCGTAGTGCACGTTGTTGGTGGCCACCACGCCGACGGCGGCGCCGCCCCGGACGGCCAACTCGGCGAGCTGGTCGTTGCGGTGCCGATCGAGGGGATCGCCGTGGTCCCACAGCTCGACGAGCACCCGGTCGCGTCCGAACGCCCCGACCAGCCGGTCGAGCGCCCGCCGGGCCGCTCGGGGACCGTCGTCGGCCAGGGCCCGGGGGACGGTGCCCTTGCGACATCCCGTGAGCACGAACCAGGAGTCGTTGGCGGTGCTCGGGCCGGGATGCAGGTGGACGGGCGCCCGGGCATCCTCGGCCAGGAGCTCGACGGTGGTGCGCGGCGCACCCTTGTGGCCCGCCATCTGAGCCCGGCTGATGGCCCGGGCCAGGCGGGCATGACCCACCGGACCCTGGGCCAGGATCACGAGATGCTCACCCGGAGGGTCAGCGACGCCGTTCGCGGGTTCGATGAGCAGGCTCTCATCGGCCCGGCTGCTCAGGGTCAGCTCGGCCCCGAAGATCGTCGGCAACCCCAAGGCCTTGGCCGCCTTGGCGAAGCGCACGATGCCGTAGAACCCGTCGTGGTCGGTGAGCGCCAGCCCGGTCAGGCCCAGGCGCACCGCCTCGTCGACGAGCTGCTCGGGGTGGCTGGCCCCGTCGAGGAACGAGAAGTTCGAATGGCAGTGCAGCTCGGCATAGCCGTCACGGGGCGGGGAGTCGTTGCGAGGTGAGGAAACAGAGGAGAACACATGTTCGACTTTAGGCGAACAGGTGTTCGACACACCAGCCGGTGGACGGCGGGCCGATCGACGAGCAGTCGCCTGGTCAGCGCCCGCAGTCGGGCGTGGAGCTCCTCGACCGCGAAGGGCTTGGCCAGGTAGTCGTCGGCACCGGCGTCGAGCCCGGCGACCCGGTCCTCGATCTGGCCCCTCCCGGTGAGGAGCAGGATGGGCGTCCAGCACTTGTTGGCCCGGAGCTGACGGGTCACCTCGAGGCCGTCGGGAGCTGGGATGCCGACATCGAGCACGACGGCCCCGAACACGCCCGCCTGGGCCATCCAGATCGCATCGTCGCCCGAGTCGACCACGTCGACGGCGTAGCCCTCACCCTCGAGGGCCTTGCGCAGGAGGTTGGCGACCCAGGGATCGTCCTCGACGACGAGTATCCGCATGCGGTGCGGATGCTAGGAGCTGGTGCATGGCCGGAGGCTGGTTCATGGACCTCGGTCCATGCCGCGACTCGGGACAGACCTCACCCTCACCGCCCTCACCTCCATCGGGGACGTGGCGGGCCGGGGGCGCGGGGATCAGTCGTAGATCGCCTCGATGCGGGCCTCTTCCTGCTCGGTGATCACGAGGCAGACGGTCCCGGCTACCGCCACCTGCCAGAGCGAGCCCCGCCGCCGCTGGGCCCGATCCCACCAGCGCAGGTCGTGAACCCACGGCCCCGCCCAACCCTCGACCGGCCCGCCACCTCCGGGCAGCACCTCGCTCGACATCGACGCCGGTCGGGCCCGGGGTTCCCCTCGGGCGTCGACGGTGACCGGTCGGCCCTGACGGTCGAGCAGCCGGGCCGGTACCGGTGGGTCGAAGACCAGGCTCGGGTGCGGAGCGGGCACCGCTCCGGGAAACGGGGCCGGGGTCGGAGCCCGGCCCCCAGATGATCCAGATCGGCCGTCAGATGATCCAGATCGACCGTCGAGGTGGCGGGACTCGCCCCAGGGCACCCAGCTCACCTGCTCGGACGGCATCCGCCCGCCCCGGGGAACGGCGGTCACCACCGCATCGTGGCCCAGCATGCCCTGAACCCGCGACAGGGCCCGGGCCGCCTGATCGGCAGCTCGTTGATCGCCGCCCCAGAACCCCAACTGGCGCCCCTCGAGGGGAACCACCTCGTCGGGAACCAACCGCAGACGTACCAGCCCACCCCGGAACTCGGTGACATCGAGTCGATCCGCCAACCCCACCGTCCCCGCCGACCGCGCGTGCTCGAGCGAGACGGCCCGGCCGGTGATCCAGCCGTCGAGCTGCCAGCGCACCCGTTCGGCGAGCGCGGCCGGGGCCAGCGGGCCGTCGTGGCGCCAGAGCCGTTGGAACTGCTGGCCGAGGTCGGTCTCGGCCTCCACCCTGACCTGACGGGCCATCAGACCCTGGGCCGCCAGGCGCTCGACGAAACGGGCCGCCATGCCCCGAGCGGCGAAGGCCACCGATTCGACCAGCTCGGCCGGCGGGTCGAACTCCTCCACCTCGACGAGATCGAGAGGCGGGTCGGTGAGCCGCAACGGTTGGTCGTCGGCGCCCGCGGCGAGACGACGGGCGAGCAACCCTGCCGGGCCGAAACGCACCGCCACCGCCGCTGCGGGAAGTGCCACGAGATCGCCCAGGGTCCGGATCCCGAGACGCACGAGCAGCCCGACGAGCTCGCCCCGGCCCGGTTGCTCGTGGGCCCCTCGTCGACGGGACCGGGCGCCAGAAGGCTCCCGAGCCCCGGACGACCCCGACGACCCGGCGCCCCCGCGTTCGGTCAGCCAGGGATCGAGCACCCCGACGGGCCAGGGCGCGAGGAACGCCGGGGTGGTCCCCGGTTCGAGCACGACGGCTTCGCCGCTCGCCGCACGCCGCGCCGCCAGGCGCGCCGCGAACGCGCTGTCGGCAATGCCGACGCGAGCATCGCCGCCGACCCCGATCGCGCCCGCCGTTTGCGTCCGGTCGAGGATCAGCCGGGCCAACGCGACGTCACCGCCGAAGTAGCGCGACGGACCCCGGGTGGGCAGCGAGCACACCCCGGGCCGCTCGAGGGCCAGACGGGGGGCCACCTCCTCGATGGCTCGGGCCACCTCTTCGAAGGCCCGAGCCTCGAGCGCCGGATCGGCGGCGACCACCACGAGCCCACCGCAGCGGGCCTCCGCCTCCCGTCGACGTTGTCCCCGGGCCACCCCCTCCTGGCGGGCCTCCCACGACGCAGCCAGCACCCGACCCGAGGCCAGGACGGCGACCGGGCCGTGAGGTGGCACCCGTGTCGAGCCGGGAGCGGCCCATCCCCGGGCCTGGGCCGTCCGCTGGGCCACCACCGGCCAGTCGGGGCACCAGACGGCCAGGGTGCGCTCGCCCGAGGGCTCCCGACTCTCCCGCTCTCCCACCCTCCCCACGATGAATCCCGTCCGCCTCTCCGCCGTCAGCCCCGTCAGCCCGGTCGCCCCGTCAGCCCCGGTCGCCCGTCAACCGGCAGCTGCTGCGGGAGCCAGGGTGCCCGTGGCCAGGCGCCGGTCGCGAGCGAGGACCTCGACCCTGAGCTCGCGCTCGGCGAGACGGCCGTCGCCTGCTTCGAGCCCCGACCAGCGCCCGCTCAGCACCCGGACCCGGCGAGCGGACCGGTCGGGCCATCGGTCGTCGGTGAGCAAGATGACCCGCCGTTCACGCAGCCGAGCCAGCAGGCGGCGAGCCTCCGGTGCTCGCACCTGGGGAGGGGCCTCGGCCACGACCACCGAGCACCCGTCGATCAGGGAGGCCACGATCGACGCCCAGCGCTCGGGGGGAACCCGGCGCACGAAGGCCAGACGGTCGAGGGCCACACCGGCCGAGATCGCCGCTGACACCCCGAACGTTCCCAGACCTCCCCGACCCAGCGCACAGGACGACCCACCGGCGCCACCCGCACGCCCCGAGCCGCCCGGAGCCCCGGCACCGCCCGGGTTCACGGTGACCACCGCCGCCCACTCCCCCGCCCCGGTCGCCGCGGCGAGCACTTCCAGCACCAACGAGGAACGCCCGGCGCCGAGCGGGCCATCCACGACGGTCACCGCTCCCCGGGGCAGGCCCCCGCCGAGCAGGCCCCCCAACGGGCCGGGCACGCCCAGCACCAGCTCGGCGGCCAGGGCGACCGGTCGGATCTGCTCCGCCAGCTCCGCCAGCTCCGCCGGGGACGCCCGCTCGGCCCTCCCCACCACAGCCAAGGCCCGCAACGACGGACGCTCGCGCCCTCCGTCACGTCCGTCATGCGGTACCTCGACCACCGTCGCGCTCACCTCGACAGCATAGCGAACACACGTTCGCTTCGCTCTGCGACGCCGACGCCCTCGGTGCACACGACTCCAGCCCGGCGTGGTGTCGGCCGATACCCCCGGGGACCCCCGGGGCGACCACATGCGAACCACCCAACTCGATTCCGACGATCTCCGAGCAACCGCCGCCACGCTCTCCGAGCCGATCGCCGGTCTCTGGGACCGCGCCCCGATCGGCATGGTCGAGGTCGACGCCATGGCTCGGCTCACCGGGGCCAACGCCACCTTCGCCCGACTCCTCGGCCTCGAGCCGGCGGACGTGCCCGGAAGCCCGTTCCTCGACCACATCGACGACGATCTCACCGCCGAGGTCCGCTCGGAGCTGCTCGCGGTCATCAGCGGCGAGGCCAGCCAGTGCCACGCCCACCTGCGCTGGCTCCGCAGCGACGGAGCCACCATCTGGGCGGCGCTCAACCTGTGGCGCCTCGGGCCCGAAGGCGGCGCGGCCGGCATCGTCCAGACCGTCGACGACGCCCGCAGCCTCGGCCGCCAGCTCGCGCACTCGCTCAAGATGGAAGAGGCGGGGCGTCTCGCCGCCGGGATCGCCCACGAGGTCGGGGCCCAGCTCGCCCACAGCCTGCGCCAGACCATCCCGATCCACAACCTCGGATCGGCCGGCTCCGCGGCGCCTGGCGCCAACACCGCTGTTGGACACTCCGACGAGCCCGCCGGCAGCCCCGGCGAGACGTTCGCCTCGCGCGTGGCCCAGCAGCTCGGCGTGAACATCGCGCATGCCCACAAGCACGAGGAGGTCGGACGGCTCGCCGCCGGGATCGCCCACGAGATCAACACCCCGATCCAGTTCGTGAGCGACAACGTGCACTTCGTGGAAGGCGCGATACGCGACCTGCTCGGGCTCGCCGGACGCTACGAGGAGATCGCCCGCACGGCCCTCGGCTCGGGCACCGACACCCCCGTCGGCCCCGGGCAACGCGACCAGCTCCTCCACGCGCTCGAGCAGGCCGGCGAAGACGCCGACATCGACTTCCTCCGCGACGAGCTCCCGAACGCCATCAGCGAGAGCCTGGAAGGGATCCGGCGCGTCTCGGCGATCGTCAAGGCCATGAAGGCCTTCGGCCATCCCGACGCCAGCGAGCGCACGGCCTACGACCTGAACTTCGCCATCGAGAACGCGCTCACGGTCGCTCGCAACGAGATCAAGTACGTGGCCGAGATCGAGACGCACTTCGAGGACATCCCGCCCGTGGTGTGCTGCCCGGGCGACATCAACCAGGTGCTGTTGAACATCCTCGTCAACGGCGCCCAGGCCATCGGCGAGGAGCGGGAGCGGCGCCCGGCGGCCGAAGACGGCTCACGCGAGCTGGGGCGGATCGTGGTCACGACCCGGGCCGAGGGCGACAACGTCCTCGTGAGCATCGAGGACAACGGCGGCGGCATCCCCGACCACGTGGCCGAGCGGGTGTTCGAGCCGTTCTTCACGACCAAGGGTGTGGGCTCGGGAACCGGTCAGGGACTGGCGATCGCCTACAGCCTCGTCGTGCACCGCCACGGCGGACGGCTGTGGTTCGAGTCCGTTCCCGGCACTGGGACGACGTTCTTCTTGCGCCTGCCGATCCATGGACCTCCCGAGGTCGCACGATGAACCGGATCCTCTTCGTCGACGACGAGCCCCATGTGCTGCACGGGCTTCGCCGGTTGCTCCACGGCCACCGCGACACGATGCGCACCGAGTTCGCCGTCGGTGGCGCCGAAGCCATGGCCATGGTCGCCAGCGCCGTAGCGGCGAACGATGGCTTCTCGGTCGTGGTGACCGACATGCAGATGCCCGGCATCGACGGCGCCGAGCTGCTCACCAGGCTCCAGGCCGAGCATCCGGCGACGATCCGGATCGCCCTGTCGGGCCACAGCTCCCGGGCCACGGCGGTCAGGGCGATCTCGCACGCCCACCGGTTTCTCGGCAAGCCCTGCGATCCCGACGAGCTGATCGGCACCCTCGAGAACGCCTTCAGCCTGCTGGAGCGGTTTCCCCGTCGCGATCTGCAGATGGCGGTGGGGCGCATCGACGTCCTGCCCAGCCGGCCCTCATCGCTGCGTCGCCTGATCGAGCTCTCGAGCCGGGCCGAGACCACCATCGACGAGTTGACCGTCGCTGTCGAAGGCGACATCGCACTCTCGGCCAAGGTGCTCCAGCTCGCGGGCTCGGGGTTCTTCGCCCGGGCCGAGCAGGCGCCCTCCGCCGCCGCCGCCGTCGCCCGTCTCGGCGTGAACGTCGTGCGCACCCTGGCGTCGATCGACGGACCGCCCGTGTTCACCGAGGCCGCGTCTGACGACGAGCTCCCGTCACCCACGGGCGACCTCACCCTCGACGTCGGACTCCTGGCGCTCACGGTGCTCGAGCGGTCGGGTGATCTGGTCGACGACGACCTGCCCGCTCCCGAGATGCTCGGCGAGTACCTCCTCGCCCTCTGGGGGCTCCCGGGGACCGAGACCGGCACCGCCGGGGCGCCCGGTGTCGGGGGCCGAGCCGGGACCGTCGGAGCCCACTGCTGATGGCTCGATCCGTGAAACCTTCCGAGCACGGCGAGCGCCGCCTGAGGGTGCTCTTCGTCGACGACGACCCGTCCATCCTCGAGGCCCACCGGCGACGGTTGCGGCGCGACTGCACGGTCGAGACCGCCACCAACGGCGCCGACGCCCTCCGCCTCGTGAACGCGGCGACGGAGTCTGGAAACCCTTACGCCATCTGCGTCTCCGACCTGCGGATGCCGGGCATGGACGGTGCCCGTCTGCTCGAGCTCGTCAAGGCCGGGGCCCCCGACACCGTCAGGATCCTCCTGACCGGTCACGCCGACGTCGAGACGGCGATCTCGGCCGTCAATCGCGCCGGTGTGTTCCGGTTCCTGCTCAAGCCCTGCGAGCCGGCTGAGCTGTCGGCTGCGCTCGAGGCGGCGGCCGCCCAGTACGCGCTGGTCACGTCCGAGCGCGAGCTGTTGGAGCAGACGCTCCGCGGCAGCATCGCGGCCTTCCTCGAGGCCTTGTCGTTGGCGCATCCGAGGGCCTTCGCTCACAGCGTTCGCGCCACACGGATCGTCACCCAGCTCAGCGCGGCACTCCAGCCCGAGGGAGCCTGGGAGTTCGAGATCGCGGCCATGCTGGCCGACATCGGAGCGGTCACCCTCCCCGCCGACGTCGTCGACAAGCTCTACGGGGGCACCGTGCTGTCGGCCGACGAGCAGGCCATGGTCGATCGGCTCCCCGAGGTCGTCGACCGTCTCGTCACGCCCATCCCGCGTCTCGAGCACGTACGCGAGATCCTGCGCTGGCGCGATCGCCGGCACGACGGTGCGGCCGCCACCGGCACGACAGTCGGGTCCCGCCGGCCGACGCCGGGACCCATCGGCGACCAGATTCCCTTGGCGTCACGGGTGTTGAAGGTCGCCCGCGATTTCGAGGAGCTCGACTCGGGTGGTCTCAGCGCCGCCGACACCGTCGAGATCATGCGCCGACGTGTGGGCGCCTACGACCCCGCCGTCCTGAGCGTGCTGGCCCGGATCTTCCATGCCGAGGAACGCCCCCGGGTACTCACCGAGGTCGATCTCACCGACCTCTGGGACCTCCCCGTGGGAACGAGGATCGCCCGGGATCTGGTGACCCAGGGTGGGACGTTGCTCTTGTCTCGCGGTCACGAGCTCACCCCGAGCACCATCGAACGTCTCCGCAACTGGTCGGCTCGCTCCCCGGTGGGCTCGATCCTCCTGTCGATGCCGGTGTCGGCGTCGGTCGAGGAAGCCGAGACCAGTCTCGGAACCATCGTCTCGTCCCCCACCGGAAAGGCCCGAGGATGACGTCCTCCCCCACTGCGCTGGCCAATGCTGCCGACGAGCACGGTCACATCCCCATGGCAACGCTCATCGACCGGGCGCTCTCGGGCTCGACCGCAACTGGCGTCGTCACCGCCTCCGACGGGCGCCCGCGGATCCTGTGCGTCGACGACGAGGCATTGGCGTTGCAGAGCCTGAGCCGGGTCCTGCGGTCCCGCTACGACATCGTGGTCGAGCCGTCGCCGCGCATTGCGCTCAAGACCCTGGCGGCCGACGGTCCTTTCGCCGTGCTCCTCACCGACTTGAAGATGCCCGAGATGGACGGCGTGACCCTGCTGCACCAGGCCCGCGAGATCGCTCCGGGGACGTGCCGCGTGCTGCTCACCGGCCACGCCGATCTCCCTGCGGCGCTCGACGCCGTGAACCAGGGCAACGTGTTCCGGATCCTCACCAAGCCCACCACACCCGACGACCTGGCGGCCGCGCTCGATGCCGCGGTCGACCAGCACAACCTGGTGGTCGCCGAGCAGGTGCTGCTCGAGCAGACCCTCCGCGGGGCCGTGCGGGCTCTGCTGGAGGCGTTGTCGCTCACCGATCCCGGCGCGTTCGGGCGAGCGATGCGGGCCCGTGACTGGATCGGCTACCTGCTCGAGACGTGCACCATGGTCGGCATCGACGTGCCAGCACCGTGGCAGATCGAGGTCGCGGCGATGTTGTCGCAGCTCGGATCCGTGGTGCTCCCGGCGTCGGTCGTCGCCAAGCGCAACGACGGCACCACCTTGACTCCCGACGAGGAACGGATCGTCGCCCGGGTCCCCGAGGTCGGTGTCGAGCTCCTGGCGGCCATCCCGCGCCTCGATGGCGTACGAGAGATCATCTCGCTGCAGCACCGCCGCTACGACGGCCGCTCGGGCAGCCCCGGCGCCGGTCCCGTTGGCGCTGGGGTGAGCCCGGGTCCGCGTGGGCGCGCCATCCCGCTGGGTGCCCGGCTGCTCAAGATCGCGCTCGACACCGACGAGCTCGAGTCGCGGGGGGTTCGGGGCGTGGCGTTGCTCGAGACGCTCCGCACCCGGATCGGCGCCTACGACGAGGAGCTCCTCGCCGTGCTGGCCGAGGCGATCCGTGCCGTTCCCTTCGAGCGGGCCCTGCTGCACGTGTCGCTCTCGGAGCTGCGTCCCGGCATGGTCCTGGCCGTCGACGCCTGCACGGGCGAGGGCACCCTGCTCCTGGCCCACGGCCACGAGCTGACCTCCCAGTCGATCGAGCGTCTCGCCAACCACGCCACCACCGGATCCGTCCGCCAACCTCTGACCGTCGTCGCCCCCTGAAGGCCACGCCCGCCGAGGCGATCGTCGCACGGTCCCGGGGGCGCGGGCAGCCGGGGGCTATCGTCGGGGCATGGGTCAGGCGATCGTGGTGAGCTCCAAGCCCTCGGCTCGTCCCGGGGTGCGGGCATTCGAGTGCAACCGGTCCATCACCAGCATGGAGATCGAGCGCTACCCCTCGGTCGCTGCGGTGAAGAAGCACCGGCCGCCCGACGTGCTGGCCGGGAAGCTCTTCGACATCGGCGCATCGAGCGTCACGATCTACTCGAACATCGTCACGGTGGAGGCCGATCCCGAAGGCTGGGACGAGCTCGAGCCGCAGGTCCTCGATCTCATCGAGAACATGTTCATCTACTACCGCGAAGGCGTCCCGATCACGACCGGGCTCGAAGAGCAGCCGGCCTGATCCTGCGTGCGCCCGTCGGCCGGCGGGCGTCCCTCGGCGGTGGCACCATCACCGCCGATCGGAGCATCGAGGTCGAGGCTCAGTTGATCGTCGGCAGCTCCGGGGAGGCGCCACGACCGACGGTGTTCGACGCAGGGACCGTGCTCGCGCAGCGCTGCCATGTGCTCGGGGGTCGCGTACCCCTTGTTGATCTCCCACCCGTACGCCGGGTGCTGTTGCGCGAGCTCACGCATCAGGCCATCGCGGGTCACCTTGGCCAGCACGCTCGCGGCGGCCACGGAGGCGCACAGGAGATCGGCCTTGACCTTGAGCTCGACCCGGTGCGGCGCACGGGCGAGCGGTGAATCGGCGATCCGGGTCGGCCGGCTGAACCAGTCGTAGTTGCCGTCGAGCAGCACGCAGCCGGCATCGCTGTCGAGCGCAGCGAGGGCCCGCTCGCCGGCCAGGCGCAACGCCCGCAGGATCCCGTGGGCGTCGATCTCGGCGGCACTGGCGTGACCGACGGCCCACTCGAGCGCCCACCGATCGATGCGGGGGACGAGCGCCTCGCGAGCGCCGGGGCTCAGGAGCTTGGAGTCACGCAGCCCCGTGGGGGGCCGCTTCACCGTGAGGTCGACGACGACCGCTCCCACCGTGACCGGACCGCCGAGGCAACCCCGGCCGACCTCGTCGGTCCCCACGACAGCGGCGACCCCCGAGCCGAGCCATTGTTGCTCGACTCGGAGGTTCGGCGCCCGGCCCGCTGTCATGGCGACATCTTCGCGGGCCCACGCCGTGGCGGGGCGACTCTGCCCCTCAGTTGCCGCGCATGCCCTCGACGAACTCGACGAACTCCTCGAGATCCTGCGGATCGAGGGCGCGTAGCACGTCGATGACGACCTCGGCGTAGGTTCGGAGCGGACTCACGTACCAGCCCCCGTCAACTCGGGTCACCACGATCGCCAGCTCGATCTCGCCCTGCAGGTCGGTGAGGAACGTCGGGAGCTCGACCCCGATGGCGTCGAGCTGGTCTTGGACGTCGCCGGTGCAGAACTCCTGGGTGTCGTCACTGAAGTCGTCGCTGACCGTGACCTCGACGCACCCCGTGTCGGGATCGACGACGATGTCAGTGCTCGTGAAGCCGTCGGTGAGCGACGCCGTGAGACCGAGGCGGTCGACGGTGACCCGGGCGATGTCGCCCGAAACGTCGGCCGTGGCCTCGAAGTCGGTGATGTCGACCTGGTAGCTGAAGCCCGACTCGCTGATCATGTCGTCGAGCTGTTCCTGGGCGTCGTCGATGAACAGGGTCCCGTAGACGTGCAGGGCCCGCATCTCGTCGGGCGGGGTGAGCTCGACGAGCCGTCGGATGTCGAGCTGGGTGGCAGCGTCGATCACGTCTCGCACGGCATCCTCGGGGGTCTCGGCCCCGGCGCCGCCGATCGGGTCCTCGAAGTCGGGCAGGTCGGCATCGAGGGCTCGGCGAGCGTTCTCGGCGACCGTGAACCAGAAGCTCACGAACCAGCCGCCGTCCTCCTCGACGGCCACCAGCACCGGATCGGGGCCGTCCTGGCTGAGCTCTTCGGCCAGGTCCGACTCGCCGTCGACCGGGTCGAGCTCGTTCGTGTCGATGAGACCGTCGACGAACGGGCCCAGGGGAAGCTCAGCCGGATCGAACGTGCCGCTGGCGTCGCCCCCGTCGATGCTGACCGTCGAGAAACCGGGGCTCAGCTCCTCGCTCGAGAGCTCGAGGTTCTCGAACAACACCTCGAACCCACTCATCGCGCTGAGATCGACGCCTTCGTCGAGCACCTCGAGACGCACGAGCTCGGCGGTGACGTCGATCAAGGGATCCTTGAAGGAGTTGCGCTCCGACGGTGCCATGGCGTCGAGCATGCCCAGGATGTCGGCGTTGCCCATGGCAGCGAACATGGCTTCCACTGCCGCTTCGGGCGACTCGGCGCCGCCAGCGTCGTCACCGGTCAGCGAGGTCACAGCGAAGGCCCCACCCCCCAACACCGCCAGCAGGGTCGCGGCGACGACGGCGATCTTGCCCGTGCGGCGACGCTTGGGCGGAGTCGGCTGCTGTGTGGGATCGCCGGGCCAGGTCGCTCCTTGCTGCCATGGCGCGGGGGCCTGGCCGTACTGCGGACCCGGCTGGCCGTACTGCGGACCCGCCTGGCCGTACTGCGGACCCGGCTGGCCGTACTCGGGCGCCGGCTGTCCGTAGGTCGGCTGCTGGCCTGGATGCGGCGCGGGTTGCCCGTAGGGCGACGGCCCGGGAGGCGGAGGTGGAATCGGGGGCTGGCCGTGGTAGGGCTGCGACTCGTCAGTCATGGTGTCCTCACCTGGGTTTCGGGAGTCGTCCGGCGCCGAAATCGGACGACCCGGGGGATGATCGTCACGTGCTCCTGCGCACCTTGAGCCCGATGATGCCCACGACCCGGCTCGTGATACCTCCGAGCCCGATCAGCGAGCCGACGAGCGCGACGTAGACCCCCGGGCGCAGCGGCAGCGGCGTGCGTACGACCAGCGCAACGGCGATCACGCCCAGTGCCGATGCGAGCCCGGCGGCCACGAGCGCCTGGAGCTGACGACCGAGCGCTGCTGCGAGGAGTCCGACCGCGGCGAGGAGCGGCACCAACGCCCAGAACACGAGCAGCCGCTGCTGCCATCCCGCGGCCACGAGATCGAGGCGATCGGCCAGCCGCACGAGCGCGAAGCTCGAACGCGCCGTGCGACCCGAGCTGGCCCAGGGGAGGAACCCGGCCAGGGCCACGACGCCCGACCCGGCGGTGGCGGTCCAGATCGGCCAGGTCGTTGCCGACCGCTCAGCTCGGCTCATGGCGCGAGAAGCCGGCGTTCACGGTCGGAATCGCCCGTTCGTGGTGTCCGGTCAACGCAGGCATGTCAGCCATGGTACCGCTCGTCGATCAGCTCGTCGGTCACGTCCTGCATGGTCCGAAAGATCGTGAACTCGACGTCGTTGGCGTCGCACCACCGGGCCAGGTTGTCCTTGGCGAAGAGCACGTCGGCGAGGAGCGCCGCCTTGCGATCGCTGGTGCCGTCGCCCACGAACACCGTGGTCCGACCCGAGGCCCGGGCGTCGCGTATGGGCGCCTGCTTGCAGGTTCCGCACGTCGAGCACGCGCAGCAGCGGTCGGCGTTGGGGAAGGTCAACTCGCCGATCGACCAGTCGACGGCATTGGTGACGACCTCGATGCCGAGCGGAGCGCAGGCCTGCTCGACGTGGAAGCCGAAACCGTCGCTCACCACCGTCACGAGCGCGCCCGCAGAGCGCAGGGCGTCGACCAGCGGGGCGAAATCGGGGTCGATCTCGACCTCCCGGGCGGTCGAGCTGAGCAGCGCCTCGTCGTGCGGCAGGGCGGCCCACTCCTCGACGAGGCACTCGCGACTGCCGATCAACCCGGCCTCGTACCGCTGCTCGGCGTCGCGCCAATCGGCGATGGCCAAGCGCTCCAAGAGGTGCACGCACGTGTCGCGACTGCTCACGGTGCCGTCCCAGTCGAAGAACACGTGGGCCCGGGCCAGGTCGACCTCGAAGGGGTGCATGGATGGGAGTCTCTCATCCTCACCGTGTTCTCCTAGCCTGAAACCGTGCCGAGCCCCGTCCCCGATCCCCGAGCACACACCGGCGGCGATTCGACCGTCGCGGGGAGCGACGTGCCGATCGCCGTGGCGATCGTGCCGCACACGCACTGGGATCGCGAGTGGTACGGCATGGTTCCCTACCTGCGGCGATGCGGCTGAAAGTCCCTCTGACCAGCCCATTCTCTGCTCAGCGGTTCTCGTCGTTTCGCATGGTTTCTCGATGAGCTGAGGACAGATTGAGGACAAGCTGAGGACTCGGACAGCGGGCGAGGCTCACGCCATGCGCCCGGTGTGTCGAGCCCACGCCTCGATATCGGGACGGTGCCAGAGCTGGCAGCGGCCGCCCTCGGAGACGACGAGCGGCCGGCGAGATCCTCGCCGGGATGCCGAAGCAGGCCGGGGCACGCACGGGCTCTCACGCTGAGAGGCCGTCGCGGCTCCGATGCACGACGGTGACCCCTCTAGACACGATGTCAGGAGGGTCGCGATCGTGCTCAGCTCCCTGTCTCGTCGGTCGCGCCTGAACCCCGGGTGCGTCCACGGTGCCAGGCCTCGACGTCGGGCCAGGACCAGACCATCGCCTGACGCAGCTGCGCGACCGGGGCCGGGAAGTCGGGGTAGCGGCGACGCCAGGAATGCACGGTCTGGACGTGGCCGTCGGCCAGGCGCTCAGCGATCTCTGCGGCTCCCACGAGGTGCGACACGTCGACTCTCCTGCCCACGGGCCGGGACGCTACGACATCGCCCCGTCAGATTCCTCTTGCATATGGCCAGATGCAAGCGTACCATCCCCCACAACCCAACGCATACAGCCATATGCACAACACTGGAGGATGCCCCATGACCAAGCCCACGACCCTCGTCGACGTCCCCCGCTGGCTCAACCTGTCGGCCCTGCTCGACGTCGAGGTCGCCGAGCGCTACGCGGCCCTGGCCGTCGAGCTCGGCCCGGTCGTCGAGCTGCTCGAGACGCTCGCCCCGCGGGTGTACGAGGAGGATTGCCGGCTCGACCTGGCGGTCGGGTACCTGCCCGAAGCCGTGTACGGGGAGGTCCGCCGGGTCATCGCCGGCCAGGTTGCCGCACTCATCCGCCGGGCCGCGGTCGCGGTGTGCACGGTGTTCGAGGGTGACCCGGGCGAGTTCGCACCGTGGCGGGCCGAGATCCGCGACGACCTCGGCCTCGCCCCGTCGGCGTGGGACCGGATCGACGGGGACGCGACCGATGCTGCTCTCTGACGCCTCCCGCCGAGCACTGAACCACGGGCGTCGCGCCGGCCTCCTCGCCCCGCTCACCGCGGCGAACTACTCCTCGAACATGAGAGGAGCGGTCACCGATCTCGGCGATCCGGAACTCCGCCAGCTCCGGCGCCGGGAGGTCTCGCAATGGGTGCTCGCTGGTGAGCTCAGCGTCGCATACCGCCGCCGCAAGATCACGGCTCTCCGGTACGTCTGCTCCTGGGCGGTCAACGAGGGGCACATCTGCTGGTGTTGGGGCCGAGCGCGTACACTTTCGCGCGGAAGTTCGCTGCAACTTTTCGGGCGGTTAGCATCACGAACTTCTCAGAGCCTCGAAATAGGAGCCGTCTCTAGATGACCATTGCCAAGTGGAGCGCCGTGGCGAGCCTGGTCGCCTTCTGCGCGTGCGTATCCCCAGACGAAC